>NZ_JBITVD010000009.1:123738-288378 GCF_044542805.1 Acidovorax sp. NPDC077693 | reverse complement strand
AGCCTTCATCACCAACCAACCTCCTGAACTTCAACATCTCCTGCAATCTGCAGCAGCCGTCTCAGTAGCGAAGCCCTCGACTATAGCACCGTTTTGGAGGTCATCGCAAGACTCATGAAGAATTTGCACCATCGGCGTGATTTTCCAAGGGCCATGCCGGCAATGCTTCTAATGGAGGCGTCGAGCAGTCCCTGGGGGGCGCAATGCGCCGGGAGGTCTCCAGCAGAGGCTCCGCAAGGCCAGGACCGCACGCCCGCAACACGGGACGAAGTGACGCAATGCGCCCTCCACCGATAATCGTGCCCCTATGGCACTTATCACCCTACTCGACGCCCAACTTGCTTTTGGGCACGTCGCACTGCTGGATCACGCCGGCTTTTCTCTCGAAACGGCGGAGCGCGTCGGTCTCATCGGCCGCAATGGCGCAGGCAAGTCTTCCATGTTGAAGATTCTGGGTGGCATGGCCAAACCAGACGATGGCTCGCTGCAAGTGCAGCAAGGTGTGCGCATTGCGTTCGTGGCGCAGGAGCCCTCGCTAGACCCGTCCGCCACCATCTTCAAGGCGGCCTCCGAAGGGCTGCAGCGTGTCATTGCGATCCGGGACCAGTACCTTTCAGGCGCCGAAGGGCTGGACCTGGATGCCCTGCAGTCCGAGATCGAGGCCTACGATGCCTGGAACTGGGAGCAACGCGTGGAAGAAACGCTGCAACGCCTGCACCTGGACCCGGACGCCGTGGTTGGCACGCTGTCCGGCGGTACCAAGAAGCGGGTGGCCCTGGCGCAAGCCTTGGTGGCGCGCCCTGATGTGTTGCTGCTGGACGAACCTACCAACCACCTGGACCTGGATTCGATCGAGTGGCTGGAAGAACTGCTGATCGACTTCCCCGGCAGCGTGGTCACGATCACCCACGACCGCTCGTTCCTGGACCGTGTGGCGACGCGCATCGTGGAACTGGACCGGGGGCAACTGCGTTCCTATCCCGGCAATTTCGCGCAGTACCTGCTGCAGAAGGAAGAGCAATTGGCCCAGGAGGCGGTCATTGCCGCCAAGGCCGACAAGCTGCTGGCACAGGAAGAAGTCTGGATCCGCAGAGGGGTGGAAGCGCGGCGCACACGCAGCCAGAGCCGCATCAGCCGGCTGGAACAATTGCGCTCCAAGCGGGAAGCCCGCCGGGATGTCGTGGGCAGCGTGCGGATGGACGTTGCTTCAGGCGGCTCCAACGGCTACCAAGGGAAGATCGTTGCCGAACTCACGGATGTGAGCAAGTCGTTCGGCGAACGGGCCATCGTGCGGGGCTTCACGGGCACCATCCTGCGGGGCGACAAGGTGGGCCTGATCGGCCCGAACGGCGCTGGCAAGACGACCTTGCTCAAGTTGATCCTCGGTGAATTGCAGCCCGACAAGGGCACCATCCGCCAGGGTGCCAACCTGCAGGTCGCCTACTTTGACCAGATGCGGCACGCCATCAACCTGGACGCGACGCTGGAGGATTTCATCAGCCCTGGCAGTGAATGGATCGAGATCGGCAACCAGCGCAAGCACGTGAAGAGCTACCTGAGCGACTTCCTGTTCTCTCCTGCGCGCGCCCACTCGCCCGTGCGTTCACTGTCTGGCGGGGAGCGCAACCGCCTCCTGCTGGCGCGGCTGTTCGCACGCCCCGCCAATGTGCTGGTGCTCGACGAGCCGACCAACGACCTGGACATTGACACCCTGGACCTGCTGGAAGAGCTGCTGGAGAACTACGACGGCACCGTGTTCCTGGTCAGCCACGACAGAACCTTCCTGGACAACGTCGTCACCAGCACCATTGCCTTTGAAGGTGACGGCCTCTGGCGCGAATACGAGGGCGGGGTTCAGGACTGGCTGCTGCAATCCAAACGCAGCCGCGCGTTGAACGCTTCCGCAGCGGCGTCGGCGGCCACAGCCGCCAAGGCCGACAGCGAAAGTCCCGACAAGAATCCGGCCCAGCGCGCTTCCGGCGAGCCTGCGGCAGCACCCAGGAAGAAGCTCAGCTACAAGGAGCAGCGCGAGCTCGAACAGCTGCCTGCCCGCATCGCTGCGCTGGAAGAAGAACAAAAGACGCTGCAGGACGGACTGGCAGATGGGCGCCTGTACAGCACGGACCCTGCCCGCGCTGCGGCCATGGGCGTGCGGTCGGGCGAGATCGACGATGAACTGATGGAAGCGCTGGAGCGCTGGACGGCTTTGTCCGCGTGATGCATGTCCGGGGGCTCTCGGAGCGGCGCAGTGCCCCAAGAACTGCGCCAGGGCTCCGCAGGCGGCGCCCCGGCCATCGCTCAGATGCGGTGGTGCAGCCGGTCGGTCGCCCCGCGCAGGCGGCTGATCAATGCGGGCGCGATCTGCCCCAGCGGCAGCACCTCGTCCGCGGCGCCGTGGGCAATGGCCTCGCGCGGCATGCCGAACACGATGCAGGTCGCTTCGTCCTGCACATAGTTGTAGCTGCCCGCGTCTTTCATCTCCCGCATGGCGGCGGCGCCGTCGTTGCCCATGCCGGTGAGCATGATGCCGAACGCATTGCGCCCCACCACCGCGGCGGCAGACTTGAACAACACCTCGACCGAAGGCTTGTGCCGGTTCACCGGCGGGCCGTCGTCCACCACCGCCACATAGTTGGCTCCACTGCGCGCGACATGGAACTGTGTCCCGCCGGGCGCAATGTAGGCATGGCCAGGCAGGATGCGCTCGCCGTTGACCGCCTCTTTCACCGTGATCTGGCACAGGCCGTTCAGGCGCGCGGCAAAGCTCGTGGTGAAACCCGGCGGCATGTGCTGCGTGATCACGATCGCCGGGGAGTCGGCGGGCATGTGCACCAGCACTTCCTTGATCGCCTCGGTACCGCCGGTCGACGCGCCGATGCAGATCAGCTTCTCGGTCGACAACCGGCCCAGCAGGGCCGATGACGACGACGGCGGCGCCACGGCACTGCCGGCATGGCCCGGCACCGCGGCCTCCCGGGCCGGGGCCCGGCGCACCTGTGCGACCGCTGCGACGCGGATCTTCTCCACAATCAACGACGCCAGATCATTGAGCCCGCTGGCCAGGCCGACACGCGGCTTGGCCACGAAGTCGACGGCGCCCAGTTCCAGCGCCTTCATCGTCACCTCGGCACCGCGCTCGGTCAGCGTCGAGATCATCACGACCGGCATCGGGCGCAGCCGCATCAGGCGGCCGAGAAAATCGATGCCGTCCATGCGGGGCATCTCGACGTCCAGCGTGATGACATCGGGATTGAGCTCGCGGATCATCTCGCGTGCGATCAAGGGGTCATTCGCGGTGCCGATGCACTCCATGTCCCGCTGCCGGTTGATGATCTCGGACAGCAGACTCCGGACCAGTGCCGAATCGTCCACCACGATCACCCGGATTTTCCTGCTCATTCACTCACGCTTTCTTTAAAACAGATCCACAGAGCCGCCGGAAGTGGTCTTGGCCACGTTGGCGGCATTGCCCTTGACTTCCTGGGCCACCAGAGCCTCCGGATGGGCATGTGCCAGTCGCTTGACCATGGCTTTCCCGGTCACGGGAAAGAAGACCACCTTGCGCGGGTAGATGTCCAGCACGTCTTCGGAGACGATGGGAATGCGCTCGGTGTGCAGATAATTCAGAACAAAATTGGTGTTGCGCTCGCCCACGTTCATCGTGGTGAAGTTGTGCATGACCTGCGCGCCACCGAAGATCTTGGCCTGCATGGTCTCCCGCCGGGCACCCTGCTTCATCATCTCGTTGATGAGCAGTTCCATGGCGTACGAGCCATAGCGACCCGATGCATCCGCCACATCGCCGTCGGGCAGCATGAAGTGGTTCATGCCGCCGATGCGCGCACGGCTGTCCCACAGGCAGGCGGCGATGCACGAGCCCAGGACCGTCATGATGACCATGTTTTCGTCGGCAACGAAGTACTCTCCGGGCAGGACCTTGACCGCGTTGTGCTGGAAGTGGTGGTCCAGATAGAAGAACGAGGCCTCGCCCGGCTTGCGCGAACGTGCCTTGAGGTCCTGGAGCGACGACTCCCGGGCGGGTGCATTTCCGGCTGAATAGATGTCCGCGCTCAGCGGTGCAATGCGCGGTGCGCGCCGCCGCTCCGCCGAGCCGCCCGCGGCGGCTGCCAGAGAGGGGGATGATCCTGCTTGAATGTTGGTCATGGTGCTAGGTGCGGTGCGACAACATGGACAGGTCAACGGCGCTCGTACACCGTCTTGCCACGCAGCGTAAACAGGTCTCGGGACTCACTGAAGTTCTCCGCGTGGCCCACGAACAGCATGCCGCCGGGCTTGAGCACCCGGTGGATTCTCTCCAGCACGCGCCGCTGCGTGGGTGCATCAAAGTAGATCATGACGTTGCGGCAGAAGACCACGTCGAATGGTTCCTTGAACGGCCAGTCGTCGCGGATCAGATTCACACTCATGAAGTCGATGGCGCGGCGCAGCTCGGGCTTGGCCCGCACCATGCCCGTGTTGCCGGCCTTGCCGCGAAGAAAGAACTTCTGCAGGCGCTCCGGGCTCAGGCCCTTGAGGCCGTCCAGCCGGTACACGCCCTGCGCCGCGGTCGCCAGCACCCGCGAATCGATGTCGCTGGCCGTGAGCTTGAACGAACCATTGGCCCCCAGCGCTTCGAAAGCGGTCATGACGATGGAATACGGCTCCTCACCCGTGGAGGCGGCATTGCACCAGACGCGCCAGTTGGTGCCCGGCTTGCCTCGCAGATGCGAGGCAAAGATTTCGAAATGGTGCTGCTCGCGAAAAAAGGCCGTGAGGTTGGTGGTGAGCGCATTGATGAATTCCTGCCATTCAGGCCCATCGTGCGTCTCCAGCCAACCCAGGTAGTCGTGAAAACTCGAGTGGCCGGTGTCCCGCAGACGGCGGGACAGGCGGCTGTACACCATCGCGTGCTTACCGTCGTGCAGGCTGATGCCGGCGCGCTGGTAGATCAGGGCTTGCACCCGGGCAAAATCGGCATTGGTCCAGACGAACTCCCGCCCTTGCGCCAAAGGCCCCGATGGCGCGGCGGCCATGGCGGGCTCCGCCCGGGACGCTGGGGATCGGGCTGAAGCTGATGCGCTGATGGGTTGGGCCATATTGATCATCCGACGGGAAGTTCTGTTCACTCCAAGAGATCTACAAGCCACAGTGGCGAGCCGGCACCGGGCCGGCATCGCCAGTCCATGCCGGTATGCCTTATTCGTTGGCGGCCACCAGCCCCATGTCCAGGCCGGACATGAGTTTCTCGATGTCCAGCAGGATCAGCATGCGCTCGCCGACCGAGCCCAGACCCAGGATGCAGCTGGCGTCGATCGCGCTCTCGATGTCGGGTGCGGAACGGATGCTTTCAGGCGTCAGCTCCATCACGTCGCTCACGGAGTCCACCACGATCCCGACCACGCGGTTGCGCAGATTCAGGATGATGACCACGGTGAAGCTGTTGTAGTCGGCCTGCGCGCAATTGAACTTGATGCGCATGTCCACGATGGGCACGATGGTGCCGCGCAGGTTGACCACGCCCTTGATGAAGCTGGGCGCGTTCGCAATCCGCGTCGGCGGCTCGTAGCCACGGATTTCCTGCACTTTGAGGATGTCGATGCCGTACTCTTCCTGATCGAGACGGAACGTGAGGTATTCCCGCGTACCGGTTGGCACCGCTTCTGCTGTCTTTCCAATCACACTCATGGTGCACACTCCTTTTTAAGCCGCGCCGCCCGCTGCGGGCTGGCGCGCTCGAATCGCTTGAAACTAGTGGCGCGCCCTGCGCACCAGACCGCCTGTATCCAGAATCAGGGCCACCGTGCCATCGCCCAGAATGGTCGCGCCAGACACGTTGGGCACCTTGCGGTAGTTCGATTCCAGGTTCTTGACCACCACCTGGTGCTGGCCCAGAAGCTCATCCACCAGCAAGGCCACACGGCTGCCATCGGCCTCCACCACCACCATGATGTTGCTGGACTTGTTGGGATCGAAACGCGGCACCTGGAAGATCTTCTCCAGCGCGATCACCGGCATGTACTCGTCGCGCACCTTCACCAGCTGGGAGCCTTGGGCCACGGTGCTCACATCGTCCGCGTTGACCTGGAAGGACTCGACCACCGACGACAGCGGCAGGATGTAGACCTCGTCGCTCACCCCGACCGACATGCCGTCCATGATGGCCAGCGTCAGCGGCAGGCGAACGGAAACCTTCATGCCGTAGCCTTCGGCGGAATCGATCTCGACCGAACCGTTCAAGGCGGCGATATTGCGCTTGACCACGTCCATGCCGACACCGCGGCCGGACACGTCGGTGACCTCGTCGGCCGTGGAGAAGCCCGGCGCGAAGATCAGCTGCCATACCTCGGCATCGCTCATCTGCTCGGACACGTCCAGGCCGCGCTCCTGCGCCTTCTTCAGGATCTTCTCGCGCGACAGCCCGCGCCCGTCGTCGCGCACCTCGATCACGATGGAGCCGCCCTGGTGGGAGGCCGACAAGGTGATGGTTCCGTGCTCCGACTTGCCCTTGGCCAGGCGGTCCGCCGGCATTTCGATGCCGTGGTCGCAGCTGTTGCGCACCAGGTGGGTCAGCGGATCGGTGATCTTCTCCACCAGGCCCTTATCCAGTTCGGTCGCTTCACCCAGCGTGACCAACTCCACCTTCTTGCCCAGCTTGTTGGCCAGGTCGCGCAGCATGCGCGGGAACCGGCTGAACACGATGGACATGGGGATCATGCGGATCGACATGACCGATTCCTGCAGATCGCGCGTGTTGCGGTCCAGATCGGCCAGGCCTGCCAGCAACTGCTGGTAGGCACCCGCATCCAGGCCACGGCTGTTCTGGGCCAGCATGGCCTGCGTGATCACCAGCTCGCCCACCAGGTTGATGAGCTGGTCGACCTTCTTGACGTCCACGCGGATGGTGGTGGACTCCATTTGCGCCTGCATGGCAGCCTTGGGCTCGGCGGCCTTGGGCGCAGCAGCCTTGGCGGGCACGGGTGCCTGCGCCGCGGCCTGGGGGGCGTCCGAAGGTGCGCCGGGCGCGTCGTTGAAGAAACCGTAGGGGGCCTCTGCGCCCGATCCATCCACAGCCACCAGGACTTCTTCGTCATCTGCCGCGGGCTGCGCGCTGTCCGGCGCGGCCGCATCACGGATGACCACCTGCTCCTTCGAGACATGGAATGCGAACAGGTCCAGCAGGTCGTCGTTGGTGGAGGTGGTCTCCACGGCGAACAGACGGGTGTTCGGCTGGGCCGTTTCGAGGTCCTGGATGGCGCCGAGCCCTGGAATATCGCGGAACAGTTCCTTGATGGCGTCCGCCTGCTGCAGACGCTCCAGCGGGCCGATCTGGATTTCGAGCTTGCGCGCCTGCCCTGCCACCGCAGGCGTGGCCGGCTTGGGTGCAGGCGCCGGAGCCACGGCGGCCGGTGCGGGCGCGGGTGGCGGCGGGGGGGGTGGCGGTGCCGCAGCGGCGGGAGCGTCGCCAGGCACCTGCCCTGCGGCCAGGTCGCTGATCCGGCGCACCAGCGATGCGGTGGACACCGCCTCGCCCTGCCCACCCGCCTGATGGCGGGCCAGCAGGCTGCGCGAGGCGTCGGCAGATTCGAGCAGCACGTCCACCATCTGCGGGATCGGCTGCAATTCGTGGCGGCGCAGCCGGTCCAGCAGCGACTCCATCTGGTGCGTCAGTTCCGCCACATCGGAAAAACCGAAGGTGGCAGAGCCACCCTTGATCGAGTGGGCGCAACGGAAGATGCCGTTGAGTTCCTCGTCATTGGCATTGACCAGATCCAGGTTGAGGAGCATGTGCTCCATCTGGTCCAGGTTCTCCCCGGCCTCTTCAAAGAAGATCTGATAGAACTGGCTCAGGTCGAAGTCAGCGCCCCCGCCCGATCCTTCTTGGTAGGTATCCGCCATCGTAGGCTCCTGCTGTGTACTGGGTGATCCGGGCCGGGTCGGCTCAGCGGATCACTTTCTGGATGACTTCGATCAGGCGATTGGGATCAAAGGGCTTGACCAGCCAGCCCGTCGCACCCGCAGTGCGCCCTGCCTGTTTCATCTGGTCGCTGGACTCGGTGGTCAGGATCAGAATGGGAATGGTCTTGAATTTCGGGTTTTCGCGCAGTTTGCGGGTCAGGCCAATGCCATCGAGCCGCGGCATGTTCTGGTCGGCCAGCACGAGATCGATGTCGTGGCTCTCGGCCTTTTCCAGGGCATCCTGCCCATCCACCGCCTCCACAACGTGATAGCCGGCACCTGTCAGGGTGAACGACACCATTTTCCGCATGGAGGGTGAATCATCTACGGCAAGGATCGATTGCATGTATGGCTCCAACTGACTTGAATATATAGGTTAACCAGCGGTGTAAAGGTCAGAACAGGTCCACCGAACCTGCATCCATCTCGCTCTGCGTGACCGGGTTCGGACGGTCCGGCGCCATTTCGGCAAAGGGCGCCGCTTCCTCTCCGTCCTCATGGCCCATGGCCTCCGAGGCCAGCCGGAAAGCGCATCCTTGGAGCACCTTGGTGGTGTGCCAGATCAATTGGGACGCCATGTCCTGGAACTGAAGCTCGGTCACTGCATTGCGCAACGCAGCCCGCGCCGCCACCAGTTCCGGTGAATGGGCCACGGTCTCATCGGTCAGCACGGCATTGGCCTCGCCAAAGCGCTCCATGAGGTTGTCGGTGGCATGGCTCAGCAGTCCCTCCAGCCGGTGGAGGTCATGCATGACGACCAGCAAGGAGTCTTGCAACTCCGCCGCCACCATGACGGGAACCTGGACAGCAGGTCCTCCAGAGGTTGTTAGCGTAGATTGCATCGTTTCTCCATCGCAGCACGCAGCAGCACAGCACGCAAAAAACACAGGACTACGATACACGTACAGCAGCCAAAACCGGTGCACGCACCGCGGCGTTATCGTCCCATTGGACGCGTACGCTGAAACCGCCCCAACCGGACAAACACCCTTGTTTGTTCCAATTTGTATCCTATGATAGCGCCCCTATGGTCACCATAGCATCAGACCAGACCCTGAACATCCTGCATCTTGAAGATTCACTGACGGATCACGACCTCACGGCCAGGATCTTGCGGCGCTCCGGTCTCCAATGCCACCTCCAGAGGGTAGATACGCTCCCCGAGTTTCAAAAGGCCACCGATCAGCAGCCTTTTGACATCATCCTGGCAGATTACCGCCTGCCCGGGTTCACCGCACTGGACGCCTGGTCGCATGTGGCGCAAAAGCCGCAACACCCCCCCTTTGTGCTGCTGTCGGGTGCCATTGGCGAAGCCGCTGCGGTCGATGCCATGCGCCTGGGCATTGCCGATTACCTGCTCAAAGACGATCTGCAGCGCCTGCCCCATGTGATTGCGCGGGCGCTGGAAGTGCACGAAGCACGCCGGGCCCGCGAACAGGCGGTCGCGGACCTGGCCGCCTCCGAACGCCGCCTGGCGGACCTCACCGAGCACCTGCAACTGTCGATCGAGCAGGAGCGGGCCTCCATCGCCCGCGAGATCCACGACGACATCGGCGGCGCACTGACAGCCGTGCGCTTTGATGTGGCGTGGATCGGACGCCACAGCGCCGATCCGGCCATGCAGGAGCACGCCGCATCGGCGGCCGACATGCTGCAGCACGCCATCGGGGCCAGCCAGCGCATCATGATGAATTTGCGCCCTCCGATCCTCGAGCAAGGCTTGGTGGCCGCGGTGCAGTGGCTGGCCGACGGTTTCGAGCGCCGCACGGGCGTCCCCGCCCGGGTGGTCAGCAGCAGCGACACTCTGCACACCACGCCCGAGATCCAGCTGGTGGCCTACCGCACCGCGCAAGAGGCCCTGACCAACATTTCCAAACACGCCCACCCCCGCAAGGTCCACATCGAGCTGTCGGACAGGGAGGAGGTGCTCACCCTCGAAGTCACCGACGACGGGCGCGGCATCGATGCGCAGATGCGCGACAAGCCCAAGGCCTTCGGCCTCAAGGGCCTGCACGAGCGTGCGCGCACCGTGGGCGGGTGGCTCGATATCAGCAGCCGGCCGGGCCATGGAACGTCCGTGATCCTGTCCGTACCGCTAACATCACAGGCCATACCACCCGATTCTGGAGATGCTCAGTGATTCATGTGGTCCTGTGTGATGACCATGCCGTGCTGCGGCGCGGGATTCGCGACACACTGGCCGACGCGCCCGACATCGAGGTCACTGGTGAGGCCGGGGGCTACTCCGAGCTCAGGGACGTGCTGCGCACGGCCACCTGCGATGTGCTGCTGCTGGACTTGAACATGCCGGGCCGCAGCGGCCTGGAGGTGCTCACCAGCCTGCGCGAAACCCACTCGGCCATCAAGGTTCTGGTGGTGTCGATGTACCCCGAGGACCAGTACGCGCTGCGCTGCCTGAAAGCGGGGGCGCAAGGCTATGCCAACAAGGCGGGCGATCCGGTCGAGTTGATCGCCGCCGTGCGCACCGTCATGCAGGGCCGCAAGTACCTCACGGCAGAGGTGGCCCAGATGCTGGCGGACAGCCTGGCGCAGCCGACGCCCGAGCTGCCCCACACCACGCTGTCCGAACGCGAGTTGCAGACCCTGGTCAAGATCGCGTCCGGCAGGCGCCTTTCGGACATTGCCGAAGAGCTGATGCTGAGCCCCAAGACCGTGAGCGTCTACCGCTCTCGCGTGCTCGAAAAACTCAAGCTCTCCAACAACGCGGAGCTGACGGTCTACGCCATCCGCAACGGACTGGTGTAGCGCGCCCGGCGCCGCCACCTAACGGGCGAACAGATCGACCGCCTGCTGCATCAGTGCCAGCACGGGCTGCTCCAGCAAAGGCAGCGTCGCCACGATGCCCAGCATCCCGACCGTCAGCGTGACCGGGAAACCCACCGAATAGATGTTCATCTGCGGGGCCACCCGGGAAATGATGCCCAGCGTCAGGTTGACGAAGAGCAGCAGCGCAATCATGGGCAACGCAATCCACAGCGCGCTTGAGAACAGCGATGCGCCCAGCTCATGCACCCGCATCTGGCCCAGCGCCTGCATGAAGTTCCCGTTGACCGGGAACCGCTCGAAGCTCTTCACCACGGCCATGAGGATCAGCAGGTGCCCGTTGATCACCACGAAGAGCAGCAAGGACATGTGTCCGAAGAACCGCGCCACGGCGCTGATCTGGGTGTTGGACGATGGGTCGAAGAACGACGCGAAATTGAGCCCCATCTGCAGGCCGATGAGTTCGCCCGCCAGCTCCACCGCGGCAAACACGAGCCGGATCGCAAAGCCGATGGCCAGCCCCACGATCACCTGCTGGGCCACAGCCGCCATCGCTTCGCGCCCATTGACGCTGATGACCGGCTGCTCGCCCAGCACCCCCTGCGCGCACAGCGCCACCAGGAACGCCAGGCCCACCTTCACCCGCATGGGAATGACGCGCATGGAGAACACCGGTGCGACCGAGAACACGGCCAGGACCCGCAGAAAGGGCCACAGGATGGGCGACAGCCACGCCATCAGCTGGGCTTCCGAGAAAGTGATCACGCGCAGTCCTCAGCGGGCAAAGATGGCAAGGGCCCGGCGTCGCTCCGTACCAGGGGCACAGGCTGGCGCCTAGCCGATCACCGACGGGATGGACTCGATCGTCCGGCGAATGAAGTCCACCAGCGTGCTGATCATCCAGGGACCGGCAATGGCAAACACCACCATCGCGGCGATCAGCTTGGGCACGAACGCCAGCGTGGCTTCATGGATCTGCGTGACGGCCTGGAAAATGCTCACCACCAGACCGACCGCCATCACCACGCCAAGCACGGGCATGGAGATCATCAGCAGCAGCGTCAGGGCATCGCGCCCGATGGTCAGCACCATTTGCGAGGTCATTGCAGGCTCCTTCAGGGTACGAAGCTGGCCGCCAGCGACCCGATCAGCAGGTTCCAGCCATCGGCCAGCACGAACAGCATGAGTTTGAACGGCAGCGCGACCAGCACGGGCGACAGCATCATCATGCCCAGCGACATGAGGATGCTGGACACCACCATGTCGATCACCAGAAACGGGATGAAGATCATGAAGCCGATTTGAAACGCCGACTTCAGCTCACTGGTGACAAACGCCGGCACCAGCACGCGCAACGGCGCCGTCTCGGCCGTGACCTTGGGGTCCAGGCGGGCCAGGCGTGAAAAGAGCGCAAAGTCGGACTGCCGGGTCTGCTTGAGCATGAAGCTGCGCATGGGCGCCTCGGCCTTCTCCAGCGCCTGCTCGAAGGTGATGGCGTTGGTGGTGTACGGCACGTAGGCGTCCTGGTACACCCGGTCGAGCGTGGGCCCCATGACGAAGAACGTCAGGAACAGCGACAGCCCGATGATGACCTGATTGGGCGGCGCCGACTGCGTGCCCAGCGCCTGCCGCAACAGCGACAGCACGATCACGATGCGCGTGAAGCCGGTCATCATGAGCAGGACCGCGGGCAGGAAGGACAGGGCCGTGAAGAACAGCAGTGTCTGGATGGGCACGGAATAACTCGTGCCTGCCGGGCCGCTGCCCACGACCAGCGGCAACGCGCCACCGGCAGCCTGCGCCAGCGCCGGGCCGTGCAGCGACATGCCCAGAGCCCCGAGGCCCCCGATGGCCACCAGGCGGCGCAACGCAAGCCTGTCAACCATGGGGCGGCTTCCCGGTGCCCGCCACAGCCATCGCGACTTCCTGTGCAAACGAGTTGTCCGTGCGCACGGTCCCGTTGACGGGGCTCGCGCCCCCCGCCGGCACACCCTGGCCCACGGCGGCAGGAGCGCTTGGCAACACATGCAGGCAGCTCACGTTCTGGGCGGTCACGCCCAGCACCAGCCAGGTGCGTGCATGTTCGGGCCCCACCTCCACCGTGACCACGCGCTGCTGCGGCCCCACCGCCACCACCGACAACACGCGGGACGCGGTGCCTGCAGCCATCGAGCTGGCAGCGTGGCGCTGCTGCAAGCGCTTGACCAGCCACGGCAGGCAGGCCATGGCGCCCACGAAGAGCACCACGACCAGCAAGGTCTGGGTCATGCCGCTGCTATCCACGGCTGACACGGCGCAAGCGCTCGGAAGGCGTCACCACATCGGTCAGGCGGATACCGAACTTGTCGTTCACGACCACCACCTCGCCTTGCGCGATGAGGTAGCCATTGACCAGCACATCCATGGGCTCGCCGGCCAGCGCATCCAATTCGACGACCGAGCCCTGCGCCAGCTGCAGGATGTATTTGATCGGCACCTTGGTGCGGCCCAGCTCCACCGACAGCTGCACCGGAATGTCCAGCACCATGTTGATGTCGTTGACGGTATCGCCGCCACCACCGGCCCCGGAGAAAGGCCGCACGGGCTCACCCGACAGGGGCCCGCCCTGCTCGCCATCGGACGGCTTGGCGTCCGTGCTCTTTTGCTCTTCCAGCGCCTCGGCCCAACCCGCAAACGGGTCTTCCGCGGCCGCGTCCTTGTTGTCTTCTTCAGTTGCCATCTTTTTCTCCCAGCCAGCTCATGTCCGAACTACGCAGGCACTCTTCAATGCGAATGGCGTACTTGGAATTGTGGGTTCCGTACTGGCATTCAAAAATTGGAACTCCGCCGATCGACGCACGGATGCGCGGCTCACGGTCGAGTTCGATGAAATCGCCGGGCTTCATGGCCAGCAATTGCTCCACGGTGGCATCGGCTTTCGCCAGCTCTGCCACCAGGGTCACCTCGGCCGCCTGGATCTCGCGTGTCAGCACCCGCACCCAGCGGCGGTCCACCTCGATGGAGTCGCCCTGCGTGGACGAATACAGCACATCGCGGATGGGCTCCAGCGTGGCATACGGCATGCAGATGTGGATCGCGCCGGAGAGGTCGCCGATTTCCAGCTGGAACGCCGTGGACACCACGATTTCGCTGGGCGTGGCGATGTTGGCGAACTGCGGCTGCATTTCCGAGCGCTGGTATTCGAGCTCCAGCGGGTAGATGCCCTGCCAGGCCTTCTTGTATTCCGTGCAGATCACGTCGACCAGCCGGTTGATGACCCGTTGCTCCGTGGGCGAGAAATCCCGACCTTCGATCCGCGTCTGGAACTTGCCCACGCCGCCGTACAGCGTGTCGATGATGCCGAACACCAGGGAGGGCTCGCACACGATCAGCCCGCTGCCGCGCAGCGGGCGGATGGCCACGATGTTGAAGTTGGTGGGCACCGCCAGCTCGCGCAGGAATGCGCTGTAGCGCTGCACCGACACCGTGCCCACCGAAATCTCGGGGCTGCGGCGGATGAAGTTGAACAGGCCGATGCGGAAGTTGCGCGCGAACCGCTCGTTGACGATTTCCATCGTCGGCATGCGGCCGCGGACGATGCGCTCCTGGCTGGAGATGTCGTAGGTGCGGACGGAGCCCGCCTCGGCCACTTCCTCGACCGACTTCTGGCTTTCGCCCGTCACCCCCTCCAGTAGGGCGTCGACCTCTTCCTGCGAAAGAAACGAATCACTCATGACGGCTGGTCCTTGCGCGTGTCATTGGATGATGAAGTTGGAAAAAAGCACGCGGCGCACCGGGTTGCGCGGCTCCGCCCGGCGGCGCGCGGGGCGCTCTTCCTCATCATCGGCGGACCCCTTCTCGCGGGCGCGCTCTCGTTCGCGTTCACGCTCGGTGGGCACCGAGTAGCCCAGGGGCCGCGAGACTTCGCGCAACACATCGGTCGCCAGCTTTTCCTTGCCCTCGCGCTGCAGCAGTTCGCTGGATGTGCGCTGCGACACCAGCATGAGGATGCCGCTGCGGATGGACGGCAGGTACTGCTTGACCTGCTCGGCGGTCTTCGCATCGTCCACTTCCAGGGTGATGCCGATCTGCGCGAACCGGTCGCCGCCAGGGTCGGCCAGGTTGACCACCATGTTCTCCAGCGGCAAAAAAGTGGGCGCGACCTTGGGCGTCTCTTTTTCCTTGTGGGCGACCTTTTCTTCGCCGTCCTCGGCATCGGCGTGCGACCGGCTGGAGATGAACCACGCCGCAGCACCGCCACCGATCACCAGCACGGCCACCACCACGCCGATGATGATGATCAGCATCTTCTTGCTTTTGGCCGGAGGTGCTGCTGCGGGGGTATTGGCTGACACGATGCGGGTTCCTTGCGGTAGTGAGCAAGCCGCGCCTGCGCCATCAGGGGGCGGGCAAAGCTGGATGGCCCATTATTGGGCGAAGAGGCAACCAATAATAGCCAGAATAAAAGCCATAAACCATGGCATTCAGCACGCTCCCCCCGCCCCGCGGCCAGACCCGGGGGCGGCGGGCGGCCAGCGCCCGGCCCCAGGGCGCGCGCTAGCGCCCTACACGAAGATGTCGACCGCGCGCTCCGGCGAGCCGCCGCTGCGCTGCAGCGATGCCGTGCCCGCTGGCGCGGCGGAGATCACCTGCCCCTGGCGGGCGCCCTCGCGCTGGCGCTGCTGTTCACCCGAGCCCGAGCCCGCGCCCTGGCCGGCCGATGTGCCGACCGACATGCCCGACAGCACCAGGCCCTCGCTGCGCAGCAGGTCGCTCAACTGCGCCATGCTGCGGTCCAGCATGTCACGGGTCTGCGCCTGGTCGCTGCGGAAGGACACGTGGGCTTCGTTGCCCGAGAGCGACACGGACACCTCGACCGGCTGCCCATCACGGGTGAGCGTGAGTTCGGCGTTTTGTGTTTTCTGGTGGACCCAGTAAGCCGCCTGGTCCGCCACCTGCTCTTCCAGACCGGCCTGGGCCGGGTCGGTGAACACGGTGCCATCGACGGCGCCCGCCTCCTGCGGTCCACCGGTCGACATGCCGTCGCCCCATGTGGTCGCACCCTGCTGTCCGTCACCCGCACGGCCCCCCGAGGACTCTGCGCTGCGCGCGGACGCGGTGGCCGCGAGCAGGCCATCGACGGCCGGCGCACCCGCTTCCCAAGCCCCGAGGCCAGGCGTACCGGCAGTGGAACGCTCGCCCGCCGCGGCGCCGGTCACGCGCTCGCCCACGGCCTGGAAGGCGGCTGCGACCGTGGGCGTGAAGGCCTGTGGCGACAGTTGCAGCTTGCCGCCGTCGACCGCCGCCGACCGGCTGCCCAGGGATTCGATGGATTCCGCCTTCTGCGCCAGCGCATTGCTCTGCATGCGCGAGAAGGCCCGCCCGAACCCTGGCGCCGCACCTGGCTGCTGGCCTCCCTTGAGGTCACCGGAGGTGTCCAGCATCGTGGTTTCAGCGACCAGGCCTTGGGGGACGCCGTCTGCACCCATCAGCGCACCCGCCAGCGGATTGGCGCGCCCGCCCCCCCCCAGCACGGCGTCCGCGGCTGCAAGGCTTGCCGTGTCGCTGGCTGCGTGTCCTTGGGCCGATGGCCCCCCCAGCAAGCCCTGCCACGCCGCCATCGCGGCAGCATCGACCGCCTCCTTGCCTGCGTCAGGCAGCAAGGCGGTGGCGTCCTGGTCCGCGCCCACCGTTCCCAGCGGAGCCCCTTCCAGCGGCCCATCCCCCAGCGCAGCCAGCAGCGCCAGGAACCCGCCCGAGCCTGCGGCGTCCGTGGTGTCGGTCCCCTGCGCGGCAGACCGGGGCCGTGCAGCGTGGGCCGGCTGCGTGCCTTGCGGTGAAGAAATTTTTGTCGGTTCCATGCTTGCTACTCCTGGCCCACCGAACTGCGGCTCGCGCTGCTGTACTGCAGCGCGGCCCGCTCGTCGGTCTGTTTCTGATCTCTTCGTGTCTGCGCCAGCTCCAGGTCGTGGCGGCGCTTGTCGATGACTTTGCGCAGGCTGGCGAGCCGCAGTTCGGCGTCCAGCAAGGCGCGCCGCGCGGCCTCCACCCGGCCTGCGTGGTCCCCCACCACGCCCGTCTGCATGCCCGCGGCATGGCCCAGGCGGTCCATGAACTGGTAGTGGTGGTACATCACCTCCGGCTGCATGGCCGTGTCGGCCTTCATGCCCCAGCGTGCTTCGGTCTCGCGGGCGTAATCTTCCAGCTGATCCAGTTGCGCGCGCGCGGCCTGCTGCGCCGCCAGCGTGTCCTGCAGCACCTTGCGGGCGTCGTCACGCTTGCGCTCGGCAACGTCGATGGCCACGGCGAGGGAGTGGAGGTTGGACATGGTGGGCTACGCAGGGTGAGGGCGCAATGCGGTCAACGGTCCAGCACCGACGCCATGCCGCCGACGCTCTCGTCCATGGAGGCGGCCTCGAACATGTCCTGCTGCAAGAAGGCGGCCATCTCCGGCTGCAGGCGAATGGCCTCGTCCAGCGCCGGGTCCGATCCGCTCATGTACGCGCCCACCTGCACCAGGTCGCGGCTCTTCTGGTAGCGCGAATACACGGCCCGGAACCGCCGGGCCAGGTCGAAGTGGTCGCGCGACACGACGTTGTGCATCACGCGCGATGCGGACTGCTCGATGTCGATGGCCGGGAAGTGCCCCGTCTCGGCCAGCGCGCGCGACAGCACGATGTGGCCGTCCAGAATGGCCCGGGCGGCATCGGCAATCGGGTCCTGCTGGTCGTCGCCCTCCGACAGCACGGTGTAGAACGCGGTGATGGAGCCCACGCCGTGCAGGCCATTGCCGCTGCGCTCCACCAGCTGGGGCAGCTTGGCAAAGCACGATGGCGGGTAGCCTTTGGTGGCCGGCGGCTCGCCGATGGCCAGCGCGATCTCCCGCTGGGCCATGGCATAGCGCGTGAGCGAATCCATGAGCAGCAGCACATGCTTGCCCTTGTCCCGAAAATGCTCGGCCACCGCGGTAGCATAGGCCGCGCCCTGCATGCGCAGCAGCGGCGGCGCATCCGCCGGAGCGGCCACCACGACCGAGCGTGCGCGGCCGTCCTCGCCCAGGATGTCCTCGACGAATTCCTTGACCTCGCGGCCCCGCTCGCCGATCAGCCCCACCACGATCACGTCGGCGCGGGTGTAGCGGGCCATCATGCCCAGCAGCACGCTCTTGCCCACGCCGGAGCCGGCAAACAGCCCCAGCCGCTGGCCGCGCCCCACGGTCAGCAGCGCATTGATGGCGCGAACGCCGGTGTCCAGCGACTCGCGCACGGGGTCGCGGTCCATGGCGTTGATCTGGCGGCGGCCCATGGGCTCGGCCACCACGTCCTGCACGGGCCCGCCATGGTCCAGCGGCAATCCTTGCGAATCCACCACCCGCCCCAGCAGGCCTTCGCCCATCGGCAGGCGCAGCACGCCGGCGCGCTGGATGACGCGTGCCGGCTCGCCCAGGCGGGGAATGGGCACATAGGGGGCCGCAGGCACCACGCTCGCACCGCTGGAGAGCCCATGGATGTCGCCCGCCGGCATCAGGAAGGCGCGGTCGGCAGAAAAGCCCACCACTTCGGCCAGCACCGGTTCATGCCCGGGCATCTGCACCATGCACTGGGAGCCCACCGGCACGCGGATGCCGACAGCCTCCAGCACCAGGCCCGTCAGGCGCGTGAGCGTGCCACGGGTCTCCAGGGGCGCCGGCTCGGCCACGCGCTCGCGCGCGTCGTCCATGAACCGCGTCCAGGCAGAAGGAGCGTCAACGCTCATCGCCGCCCTCCTTCTCCTGCTGGCTCTCCGGCTCCTGCCACGGCGACTGCAGGCCCAGCGCCGCAATGGCCCGCTGCCAGCGCTTGTCCAGGCTGCCGTCCACCACGGTGCCGGCGGACTCGACCACGCAGCCGCCAGGCGCCACGGCGGCATCCGCCACCCACTTCACGCCCGGCCCGTCCAGGTCTTCGCGCAGCGGCTGCTCGAGCGCCTGCATGTCGGCAGGGTTCAGGCGGACCATGGCCGGGCGGCCTTCCGTGACGAGCATGTTCACCGCTTCGCGCACCACGGGCTGCAGTGCGCTGGGGTTGACCGAAAGCTCCTGCCGCACCACCTGGCGTGCGATGTCGCAGGCCAGCTCCAGCAGTTGCTGCGCCATCTGCTGCTGCATGTCGATCAGGCTCGCGTCGAACGCCTGCTCCACGCCCTTGAGGCGCTGGGCGGTCTCCGCGCCCTGCTGCGCGATGTAGGCGTCCATGCGGCGCTGCCACTCGAGTGCCGTCTCGGCCTGGGCTTGCGCGAACCCTTCGGCATAGGCATCGTCGCACGCTTGCTGGACGAGGGCCTGCTGGGCCGCTTCGTCCACCTCGGGCGGCAGCTCCGCCACCGCTTCGGCGGGCTCGGGCTCGAGCAGGTCGGAGCCATCCACGGCACCGAACTTCCATTGGGTGAAGTCGCCCACCTCTTCGCTGGGGATGAAGCGGGAATAAGAGCGGCTAGACGAATGCATCATCACCACCGCCTCCGATCACGATCTGGCCTTCGTCGGACAGGCGACGCACGGTCTTCAGGATTTCCTTTTGCTGCGCCTCGACCTCGGACAGGCGCATGGGGCCGCGCGACTCGAGGTCTTCGCGCATGGCTTCGGACGCACGCGAGGACATGTTGGACAGGAACTTCTCGCGCAGCTCGGGCACCGCGCCCTTGAGCGCGACGATGAGCGTCTCGGACGCCACTTCCTTGAGCACGGTCTGGATCGCCTTGTCGTCGAGCTTGAGCACGTCCTCGAACACGAACATCTTGTCCATGATCTTCTGGGCGAGGTCCGGGTCGTAGCCGCGGATCGATTCGAGCACGACGGCGTCCATGTTGCCGCCCAGCAGGTTGATGATCTCGGCCGCGGCCTTGACGCCGCCCAGCGAGCTCTTGCGGATCTTGTCGCCGCCGGCCAGCACCTTGAACAGCACCTCGTTCAGGTCCTTGAGCGCCGTGGGCTGGATGCCCTCCAGCGTGGCCACGCGCAGCAGGATTTCACTGCGCTGGCGGTCCGTCAGGTGCATGAGGATGCCGGACGCCTGGTCGCTGTCCAGGTGCACCAGGATCGCCGCCACGATCTGCGGATGCTCGTTGCGCAGCAGTTCGGCCACGGACAGCGGGTCCATCCACTTGAGGCTTTCGATGCCCGAAACGTCGCCGCCCTGCAGAATGCGGTCGATGAGCAGCCCGGCCTTGTCGTCGCCCAGCGCGCGCTTGAGCACGGCCCGCACGTAGTTGCCGGTGTCGGACACCAGCAGGCTCTGCGCGGACGCGGCGTTGGAGAACTTGTTGATGACCTGATCGACCTTCTCGCGCGACACCGACCGCATGCGGGCGATGGTCTCGCCCAGCTTTTGCACCTCCTTGGGCGAGAAGTGCTTGAAGACCTCGGCAGCCTCTTCTTCGCCGAGGGACATCAGCATGATGGCGGCGTCGTTGAGTCCTTGCTCGTCCATGGTGGTCGTCCGGAATGAATGGGTTTATCAGGCGGGGTCGCCGTTGAGCCACGACTTCAGGATGTTGGCGACGGCCACAGGATTTTCCTTGGCCAGCACGCGTGCATCGTCCAGGCGCAACTGCTCGGGCGTTGCAGGCAGCACCTCGTCCTTCTTGTTCGGCGCCGGCAGCGCGGGGCGCTCGGGCGTCTCCGACTCCAGCGCATCGAGCTGGCCACCGGCCGCAGCGACGGGCTGGGGCTTGGCGGCAGTGCCGCTCTTGAGCGCAGGCCGCACCAGGCCCAGCAGCACCAGGGCCGCGAAGAGCACGGCACCCACCGGCCAGGCAAAGGTCTTGGCCAGGTCGATCACCTCGGGCTGCTTCCACAGCGGGGTGTCGTTGACCGGTGTGGCGTCGACCAGGAACGGCGTGTTCATGAGGTTGACCGAGTCGCCGCGCTCCTTGTTGAAGCCGATGGTCTCGCGCACCAGGGCGGTCATCTGCTCGAGCTGCTCGGGTGTCAGCGCCTTGGTGATCGGCTTGCCCTTGTCCTCGGCCGTCTGGTAGTTCACCACCACGGCGGCGCTCAGGCGCTTGACGTTGCCGGTGCTGCCGCGGGTGACGCGCACGGTCTTGTCCACCTCGAAGTTCGTGGTCGACTCGCGCTTGCTGGTCTGCTCTTCGGTGCCCTGCTGGCTATTGCCGGCTGTGGGTGCAGGGTTGGCGCCATTGACGGGCGCTGTGGTCGGGGCCGGTGGCTGGTTCGACACGGCACCGGGCACGCCCGTGGCGGTCTTGTTGGCGCTGCCCTTGCTCTCGAGCACCTGCTGGCTGCGGATGGCGGTGGAATCGGGGGTCTGGTTGGGCCGGAACTGCTCGGACGTGGACTCGGTCTGCGTGAAGTCCACTTCGGCCGTCACCTGCGCCTTCACGTTGTTGCGGCCGACCACGGGCTCCAGGATGTCCATGATGCGGCGGGTGTACTGCTGCTCGAGCTGCTGCACGTGCAGCAGTTGCTGCGCATTGACCTCGGTGCCCGTGCCGCCACCGTCTGGCGACTGCGACAGCAGCTTGCCGGTGTCGTCGAGCACGCTCACGGCAGAGGGCGACAGCTCGGGCACGCTGGACGCCACCAGGTGCACGATGCCCGCCAGCTGGGCCCGGTCCAGGATGCGGCCGGGGTGCAGGCTGACCAGCACCGATGCCGACGGCTTTTGCTGCTCGCGGAAGAAACCATTCTGATTGGGCAGCGCCAGGTGCACGCGGGCACCCTGCACCGAGGACAGCGCCTGGATGGAGCGGGTCAGCTCGCCTTCCAGCCCGCGCTGGAAGTTCAGGCGCTCCTGGAACTGGGTCATGCCGAACTTGCTGGACTCCATGAGTTCGAAGCCCGTCACCGAGCCCTTGGGCAGGCCCTGGGTGGCCAGGCGCAGGCGCACGTCGTGCACGCGGTCGGACGGGATCAGGATGGCGCCGCCGCCGTCCGCGTACTTGTAGGGCACGTTCATCTGCGATAGCTGGGCGACGATGGCGCCGCCATCCTTGTCGCTCAGGTTGGCGAACAGCACCCGGTAGTCGGGCTGGCGGCCCAGCACGATCGCAGCAATGGCCACCGCGACCAGCAGCGCCACACCCACGCCCAGCCGCATGCGCTTGGCCCTGTCCAGCGTGGACAGCCGCTGCAGCCAGTTCGGGCTGGCGGGAGGATTGAGGGGTATTTCAGCAACTGCAGACATCTTGCGTTCCAGTAAGGAAGGCCCGACGAGGGACCAAAGCGTGGGGTCGATTATTCGGTCCCGCCTCCGAAATGTTCGCTGAATAAGCCGCGCGTTTGGCCATCAATTCCCAGCGATGAACCCCGGCGCGATGGCTAGGATACGCAGCATACCCCTATTCCCCACGGAACCACAGCCATGGACCTTCGCATCTCCAGCTCTACCGCCCCCCTGACGGGCGCAGGCGTGGCGCGCCGTGCTGCAGCGCCGCAAAACGACGCCAACGACGTGGGTTTCTCGGGCGCGCTCAAGGGCGCGCTGCAGTCGGTCAGCGCCGCACAGAACAAGTCGTCCAACCTGCAGACCGAAGTGCAGATGGAAAATCCCTCGGTCAGCCTGGAAGAGACCATGGTGGCCATCCAGAAGGCGCAGATCGGCTTCCAGGCCACGCTGCACGTGCGCAACCGCATGGTGCAGGCGTATACCGACATCATGAACATGCAGGTATAGCAGGGGCACTCCCCTGAGGCGCTGCGCGCCTTCCCCTCGCTCTCACAGCGCTGCGCGCTGTGGGCAAGGGGACGATGCCCTCGCTGCGGGGCGGCCCTTGCTGGGCATCCCTCGCGGGGGAGCGCGCCGGTATCGAACCGTGGGGGCCTACTCCTGATTTCGTAGCTGCTTGCGCTGGTTGGATAAGCGCTGCGGGCACTTTTTACCTCCCAAAATACACGCCACGCTCTTGGTATCGGGGACTTCGTTGCCCGTGGAGCCTTCGCGCCAGGAGTCAGGAGCTAATTGCTCTTAATTTTATAGCTGCTTGCGCTTGATAGACAAGCGGTAGAACCCTATTTGGCCCATGAAAAAGCCGACCTCGTAGGGTCGGCTTTGTCTTGGGCTTCAGCGCAGGGCTCAGTGCATCATCTGCGGCTGGCCTTCGAACAGGTGTTCGAACTGGGCGAGCCAGGGTTCTGCCAGGCAGCGGATCTGGGCGTCGTTGCGCAGGATGCGCTGCATGATGCGGCTTTTTTCGCGGCGGTGCTCGGGGAGCAGCTCGTGCTCTTGCGACTTGAAGCGCAGTTGCTCGATCAGCACGGCACAGGCGCCTTCGTAGCGCACCACGCCGTCCCAGTCCTTGAGCTTGGCAGCCTCCAGCATCTTGGCACTGCTGTCTTCAATCGCCTTGTAGTAATCAATCAGCATGTGGGACATGACTCAAGCCTCCACCAGCACGGGCTGGCCAGCGGCAGGGGAATTGGCGGGAGACGCGGAAGCCGCGCCGGTTTTCTTGATCTCGCCCCAGCCCTGGGCCACGGGTTCGATCAGGCGCATCACTTCCAGCATGATGGCGTCGTCGTTGCGGGCGTTGGCCAGGATCAGGCGGCGCATGCAGTAGTCGTACAGCGCACCGAGGTTTTCGGCCAGCTCACCGCCGTCCACCTTGTCCAGCGACGTGCTCAGACCTTCTTCGAGGATCCGCACCGCCTTGCCGATGGCGTTGACCTTGCCCAGCACGTCGCCACGGGCCAGGGAGCCCCGCGCGGTGGCGATGGCGTTGAGGACACCTTCATACAGCAATGCGACCAGCTGGTGCTGGTCCATCGTGTGCATGCTGGTCTCCACATTGATGCGCTGATAAGCGTTGGCTGCACGAGGGCTGTAGGCGCTGAACATGCTGACAATCCTTCCGAGGTATTACTTGAGTTATCGGCCTGCGCCAGAAAAACTGAAGCCTCTTTAGCCCGTCGATTTGTTCCAGGCGGCCACCTGCTGCGAGATATAGGTGTTCAGGCCGTTCAAGCTGCTCAGCTGGGTATCGAGCGCGTTGTAGCGCCGCGTGATCCGCTTCTCGAAGGAGTCGACCTTCTCGCTCACGCGGGTCTGGTCCTGCGAGTTGCGCTTGAGGTTCAGCTGCAGCGTGTCGTCCTTGGATTTGAAGAATCCGTCGTTGGACAGCAGGTTGGTGGTCAGCGCCTTGAGCTGCACGGCAATGCCGTCCGCCGCGCCGCCGCCGGTATTGCGAAACAGGTTCTTCACATCGTCCGGATTTTCGGACAGTGCCTTGTTCAGCTTGGTGGTGTCCACCGCCAGGTTGCCGCCCAGCTGCTGGGTGATGCCCACATCGGCCAGGCGCTGGAAGGCGCCGCCGCCCGTGGTGACCGACTGGATCGCGTTGCGCAGCGAGTTCTGCAGCGCCACGGTCGTGGAGTCGCCCTGCAGCAGGCCGGCCGACTTGGTCTTGGCGTCGTACTTGGTCGCATCCTGCAGCAGTTCGTTGATGGCGTTGTACGCCTTCACGAAGCCGTCGATGTTGGACTGGATCGCCGACTGGTCCTTGCCCACGGTGATGTCGATCGGCGCGGTGGTGACCTGCTCGGCCTTGAAGGTCACGCCGGACACCGTGGACGCGAAGGTGTTCGTCGCGGACGACACGGCAATGCCGTTCACCGTCGCCTTGGCGTCGGCGGCCACGGCCGTCACGGTGGAGCCGGCCACCAGGCGCGACAGGCCCGAGGCATCGGTGTTGCCCGCGCTCAGCGGATCGGTGTCGGCGCCTTCCATCACGCTCAGGCGAAAGCCGAACTCCTCGCCCGTGCTCTTGCTGCGCAGCAGCAGACGCTCGCCCGAGGCGTCCGTGAGGATCGACGCCGTCACGCCCGCATTGGAGCCATTGATCTTGCTGGCCACGTCGGACAGCTTGTCGCTCGCACTGACGGTGATATCGACCGGCTGGCCGGACCCGGGCGTGAAAGACGCCGGAGAGACGCTCCACTTGCCCAGCTCCAGGCGCAGCGTACCGGCGCCCAGCGCACCGCCGACCGGCAGCAGTGCCGCGGAGGCGGTGGCCTGGGCCTTGGCCAGGCTCTGCACCTCCACGCTGAACGTGGTGGGCAAGGTGCCACCGACAGCGGTGGCGGATACGAATTTGGAATCGGACGAGGTGGTGGAGACACCATTCCAGCCCGTCACGCTGGTCAGCTTGCTCGCGGCATCCTGCAGCGTGGACACCATCGACTTGATCTGGCCGAAGGCGGAAATCTTGGTCTTGACCGTGGCGGCCTCGACACCCAGCTTGGTCAGTGGCGCTTTTTCCAGTTCGACCAACTTGGAAATGATGTCTTTGACATTCAGCCCATTCGTGCCGACACCTACGGATGAAATCGTGGCCATAACAACCTCCTGAACTGGTCCAACGGAAATTATGGCGCCGAATGGCCGCCAGCATCGTCCGTATTCACACCAGGAAACCCGTCTTATCCAGCGGTCCTGGCACCCACTGGCTTGAAGTGCCCGATGGCAGCGAAGCAATCTGCCGCCAAAAAGCCAAATGGCGGCGACAGAAATCTGCCGCCGCCTGGTCCCGCCGGGGCGCTGCAACGCCCCGACCGCCCTACCCGCCGCTTAACGCAGCAGGGCCAACACACCCTGTGGCAGCTGGTTGGCCTGGGCCACCATCGCCGTGCCGGCCTGTTGCAGGATCTGCGAGCGCGACAGGTTGGCCGTTTCTGCGGCGAAGTCGGCATCCAGGATGCGGCTGCGCGAAGAAGACAGGTTTTCCGACGTCACTTGCAGGTTGCTGATCGAGGTTTCGAAGCGCGATTGCAGAGCACCGAGCTTGGCGCGTTCGCCGTTGATGAAGGCCAGGGCGGAGTCCACGGTCTTCAGGGCGTTGGTGGCGTTGCCGAACGTGGTCACGTCCAGGTTGGCCACCGTTTGCAGTGCCGAGCCGCCTGCATCCAGCTGGTTGCTGGCCGAGGTGATGGCGAAGGACTTTTCCGAGTCCAGCGTGATGTAACCGCCGGTGGACACGTTTTCTGCCGTGGTGTCGGCCGTCAGCGTGCGGGCGGTGCCGTTGCTGGCGCCGGCAGCGTCGTAGCCCGTCACCGTCACGGCGGCAGCGTTGGCATTGGCGGTGTCGCCCACCACGATGTCATTGCCGGTGGCGTTGGTCAGGATCACTTGCGTGCCGTCGGAGCTCAGCGACGCATTGATACCGGTCTTGGCGGTCTGGTCGTTGATGGCGGACACAGCGGCCGACAGGCGGTCGGTGCCGGTGGCGGACGTCAGCGTGAACGACACGGTGCGGGGTGCGCCGGCGTTGTCGCCTTCCAGGGTCAGCGAGTAGGAGCCGGTCGATGCCATGCCGCCCAGACGCACTTCGGTGCGGGCCGTGGCGGTCACGCCAGTGCTGGCCTTGATACCGTTGATCTGGTCGGCCGTGGCCTTGGCGGTGGCGCTGGACGCCACGGTCAGGCTGCCGGTGCCCAGGTAGCCGCTGATGGACACAGCGCCGCTGGTCACGCCGTTGTTCACAGCCGTCGTGCCGCTGGCAGGGGCTTGTGCGCCGATGCCGGAGCCGTTGGAGGCCACGTTCTGGTTGTTGCCGTACACGCTGGTGCGCAGGTTGGCAGTGGCAGCCACGATGGTCTGGTTGGCGTTGGCGCCCACTTGGAACTGTTGCGTACCGAACGAGCCGTCCAGCAGCTTGGCGCCGTTGAATTCGGTGGTTTGCGAGATGCGGTCCAGTTCGGAGACCAGTTGGCCCACTTCCTGTTGCAGGGCTTGGCGGTCGCCAGCGCTGTTGGAGGCGTTGGCCGATTGCACAGCCAGTTCACGCACACGTTGCAGGATGTCGCCCGAAGCCTTCAGTGCGCCTTCAGCGGTCTGCGCCAGGGAGATACCGTCGTTGGCATTGCGAACCGCCTGGTTCAGGCCGCGGATCTGGCTGGTGAAACGCTCGGAAATCGCGAGGCCGGCCGCGTCGTCCTTGGCGCTGTTGATGCGCAGGCCCGAGGACAGGCGCTGGATGGACGTGTTCAGCGACGTTTGGCTGGTGCCGAGGTTGCGCTGAGCGGTGAGCGAGGCGATGTTGGTATTGATGGTGGAAGCCATTGCAAATCTCCAGAAAGAACTGACTGAATATGGCGTTGCCGCCGGCCGGGGTCGCCAGCACCACGCTGGCCTCCTGGGTTCTCCAGCGCTCCTTAGCCTCTGGTGAACGGCGGGCCGCTTACGGACCGTTGCAAATGTTTTCGGGTCGCCGCCGGAAAACTTGAGGGTCAAACGCACAAGTTGTGCGACTTTTTTGCCGCTTATCTCCCCAACGCCAAAAAGTGGCGTCTCCACAATTCGTCCATCGTTCCCTCATTGACAGCCGGACGGGTGCGCTTGAACCGGCAAACAGATCCGTCTTGCGACGTTAAGGAGTTTCGCCATGGCAGCAACCATCAATACCAACATCAGCTCGCTCACCGCGCAGCGCAATCTGGGCACCAGCCAGGCCTCGCTGAACACCGCCATCCAACGCCTCTCGTCGGGCTTGCGCATCAACAGCGCCAAGGACGACGCGGCGGGCCTGGCGATTTCCGAGCGCTTTACCAGCCAGATCCGTGGCCTGAACCAGGCTGTTCGCAATGCGAACGACGGGATTTCTCTCGCCCAGGTGGCCGAAGGCGCCATGGGCTCCGCCGGCAACATCCTGCAGCGGGTGCGTGAACTGGCCGTCCAGTCGGCCAACGCGTCCAACAGTGCCGGCGACCGCCAGGCCCTGCAACAGGAAGTCGGCCAATTGGTGGCAGAACTTGACCGGATTTCGCAAACCACCGAATTCAACGGCCAGAAATTGCTGGACGGCACATTTGGTACGCAGCAGTTCCAGGTCGGTGCCAACGCCAACCAGACCATTGTGGCGGCCACCGCCAACCTGCGCACCAGCGTGTACGGCAACAACCAGAACATCGCCTCCAACGGTTCCGGCATCGGCGCGCAGGCGCCGGTCAGCGGCACCACGGCCGTCTCCAACGGCGTGACCAGCGGCGCTGTGTCCATCAGCGGCTACCTGGGCACCGGCACCATGACGGTGGCCTCCAACGCCACCGCCAAGGCCACGGCCGACCAGATCAACTCCCTGCAGTCCACCACCGGCGTCACCGCCACGGCCCGCACCGAAGTGCGCCTGGCCGGCATGGCATCGGCCGGTTCGTACTCGCTGACGCTGGAAGGCGACAACATCGGGGCCGCCCGCACCGTGTCGTTCACGCTGACGTCCGCCACCGGCACCGACCGCCTGTCGCCCGCGGTGTCGGCCATCAACGAGCAATCGGCCAAGACGGGCATCAACGCCTCGCTGAGCTCGGACGGCACGCAGATCATCCTGACCAACGCGACCGGCAATGACATCGTGATCGGCGACACCGCCAACGCCAACGCGGCCGCTGTCACCGTGACGGGCTACGACGCCGCCGGCGCCAGCAACGGCACGGCCCGCACGCTGACCGCCGACACCACGGCAGAGAACGTCTCCACCGGTGGCTACATCACGCTCGACTCCGAAAAGTCGTTCGCCCTGACCTCGGCCAGCAACCAGCTGGACAACGGCGGCTCGTCGCTGCACACGGTGGCCAACCTGGATGTGACCACCTTCACCAACGCGACCGATGCCCTGAAGACCGTGGACTCGGCCCTGGCCTTCATCAGCGGCGAACGCGCCAAGCTGGGCGCCATGCAGTCGCGCTTCGAGACCAGCATCGCCAGCCTGCAGATCACGTCGGAGAACCTCTCCGCCTCGCGCAGCCGCATCCAGGACGCGGACTTCGCGGCGGAAACCGCCAACCTCTCGCGCGCCCAGATCCTGCAGCAGGCCGGCACGGCCATGGTGGCCCAGGCCAACCAGATCCCGCAGGGCGTGCTCTCGCTGCTCAAGTAATTCACCAGCAGCCTGGTGCCAGCCCCTCAGGTGGTGGAACGATGACGACGACAAAGGGGCCCCGACGGGCCCCTTTGCCTTTGTGCGTGGCACACTGCCCCATTGAAGCCCCTTTGCCCGGAGATCGGCCGCAACGTGCAACCCAAACACACCGAACAGGACGACGCCCGCCTGCATGCGGCGCTCACCGCCGCTGACTGGCCGCTCCTCACCCGCCTGTGCCGCCAGACGCTGCGCAAGAACGGGCGACACCTCACCGCGCACCGCCTGCTGGGCTTCTCGCTGAACAAGCAGCGTGATTTCGATGGCGCGCTCAAGGCCTACAAGCAGGCGCGGATCTACTGGCCGGACGATGCCGAGTTGCTCGTCAACTACGCCAACATCCTGATCGAGCACGCCTACAACATCGACGCCCTGCCGCTGCTGGAGAAGGTGTGCGCCCTGCGCCCCCTGCAGGCCATCGCCTGGATCAAGCTGGCCGAGTGCTGCTACCTGATCAACCTGCACGACAAGGGTTTTGCCGCCAGCCAGGAAGCCGCCAGGCTGGCGGACACGCTCCACGACCAGGTGGCGGCCCTGATGCAGAGCGCCATCCACCGGCGCGAGCTGGGCCAGGTGCGCGAGGCCGTGCACGACTGCGAGAAAGCCATCGCGCTGCGCCCCAACGACCCGGGCAACTACACCAACCGGCTGCTGTTCATGCTGGCGGACCCCCAGGTGGATGCGTCCCAGCTGTCGGTGGCGGCGCGGCACTTCGGCAGCGTGTTCGAGCCCCCGCTGCGGCCCGAGTGGCCCCATTTCGACGCGCACCGCGGCCCGCCGTGGCGGCGCCTCAAGATCGGGTTCCTGTCGCCCGACTTCCGGGTGCACGCGGTGATGTACTCGGTGGAAGGCCTGCTGGCACAGCTCGACCGGCGGCAATTCGAGGTCTATGCCTTCTTCCTGTTCCCCCGCTCCGACCATGTCACGGACCGCGTGGAGCGCCATGTCGACCATTTCGTGCGGCTGGCCGGGTTCACGCCGGAGCAGCAGGCAAAAGCCATCCATGCGCACGACATCGACATCCTGATCGACCTGGCCGGCCACACCGGCAACAACGGGCTGCTGGCCCTGGCCCACAAGCCCGCCCCCGTCCAGGTGTCCTGGCTCGGGTTTCCGGCCACGACCGGGCTGGAGGCGGTCGACTACAAGTTCTCCGACGAGATCACCGACCCGCCCGGGGCCGAGACGCAATACACCGAGCACCTCTACCGGTTGCCGACGCTGTTCGCCTGCTACCGGCCCATGAGCCGCAACCCCCTGTGGCGCTACCAGCCCCGCTACCAGGTGCGCACGTCGCCCGCGGTGAGCAACGGCTTCGTCACCTTCGGCAGCTGCAACAACCTGGGCAAGCTCACGGACGAGGTGCTGGCGCTGTGGGGCAGGATTCTTGCGGCCGTGCCTGATTCCCGATTGCTGATCGAAGGCAAGAACCTCGACCGCCCCGAGTTCGCGCAGGCCTACCGCGACCGGTGCGAGCGGCTGGGGCTGCCCCCGGCGCGCGTAGACCTGGTGGCGCTCAGCCACGACAACCAGTACCTCACCTACCACCGCATCGACATCGCGCTGGACCCGTTTCCGCTGACCGGCGGCACCACCACCTTCGACGTGCTGTGGATGGGCGTGCCCATCGTTTCCATGGTGGGCGAGAGCTTCAAGAGCCGCATGGGCGTGGGCATGCTCACCTACCTGGGCCGCACCGAGTGGCTGGCCGAGACGCCGGACGACTACGTGCGCATCGCGGCGGGCCTGGCGGCCGACGTGCCGGCGCTTAACGACCTGCGGCTCAGCCTGCGCGGCGAGACGGAGAACTCGCCCCTGATGCGCGAGGACCTGTACAACCAGTGCTTCGGCGAGGGCCTGCGGGTCATGTGGCTGCAGTGGCTGGCCCGGGCCGAGCACCCGGACGACCCCGAGGCGCAGGAGCAGGCCATCCAGACCTGGGTGCAGCAGTATCCGCAGGAGTGGACGCAGCCCCCTGTGCCCGGCGTGGGCCTGAAGCCCGGCCACCGGGTGAGCCTGCACGAAGCCCACCAGCTCCTGCAGGACCTGGTGGAAAAAGCCAAGGCGGCGCCCCCAACGCCTGCGGCGCCGGGACCGGCGCAAGGTGTCACGGGCCGCCACTGGGTGGCCGTGACGGAACTGGCGGAGCTGGTGCTCAGCGCCGTGCCACACGACCCTGTGGCCCTGGCCTGCCTGGCCGAGGTGGAGCATGCCCATGGACATACCGAGTTTGCGGTGACCTACCTGCAGCACGCCACGCAGGCGATGGGGATGGGCGTCGCGGCCGGCTGATCGATGAGTTGATTGACAGACGACGCGCGTAGGTTCGCCGTCGCCGTCGCCGTGGTCGCGTCAGAGCCGGAAGATGTCCTGCAAGGCGTCGCGCCGGGTGGGCTTGAAGCTCACCTTGCCGGCGTCGGCCGGGTACACGGTGCAGTGCCCCGGCGTGCTGGTGTTGACCAGGCTCGTGCCCTGCGACAGCACCGTGGCATCGCCCACCTGGCAGCCGCCGATGATGGCGGTGCCGGGGTACATCACGACCCCCTCTCCCAGCACCGGCGCCACGCCGTGGTTCTTGCCCACCGTGGAGTTCTGGTAGATCACCAGGTAGTTGCCGTAGGTGGCCTTGGCAAAGACGATGCCGACGGAATGGCCGATGAAGAACACCGGCGGCAGCTCGATTTCATAAAAGAGGTCGATGCCGTTCAGCGCCTTGTTCAGCAAGAAGAGTCGCGTGGGCGTGTCGGCGTTGCCCGTGCTGCGCCAGATGGTGTGTGCCAGCAAGTACAGAAAGCTGCAGTACTGCGTGGAGTGCAGCGGGTCGAAGCAGTCCTGCCGCCAGGGCCGAACTGCATTGATGCACGTGTGCAGCCGGTGCAGCGCCTCGTCCAGATGCGCATCGATGTCGGGGCGCGGGTCGAAGTCGTCGGGCAGGGTGTTGTGCAGCTGCTGCACCACGTAGCGCAGCAACCGGTCGCGGTCCATCCGCAAGATGTCCATGGTGGGGTCTCCCAAGGCGGTGCGCCGCAGCCGCTTAATCAGTCAATCGGTCAGTCAGTCATTCAGGCCGCGGGCAGCTGCAATTGCATGTACACCAGGCTGGCCGGCGCGCCGACCGCCGCGGGGTCTTCGTTCCAGTCCACGCCGCCCGGCACGGTGGTCGCGACGATGGGCACGCGCTGGTATTCCTGAAAACCCACCTTGCGGTAGAACTCGACCGCCGGGTTGTCCGACCGCACCCGCACCGCCAGGGTCTGCAGCCCCAGCGCGTCGCGGGCCCAGCGCATCAGCACCAGCAGCGAGGCCTTCATCAACCCCGGGGGCGACGCCCCGCCGCTCACGATGGCGTCGGCCTCGCCGTACCCCCGCTGCCAGTCGATGAAGCCCAGGCCCACATGCCCCACGCGCGCGCCGTCCAGGGTCTCCACCATGAACAGCATCTTGCCCGGGTTGCCATGGACCGCTCCGGCCAGCCAGGCCGCCGTGCGCTCGGGGGTGGAGACGAATTCGGTCAGGAAGGATTTGACGTGGCGATTGCGCCAGTCCGTCAGCAGCTGCGCGTCCAGGGCATCGGTGTGCCCGGGCACGGTGGCGATGGGCCGCACGACCGCCGCCAGCGGTTGCCCCACCGGCAGCACCAGGCCGGGCTCGCCGGCGCGGGCCGTCTGCTTGATCGCAGCGAAAAGCTGCTGTCCAGGAGTGGGTGCTTGCATGGCCGCCCCCCGTTCGTCAGGCTTGCTCGAAGTAGCGGCGCACCTGCTCGGCCACGGCGTCCACCGTGTCCAGCGACATGCGCGAGTGCAGGGGCAGCGAGAGAATGCCCTTGCCCACGCTGTCCGTCACCGACAGGTCGCCGGCGCGGCAGTCCTTCCACAGCGAGAACCAATGGCCCGGCTGCCAGTGGATGCCCGTGTCGGCGCCATTGGCCTTCAGAAAGTCGCGCAGCGCATCGCGGTGCTCCGCCGGCACGCGGATGTAGTACAGGAACGGGTTCACATCGGCAAAGTCGGTCGCGGGCGTGCGCACCTGTGCGATGCCCTGCAGCTTTTCGTTGTAGCGGCGCGATGCCGCCTGGCGGCTCGACTTGATCACGTCGAGCTTGCCCAGCTGCGCCAGGCCGATGGCGGCGTGCATGTTGAGCATGTGGTAGCGAAAGCCTACCCGCTCGACGTCGAACGTCCAGGCGCGCTTGTTCTGGTACATCACCTCGGCAGGCTGCTGCATGCCGAGCAGGCGCAGTTCGTGCACGCGGCGAAGCTCCTCTTCAGTGCGCACGACCACGGTGCCACCGTCCAGGCAGGTCACGGTCTTGACCGGGTCGTGGCTGAACACGCAGATGTCCGAAAAGCTGCCGACCATGCGGCCCTTGTAGCTGGAGCCGAACGAGTGGGCCGCGTCGTGGATGACGCGCAGTTTGTGGCGTTCTGCAAACGCGGCAATCTCCTCGTGGTTGCTGATGATGCAGTCGTAGTCCATCACGATGATGGCCTTGGTGCGCGGGCCCACCAGGGACTCGGCCTTGGCGAGGTCCAGCTCGAGCGTGTCGTCGGTGCAGTCGCAGAACACGATGTCCGCCCCCACCCAGGTGATGGCCTGGTAGTCGGCCGAGCAGTTGAAGGCCGACACGATCACCTCGTCACCCGGGCCCACGCCCGCCAGCAGCAGCGCGATGTGCAGGCCCGCAGTGCCGGTGCTCACCGCGGCCACATGGCGGTCGGGGGCCTGCAGGATCTCTTTTACCTTTTTCTCGAAACCCGACACGTAGCTGCCCATGCCGAGCCATCCCAGCTCCAGCGACTCTCGGCTGGCATCGATTTCTTCCTGTTCGATCAAGGGCTTGAACATTGGGATCATGGTGGTCTCCTTCGGTTGTGTACGGTTCAGATGGGGCGTGGCGGGTGCGTTGCTTTGCGTCGCGGATGCGTAGGGAGCGCGTGAGGCGGCTACCAGACTTCCAGGCGGGGAACGGCCGTGACAAACTGCCCTCCCCATTCCCGTATGCCGCTCAGCTGCGCGCTGACTTCGTCCCGCAGGTTCCACGGCAGGATCAGCACGCGCTGGGGCCGGTGGGCGTGCAGGTGCGCCTCGCCCACCACCGGGATGCGGCTGCCGGGCAGGTACTGGCCTTGCTTGGCGGGGTTCTTGTCCACCACGTAGGCCAGCAAATCGGGCCGCACACCCGCGAAGTTGAGCAGGGTGTTGCCCTTGGCGGCTGCGCCATAGGCACCCACGGTGATGCCATCGGCCTGGCATTGCAATAAAAAAGTGAGCAGCTCGCGCTTGATGCGCAAGGCCTGGGCCTGGAAATCGCCATAAAAATCGGCACCCAGCAGCCCTGCAGCGGCCTCGGTGGCCAGCACCTGCCGCACATGGCTGGCGCCCTCGGCCGTGGCGTGCGGGTGGCCGGCCGCGTCGGCCCGGCCCGCGAACACGCGCAGGCTGCCGCCGTGGGTAGGCAGCTCCTGCACGTCCAGCACCACAAGGCCGTTGGCCGCGAAGATGCGCTCCACGGCGGTGAGCGACAGGTACGAGTAGTGCTCGTGGTAGGCGGTGTCGAACTGGCAGCCCTGCACCATGCGCAGCAGGTGCGGAAACTCGAACGTGGCCACGCCGTGGGGCTTGAGCAGCCGCGCAAAACCACCTACGAAGTCGTTGATGTCGGGCACATGCGCCAGCACGTTGTTCGCGGCGATCAGGTCGGCCTGGCGGCCGGCGGCGGCCAGTTCGTCGGCCAGGGCCACGCCGAAGAAGCGCTCGACCACCTCGATGCCTTTGGCGCGGGCCGCGGCTGCGGTGCTGGCCGTGGGCTCCACGCCGTAGCAGGGGATGCCCGCGGCCTGCACGTACTGCAGCAGGTAGCCGTCGTTGGAGGCGACCTCGACCACGCAGCTGTCGGCATTCAGCGCCAGGCGCTCGCGCATCGCGCCGACGTACGCATCGGCATGGGCCAGCCAGGACGACGAGAACGAGCTGAAGTACGCGTAGTCGTCGGTGAACAGCGCCTCGCGCCCGGCGTGGTCTTCGGTCTGCACCAGCCAGCAGGTCTCGCACACCAGCACGCGCAGCGGGAACCAGGTCTCGGGCGCGCGCAGCGCGGCCTCGGGCAGGTAGGCGTTGGACGGGGGCGCGCTGCCCAGGTCCAGGAACGGCAGTTGCAGCGGGCTGCCGCAGTGTCGGCACTTCACAGGCGCACTCCTTCGAATTCGGGGCCGGGCCCGTCGGTCAGCCAGGGCTGGCCCGCGTCGCGCGGCGACAGGCCCGCGGGCGGCAACGGCCAGGCGATGGCCAGGCGCGGGTCCAGCGGGTTCAGGCCCGCCTCGGCCCCTTGCACATGGGCGGCCGAGTGGCAGTACAGCAGCTCGGCCTGGTCGGTCAGGGCCTGAAAGCCGTGCGCGAAGCCCGGCGGGATGAGCAGCGCCGTGCCGTTGTCCGCCGACAGGCGCTCGGCATGCCACTGCAAGAAGGTGGGCGAGCCGTGGCGCAGGTCCACGGCCACGTCCAGCACCTCGCCGCGCAGGCAGGTCACGAGCTTCATCTCGGCATGCGGCGGGCGCTGGTAGTGCAGGCCGCGCACGGTGCCGGCGCGCGCCGTGTGGCTGTGGTTGATCTGCGCGATGGGATGCGTCCAGCCGGCGGCGGCCAGTTCGTCCGCGCAGAACAGGCGGGCGAAGAAGCCGCGCTCGTCGGCCAGCGGCTGCCGCTCTATGCGGAACAGCCCGGCCAGGGGCAAGGGTGTGCGGCCAAGGCGGCTCACGCCTGCGCCTCCCAGGCGGCGATGTCGGCCAGGCACAGCGTGCGGGCATCGGCGCCGCCGTGCTGCTGGCGGTACCAGTTCATGGTGCGGGCGACGGACGTGGTCAGCGCCCAGCGCGGCGCCACGCCCAGGGCCTGGCGGGCGTGGGCGGTTTCCAGCGCCAGCCAACCGGCTTCGTGCGGGCCATCACTATCATTTTCACAGCTTACGGCGCTTACTGGATAAGCGCCAGAGGCCATTTCGATCACATTTTTGACACTGGCTGCCTCGTGCGGCAGCGGCCCGAAATTGTAGGGGCCCGCCAGCGACGGGGCATCCCACAGGCGCTGCGCCAGCCGCAGGTAGGCGGCCAGGGGTTCGAGCACATGCTGCCAGGGGCGCGTGGCGTCCGGGCGGCGGATGTGCAGCGTCTCGCCCTTTTCCCAGGCGCGCACGGCGTCGGGCAGCAGGCGGTCCTGCGCCCAGTCGCCGCCGCCGATCACGTTGCCCGCCCGGGCCGTGGCCACGGCCACGCCCTGCGGCGCCAAAAAGGCGTCGCGGTAGCTGGCGGTGACCAGTTCGGCCGCGGCCTTGCTGGCGCTGTAGGGGTCGTGCCCGCCCAGCGGGTCGTCCTCGCGATAGGGGTAGGCCCATTCGCGGTTGCGGTAGACCTTGTCGGTGGTGACGACCAGGGCCACGCGCGCCTCGGGCAGGCCGCGCAGGGCATCGAGCACGTGGGCCGTGCCCATGATGTTGGTGGCCAAGGTGGCCAGCGGGTCGGCATAGCTTGCACGCACCAGCGCCTGCGCGGCCAGGTGCAGCACCACGTCGGGCCGCGCGGCGCGGATGCGCATCGCCAGGGCCTGCGGGTTGCACACGTCGCAGAAATGGCTGTCCATGCCCTCGTCCACCCGCGCCAGCGTGAACAGGTTGGGGTCGGCCGGGGGCGGCAGGGCCACGCCGGTGACCTGTGCGCCCAGGCGCTGCAGCCACAGGGCCAGCCACGCGCCCTTGAAGCCGGTGTGGCCCGTCAGCAACACGCGCTTGCCGCGCCAGAAGTCGGGATCAGGACGCATGGTGCTGCTGCCTTGGGGTTGTCGTCGTCGGGACTGCCGCCATCACCAGCGCTTCCAGGGCGCCTGGCCGCTTTGCCACAGGTCTTCGAGCAGGTTCTTCTCGCGCAGCGTGTCCATGGGCTGCCAGAAGCCGTGGTGCTCGTAGGCCATCAGCTCGCCGTCGCGCGCCAGCGTGTCCATGGGCTCGGCCTCCCAGGGGGTGGCATCGCCCTCGATGCGGCTGAGCACCCGCGGGGACAGCACGAAGAACCCGCCGTTGATCCAGCCGCCGTCGCCCCGCGGCTTTTCGACAAAACCTTCGACCCGGTCGCCGTCGCGCATCAGCGCGCCGTAGCGGCCGGGGGGCAGCACGGCGGTGACGGTGGCCAGCTTGCCGTGCGCGCGGTGAAAGGCGAACTGGGCGGGCATGTCGATGTCCGCCACGCCGTCGCCGTAGGTGAAGCAGAAGGGCTCGTCGGGCTCGAGGTATTCACCCACGCGCTTGAGGCGCCCGCCGGTCAGCGTGCTTTCGCCGGTGTCCACCAGGGTCACGCGCCAGGGCTCGGCGTGGCGGTGGTGCACTTCCATGCGGTTGTTGGCCATGTCGAAGGTCACGTCGGACATGTGCAGGAAGTAGTTGGCGAAGTATTCCTTGATGACGTAGCCCTTGTAGCCCAGGCAGATGATGAAGTCGTTCACACCATGGGCGGCATACATCTTCATGATGTGCCAAAGGATGGGCCGCCCACCGATCTCGATCATGGGCTTGGGGCGCAGGTGCGACTCTTCCGAGATGCGGGTTCCCAGTCCCCCCGCGAGCAGTACGGCTTTCATGCCCGCAGCATAGTGCAGCCCCCGCGGCGCCAAAAGGCCCAGTGGGCGCGCAAAAGCGCCCCAAATGCAGCGATTGATGCTGCCGCGAGGCAGGCGTGCGGGGCGCCCGCCCTGGCAAATGCTATCAAATAGATAGCTGCTGGCGCTTGCCAGAAGAGCGGCGCAGGCATGTTTGACTCCAATCTGCCGCCACAATGCCATGCAGGGACGCCGCCATGCCCTGCTGTCCTTCGCCGCGCCCGGGAGCAGTGGCCTTCCATCGCCCAGCCTCTGCATGGGCCGCGCCGACGCCGCCTTCTTGTGGCCGGCCGGCGGCGTGCCGGGCCGCAGTGTGACCGGGCGGCGGCATCGCTGCGCTGTTACACATTTCCGCCCATCGCACCCATGGCGCCGTTGCGTTGCAGCGCCATTTCCCCAAGAAGCCCTGTGATCTCCGCTCTCTTGATGCCATTTGGCGCTCTTCAATCCGATACATTTGCAGTAACCTTCGGTAAGCTGCACCGCCAGCCGCCGTGCCCCATCCGCCGTTCCCGGCCTCATCGCAGTTGCCGCCCAACACGTCCACAGCATGTTTGTCATCATCGGTTACGTCGTCTGCCTCGGCTGCATCTTCGGCGTGTACATCGTGCACGGGGGAAACATCAGCGTGATCCTGAAGGCGCTGCCCTTCGAGATCATCACCATCCTGGGCGGCGCCCTGGGCGCCTTCGTGGTGAACAACCAGCCCAAGGTGATCAAGGCCACCATGGCCGCCATTCCGATGGCACTCAAGGGCTCCAAGTACACCAAGGAGCGCTATATGGAGCTCATGGCGATGCTCTACGACATCCTGCAAAAGGCCCGCAAGGAAGGCCTGATGGCGATCGAAAAGGATGTCGAGGCGCCCCATGAATCCGAGATCTTCAAGAAATACCCCACGGTGGGCAGCGACCACCACGTGATCGAGTTCACCACCGACTACCTGCGCATGATGGTGTCGGGCAACCTTAATTCCCACGAGATCGAGGCGCTGATGGACAGCGAGATCGACACCCACCACCAGGAGGCGCACGCCCCCGTGGCCGCGCTGGCCCGGCTGGCCGGCGCCCTGCCCGCCTTCGGCATCGTGGCCGCCGTGCTGGGCGTGGTGAACACCATGGGCTCGGTGGGCCAGCCGCCGTCGGTGCTGGGCGGCATGATCGGCTCGGCGCTGGTGGGTACGTTCCTCGGGATCTTGCTGGCCTACGGCGTGGTCGAGCCCCTGGGCGGCCTGGTCGAGCAAAAGACCGAGGACGCCGCCAAGGAACTGCTGTGCATCAAGTCCACCCTGCTGGCCAGCATGCAGGGCTACAACCCCGCCACGGCCATCGAGTTCGGCCGCAAGGTGCTGTTCTCCAACGTCCGCCCGAGCTTCTCCGAGCTCGAAGGGCATGTGAAAGGCAAGAAGTAGCAGGAGCGGCACGCCCCCTCCCCTGATTCCCGAGCGCCATGGCAGAAAAGAAGCTCCAGCCCATCATCATCAAGCGCATCAAGAAAGGCGGCCATGCGGTGCATGGCGGCGCCTGGAAGATCGCGTACGCCGACTTCGTGACGGCGATGATGGCGTTCTTTTTGCTGATGTGGCTGCTGGGCTCCACCGCCAAGGGCGAGCTGCAGGGGATCGCGGCGTACTTTTCTTCGCCGCTCAAGGTGGCCATGACCGGGGGCGACGGGTCGGGCAACAGCTCCAGCGTGATTCCTGGCGGCGGCAACGACCTGGCCAAGGTGCACGGCCAGGTGCGCCGCTCCGACGTGGAAGAGGCCAAACAGCGCCGCATGAGCATCGACGCCGCCCGGGCCGAGCGCGCCAAGCAGGACCTGGACCGCATCAAGGCCCTGGAGGCCAAGATCGACGCGCTCATCACCGAAAACCCGCGCCTGAACGAATACAAGTCGCAGATCCGCATCGACATCACCCCCGACGGCCTGCAGATCCAGATCATCGACGACCAGAACCGCCCCATGTTCGACAGCGGCAGTGCGTTGGTGAAACCCTACATGCGCGAAATTCTGCGCGAAATCGGCGCCGCCCTGAACAGCGTCGAAAACCGCATCAGCCTGGCCGGCCACACCGATGCCGTGCCGTATGGCAACAGCGACCGCGGCTACAGCAACTGGGAGCTGTCGGCCGACCGGGCCAACGCGTCGCGGCGCGAATTGGTCTCGGCCGGCATGCCAGACGCTAAACTGGGACGTGTGGTGGGCCTGGCGGCCAGCGATCTGCTGGAGCCAAAAAACCCGCGCGCTCCCGCCAACCGGCGCATCACCATCACGGTGCTGACCCGCGAAGCCGAAGAACGTCTCATGGGTAAAGGGATCCCCGAAATCACTTCCACAGAACTGTTGAATGAAAAGCGGGAAAATCCCCCCCCAGGCAGATGACGGTTACGACTTGTCACCAACGCTGCCGCCCATGACAATACTTACAGATACTTCCGACCGAAAGGGTCCCACGTGACCACAGCCCTTCGTTTTTTGATTGTTGACGACTTCTCCACCATGCGGCGCATCGTGCGCAACCTGCTCAAGGAAAGCGGTTTTGCCGATGCCGATGAAGCCGAGGATGGCGTTGCCGCGCTGAACAAGCTGCGCAACAGCAAGTTCGACTTCGTGGTCACCGACATCAACATGCCCAACATGAACGGGTTCCAGTTGCTGGCGGAGATCAAGAAGGACGACAAGCTCAAGCACTTGCCCGTCCTCATGGTCACCGCCGAAGCCCGCAAGGAAGACATCGTGGCCGCAGCCCAGGGTGGCGCAGCAGGCTACATCGTCAAGCCCTTTACCAAGGCCACGCTGGAAGAAAAGGTGACCTTGATTCTCAAGAAGATGGGGCTATGACATCATGGACGCCACACCGGACCACAGCCAACAGCCCGCCGAAGTCCATCAGAAGATCGGCCTGCTAACCCGGCAACTGCACGACTCGCTCAACGAACTGGGCTACGCCGACAAGCTGCGCGGCTCCATGGGCGAGCTGCCCGACGCGCAAAGCCGCCTGTCCTACATCGCCCGCCTGACCGGCGAAGCGGCGGAAAAGGTGCTCAACCGCGTGGAGCAGGCCAAGGCCCAGCACGACTACATCGCGGCGGAAACGCGCCGGGTGGTGACGTCCCTGGTCAAGGACCCCGTGGCCGCCGTGGCCAAGGGCGAGATCATGAACTTCCTGACCGACGTGGAGCGGGTGACCAAGGAAGCGGACACCCACCTCACCGAAATCATGATGGCCCAGGACTTCCACGACCTCACCGGCCAGGTGATCGCGCGCGTGGTGAACCTGGCGGCCAATATCGAAGAGCAGCTGGTGCAGCTGCTCATCCAGACGGCGCCGCCCAATGCCCAGGTGCCCGCCGTCGAGGCCAAGCCCGCGCACCTGCAGGGCCCGGTGGTCGACCCCGAAAACACGCCGGACGTGGTCACCGACCAGTCGCAGGTGGACGACCTGCTCGCCAGCCTCGGGTTCTGACCTCCCCCTGAGTCGCCTTCGGCGGCGTCCCTCTGTGGGGGGCGCACCCAGTGGCCTGGCAAAGCCAGTTGCACGGGTGCGCTGGCTTCGGACGCGCGGGTTTCGGAGGGCGCGCCTGTAGCTGGTCGCGCTGGCGCTTGGCGGGCCTGCAAAGGCCTCGCGGCACGGAAAAGCGGGCATCGACGCCCCCTTATCCACCTTTAGATTTCCGGGTCGCTCACGACAATGGCATGGCACCAGCCGTCATGCCATCATGGAATCCAGCCAAGAGAAAAACCTACCCGCGTCAGAGCGCAAACTGCAAAAAGCGCGCGAAGACGGCCAGGGTGCGCGCTCGCGCGACCTCTCGCACCTGGCGATCCTGGGTGCCGGCGCCGGTTGCATGCTGCTCCTGGCCCCGGCGCTGATGGAGCACATGCAGCTGGCCATGAGCCGCCAGCTGGCGTTCAACTCCGCCATCGTGATGGCGCCCGGCACCATGCTCAAGCGGCTGTCGGACATGGTGATCATCGGCATCATCGCCAGCGCGGTGTTCGCCATCCTCACCAGCGGCGCGGCCCTGATCAGCGCCATCGGCGCGGGCGGCTGGATCATGAGCAGCAAGCCCATCTCGCCCCAGTTCAACCGCCTGAACCCGATCTCGGGCGTGGCCAACCTCTTTTCCAAGCAGCAGATGGCCAACGTGGCCAAGATGGTGCTGATGACCGTGATCCTGAGCTACGTGGCCTGGAAGTTCATGGGCAACAGCATCGACACGGTCGCCATGCTGGTGCTGCAGCCCTCGCCCATGGCCATCCGCCAGCTGGCCGACTGGCTGACCTCCGGCATGAGCCTGCTGCTGCTGGTCGTGTTCCTGGCGGCGCTGGTGGACGTTCCGCTGCAGGCCTACTTCTTCAAGGCGCGCCTGAAGATGTCGCACGAGGAAATCAAGCAGGAGCACAAGGAGTCGGACGGCAACCCCCATATCAAGGGCCACATCCGCCAGAAGCAGCGCGAGATCGCCGAACGCGCCAGCGTCGGCGCCGTGCCCAAGGCCGACTTCGTGGTCATGAACCCCACCCACTACGCCGTGGCGCTCAAGTACGACGAAAAGACCATGGCCGCCCCCCAGGTGATCGCGCGCGGCACCGACCTCATCGCCCTGCGGATCCGCGACGTGGCCAAGGAGCACAACGTGCCCGTGCTGCAGTCGCCCATGCTGGCCCGCGCGCTGTATGCCCACGCCGAGCTCGACCAGGCCATCCCCGCCACGCTGTACACCGCCGTGGCGCAGGTGCTGGCCTACGTGTACCGCCTCAAGGCCGCGCTGCGCGGCGAAGGCCGCATGCCCGACAGCCTGGACGAGCCCTTCGTTCCGCCAGAGCTTGATCCGCTGAACCGCACCACCGTGCAAGGCACCGCCGTATGAATACCTCTGTAAAGTCTGTCCGGCTCTGGGCGGGCAACCACTCGAGCGCCCTTCAAGGCATGTCGGCGCCGCTGCTGGTGGTCGCCATCCTGGCGCTGATGGTGCTCCCGATCCCGCCGTGGCTGCTGGACGCATTCTTCACGCTGAACATCGCCGTCGCCCTGATGGTGATGATGGTGGCGGCGTACATGCTGCGCCCGCTGGATTTCGCGGCATTCCCCGCCGTCTTGCTGCTGACGACGCTGATGCGCCTGTCGCTCAACGTGGCCTCCACCCGGGTCGTGCTGCTGGAAGGCCACACCGGCCCCGGCGCGGCCGGTGCGGTGATCGAGGCCTTCGGGCACTTTCTGATCGGCGGCAATTTCGCCGTGGGCCTGATCGTGTTCGCCATCCTGGTGGTGATCAACTTCGTGGTGATCACCAAGGGCGCGGAGCGCATTGCCGAAGTGTCTGCCCGCTTTGCGCTCGACGCCATGCCGGGCAAGCAGATGGCGGTGGACGCCGACCTGAACGCCGGGATGATCGACGAAAAGGAAGCCAAGCGCCGGCGCGCCGAGGTCGCGGAAGAAGCGAACTTCTTCGGCTCCATGGACGGTGCATCCAAGTTCGTGCGCGGAGACGCCGTCGCCGGCATCCTGATCTTGCTGATCAACATCGTGGGCGGCTTTGCCATCGGCATGCTCCAGCACGGCCTGTCGGCCGGGCAGGCGGCCGACAGCTACATCCTGCTGGCCGTGGGCGATGCGCTGGTGGCGCAGATCCCCGGGCTGCTGATCTCGGTGGCCGCCGCGATGGTGATCTCGCGCGTGGGCAAGGACCAGGACATGGGCCGCCAGATCGTGGCGCAGCTGTTCATGTCGCCCCGCGTGGTGGGCGTGACGGCCGCCATCTTGCTGCTGCTGGGCATGATCCCCGGCATGCCGCACCTGGTGTTCCTGACCATGGGGGGCATGATGGCCTACGGCGCCTGGCTGCTGTACGAGCGCCAGAAGGTGCCGCCCGAAGTCGAGGCCCCGCCCGCCCCCGTGGCCGACGGCGAAGCCACCTGGGACGACCTGCAGCCCGTGGACCTGCTCGGCCTGGAGCTGGGCTACCGCCTGATCAGCCTGGTGGACAAGAGCCGCCAGGGCGATTTGCTCACCCGCATCAAGGGCGTGCGCCGCAAGTTCGCGCAGGAGGTGGGCTTCCTGCCCCCGGCCGTGCACGTGCGCGACAACCTGGAACTCAAGCCCAGCGGCTACCGCATCACCCTGCGCGGCGTGGTGGTGGGCGAAGGCGAAGCCTTCCCCGGCATGTTCCTGGCCATCAACCCCGGCGGCATCACCACGCCCCTGATCGGCACCCCCACGACCGACCCCGCGTTCGGCCTGCCCGCGCACTGGATCGACGACCGCCAGAAGGAAGCCGCACAAATGGCAGGTTTTACGGTCGTTGATTCCGAAACCGTGATGGCCACCCATTTGTCACACTTGATGCAAGTGCAAGCCGCCAAGCTCCTCAGTCGCACGGAAACGCAGCAACTGGTGGAACACGTGGCCAAGCTGGCCCCCAAGCTCATCGAAGAAGTGGTCCCCAAAATGGTCTCCATCGCAACGTTCCAGAAAGTCCTCCAGCTGCTGCTGGAGGAATCTGTGCACATCCGCGATATCCGCACCATCATCGAAACGCTGGCCGAGTTCGCCGGCGGCATCAGCGACCCCGTCGAGCTGGCCCGCCGCGTGCGCATTGCCCTGTCGCCCGCCATCGTCCAGCAGATCTACGGCCCGACGCGCGAGCTCAACGTCATCGCCATCGAGCCGGGCCTGGAGCGCCTCCTGGTGCAGGCACTGGGCAATGCCGCCGGCCCGGCCCTGGACCCCGGCGTCGCCGACATCCTGACCCAGAAGGCCGCCGAAGTGGCCCTCAAGCAGGAAGAAATGGGGCTGCCAGCCTGCCTGCTGGTGCCCGACCAGATCCGCAATGCCATCTCCCGCCTGGTGCGCCGCGTCGCGCCCCGCCTGCAGGTGCTGGCGCACAGTGAAATCCCCGAGACCCACACCATCCGCATTGGGCCGATCCTTAGAGGTGCATCAGCATGAACATCAAACGCTTTACCGCCCCCACGTCCCGGGAAGCTCTGGCCAAAGCACGCATGGCCTTTGGTGACGGCACCCTGATCCTGTCCAACCGCCCCACGGCCAATGGCGTCGAGGTGGTGGCCACGGCCGAGGACACGCTCTCGGCCCTGGATGGCAGCGGTGCGGGAGGCGGCGCGTCGCCTTCCTCCAACCCGCCCCTGCTGGCGCCCACGCCCCCCCGCAGCGCACCGCAGCGCGCCAGCCAGGGCGCAAGCCACAGCCAGGCCACCCTGTCCGCGCTGTCGGCCATGAACCGCAACCCCGTGGAAGAAGACACCGAGCAGCTCGCGATGAGCACTCTGTCCTTCCAGGACTATGTGCGCGAACGCATGCTGCGCCGCCGCCACGAAGCGCTGAACGGCCCGTCGGACCCGCCCACCCTGTCCGAGCGCAGCCGTGACGAAGCGCCCGAGCGCGAGCGCATCAGCAGCGCACCGGCCGTGGCGCGCCACAACCCGCTGCGCAGCATCCCCATGGACCTGCCGCCCGAGCAGCCCCGCCGCCGCCCCGAGCCCGCCGTGAGCCACGCCGTGCAGTCCGCCGCCAACCAGCAAAGCGTGATGACCGAGCTGCACGCGATGAAGGAGCTGATCGAAGACCGCTTCAACACGCTGGCGTGGCTGGGGCAGGCGCGCCAGAACCCCATCCAGTCCAACCTGATGCTCAAGATGATCCGCGCCGGCTACTCGCCCTCGCTGGCCCGTGCCGTGCTGGAGCGCATGCCCGAAGAGCTGTCGGCCGCCGAATCGGTGCGCTGGCTGATGGAAGTGCTGGAGCGCAACCTCAAGACCGACCTGGCCGAGACCCCGCTGTACGAGCAGGGCGGCATCTTCGCGCTGGTGGGCTCCACCGGCGTGGGCAAGACCACCACCACCGCCAAGCTCGCGGCCATGTGCGCCCGCATCCACGGCCCCGGCAGCGTCGGCCTGATCACGCTGGACACCTACCGCGTGGGCGCCCACGAACAGCTGCGCACCTACGGCCGCATGCTGGGCATCGTGGCCCACCTGGCCCACGACCGCGCCGCGCTGCAGGACCTGCTGGGCCTGCTGTCGGGCAAGAAGATGGTGCTCATCGACACCACCGGCGTCGCCCCGCGCGACCCGCGCAAGCGCGACATGCTCGACGTGCTGGACCTGCCGCACGTCAACCGCCTGCTGGTGCTCAACGCCGGCTGCCATGGCGACACGCTGGACGACGTGCTCACCGCCTTCAAGACCGACGGCTCGCAGCAGGCCATCCTGTCCAAGGTGGACGAAGCCGTCAAACTCGGCCCCGCGATCGACGCGCTCATCCGCCACCAGATGGTGCTGCGCGGCGTGACCAACGGCCAGCGCGTGCCCGAGGACTGGGAGCGCGCCGATGCCCACAAGCTCATCAACACCTCGATGCGCGCACCGGTGAAGTCGGCGTTCGACCCCAAGGCCAGCGACCTGAACTTCTTCTTCTCGCACTCGCCGGACGGCATCAACGAGCGAGGGCTGGTCGATGCTTGATATCGGATTCCACCAGGGCGCAAGCCTGCACAGCTTCACGCCGCAGTCCGAACTGCGCGTGGTGGCGGTCGCCAGCCAGGACAACGCCGGCACGGGCCTCGAAGCCCTGTGGCAGGTCTGCGCCATCCTGCAGCGCCTGGGCCACCAGGTCGTGGTGCTGGACGGCACGGCGCACGAGACCGACGACAGCCCCGGCTTGCTGCACCTGCTGCAGCAGGCGCCGTGGAACGACGGCGCGCACCTGAACATGGGCGCCGCGGCCTCGTCGCTGGCCGTGATACCGGCCGCCAAGGGCCTGCAGCTCGCGGCCCGCCGCGCCCAGGCCAACGAGACCGCGCCGCTGCACGGCCTGCTGCCGTACTTCAGGACGTATGGCCTGATGGTGCTGCACGCTCCCGCGTCCACGCTCGGCCCATTGCTCACGCACACGGCGACCATTCCGCTCGTCGTGATGGGCAACGATGCCGCGGGCGTGCTCAAGAGCTACAAGAGCCTCAAGCAGATCGCGGTGCACACCGGCCTGCCCTGCATGGTGGCCGGCCTGCTGCACGGCAACACCGCCGCCGAGCGCAGAAAGACCCAGGGCGCCCTGCAGACCCTGCAGGAGTGCGCCGAACAGCACCTGTGCGGCCCCGTGCGCACCACGACCATCGCCACGCAAAGCCCGCAGGACCTGCAGCGCCTGGCCTTGCAACTGCTGGAAAATGCGGGCACTATCAGTGAATCGATGACCGCGCTCCCGCACCACAATCCGACAGGCATGCCTGCGCATTTCTTTGCTCGGAGCCACTGATCAGATGTACACCGCCAAAGGCCAGCTCGATCGTGACGCGATGATCCGCCAGCATGTTCCGCTGGTTCGCAGGATCGCGCACCACATGATCGCCAAGCTGCCCCCCAATGTGGAGCTGGACGACCTGATCCAGGTCGGCATGATGGGCCTGGCGGAGGCGCTGTCGCGCTACGAGGTGGCGCAGGGCGTGCAGTTCGAGACCTTTGCCACCCAGCGCATCCGCGGCGCCATGCTCGACGAGCTGCGCGAGGGCGACTGGATGAGCCGCAGCTCGCGCAAGAGCCAGAAAGACATCGAGCACGCGGTGCACCGCCTGGAGCAAAAGCTCGGCCGCAGCCCGCTCGAATCCGAGATCGCCGACGAAATGGGCATGGAACTGCCCGAGTACCAGACCCTGCTGGGCAAGGTCCGGGGCACCCAGCTGGTGTACCTGGAGGACATGACCCACAACGAGGACGACGACGGTTTCCTCGACCGCCACGTGGCGGACGGCGACGCCGACCCCATGGAGATGCTGCGCGACCAGCGGCTCAAGGTGTCCCTGGTCAACGCCATCAAGAGCCTGCCCGAGCGCGAGCAGCACATCATGGGCATGTACTACGAGCACGACATGAATCTCAAGGAGATCGCGGCCGTGCTGGGCGTGACCGAGTCACGGGTGTGCCAGCTGCACAGCCAGTCCATCGCCCGGCTGCGGGCGAAGATGAGGGCGCACTAGCCGCTCCCCCCTGAGCGGCTGCGCCGTTTCCCCCCTGAGGGGGACGCCACCCGTGGACTGGCGCGGAGCCAGATCCACGGTGGCACTGGTATTTGGGCTGCGACCGTATTTACGGGCATTGCGCAACGCCGAACTCCCACGTACTGAGCACCGGTTTGCTATCGATAAAATAGCTGCTGGCGCTTGGCTGGCGTTGGATTGAACCGGTTTTTCTTTTCAAACGCAGGCGCAGCAAGCGCGGGCAGCTATCTTGTTTGAGTTACGGCTCGACTCAACCCGCCGATTTGTAGATGCGTGCCACGCCAGCCTTGCCGGGCTGGGCGGCGCGGCCGTCGCCGTAGGTGGCGGGGGTGCCGGCCTGGGGGATCATGCTGGCGACCTGGCGGTCGGCATTGGCGGACAGGCGGGCGAGGCCGTCGCGGTGGTTGGCCAGCCTGTCGCTGATGGCGTCCACCCGTTTTTTCAATTGTGCAGGCAGGGGCAGGCCGCGCTGCGCGGACTGCTCCAGCGCATAGGTGAACTGCGCCGCTGCGTCCCGCAGGGCGATGCTGTGCTTTTCCAGGGTTTGGGGATCTGCCGCCAGGAGCGCGGCGGAGACTTTTTCGATCAGCTGTTCAACAGCCGAGAGGGATTCTTCCAGCGACATGGCGCATTGTGCGATGAACCGTGCTGGTATGCCAAGTGATGTTCAGTGCGCTCGTTGAACCCCGGCGTTCGTGGTGGGGTTCAACCGCGCGAGCGGGACAGGATCTCCTGGGCGTTGGAGAGCATCTTGTCGGCAATGGCTTCGGCATCCACCGAGAACGTGCCTTTTTCGATCGCCGTGCGCACGGCCTTCACCTTGCTGGCATCGAAATCGGCCGTGGTGCGGGCCGTCTGGTCGAGGGCACGGGCCGCGGTCGACACCGTGACAGGCACGCCGACGGCCGACGCCGTCAGTGCGTCTTTCGTGGCTCCTTCCGCAGCGGTTGCCGGCGGCTTGGCTTGCTTGGCAAGCCCTGTCTGCAGCAACCCGCCCGGGAGTTCCGGTTTTTGACCAATCTTCATCGCTCTCTCCACCACCCCGTTCGATGTGGGGCACAGTAGCAATGTTTTCGACCCATTTGGCGGGGACTTTAGCGATTTATCGCGGTCCGGTCATCAAAGAGTGACATCGATTGTCCCGTTTTCGCTCACAGTGCCACTGACTATTCGGCCATTGTCCATGCGGATACGGACAATCTGCCCCACCGACCCCGCCGACATGGCCTGCCCCGCGGACGTGACCGCATAACCCGGCCCCTGGGCCACCACCTTCACCTGGGCGCCTGCGCGAAACAGGTTGGGGGCACGCACCATGCTCTGGCGCAGCGCCTGCCCGGGCACCAGCTGGCGCGCCGCAATCTGCCCCACCCACAGGTCCGGGTTGGCCATGACCGGGGCGGACTCCGCCGCCCAGTCCACTTCCGCCTCGGTCGCGTCGGCAGCGGTCAGGACGGCGCCCGGCGCCACGGCGCTGGTCAGCACCCACGCGGGGCCGAAGGCCTTGACTGTAACCGGAAGATACACGTTCCAGGCCGTCTGGCCTTCCACGCACCGCAGCCCCAGGCGCGTGCGCCCCCACAGGCGCGAGCCCACCGGCAGATAGGGCTCGACCCGCGCACAGGGCGCCAGCCGCAGCCGGGAATCCAGCGAGCCCACGCTCACTTCCATGCGCAGCGGCAAGCCGGCGGGCTGGTTGCGCGCGAGGGCATCGTCCAGCCAGCGCTGGGTCAGCGGCCCCAGGTCCGCCGCAGGATCTGCCGCCGCCTGGGCGCGGGCCGAGCCCACGGAGCACAGCGCCGCGCCCAGCAGCACCGCAGCGGCCAGGGCGCCCCGCAGGGCGGAGCGCGCAGGCCGTGCCGGCACCGGGTGCAGGGCGGCGAATGAAAGGGAGGGAAAGCGGGGGGACGGTGTCGATGGCATGGGGGCCTCCTGGGCATCGCGGGGGGTCTTCGCGAGTCTTCACGGGTCTTCTCGCAGAGGGCGGCAAAGACTATTTCACGACTGGAACTATAGGCAGGCCCGGCCGGTGCAAAACCCGAAACTGCGCGCCCATTTCCGCGTTCTTCGCGCTTTAGAAAAAACCCACGCTCTCCACAATCGAGCCACGCCGGAAAACCCCCTGGACCGGCGTCTTTGCACTCCAGGGCCCGAGGCAAACATGCTCGACAAGATGACCAACCGGCTGGACTTCCACGGCAACGCACTGATCCTGCGTTCCGAGCGCCAGCGTGCCATCGCCAGCAACATTGCGAATTCGGACACCCCCGGCTACGTGGCGCGCGACTTCAAGTTCAGCGAAGCGCTGAAAGAAGCCACGGGCGAGAGCAGCACGGGCACCGGCTCGGGCTTCACCACCCGGCTCACCGCGGGTTCCGTGGGTACCGCCGGCACCACCGACGCGCGCCACATGCCCCTGCCCACCAGCCGCATGAGCGGCGAGCTGGGCGCCAAAGGCACGCTGGGCTATGCGGTGCAGACCCAACCCGCGCTGGACAACAACACGGTCGACCTGGACCGCGAACGCGCCAATTTCGTCGACAACGCCGTGCGCTACGAAGCCACGCTGCGGTTCATCAACGGCAACGCCAAAACCATGCTCAGTGCCATCCAGGGCCAATAAGCAGACGCCCCCCGCACCGAGCGCAGAAAGCGAGTCACCCCATGTCCATGTTCTCCATCTTCAATGTGTCGGGCAGCGCCGTCAGTGCGCAGTCGCAACGGCTCAACGTGGTGGCCAGCAACCTGGCCAACGTCGATGCGGTGGCCGGCCCCGACGGCAAGGCCTACAAGGCCCGCCAGGTGATGTTCCAGACGGAGCCCATGGGCGCGGACAGCTCGGCCGGCGTGCGCGTGACGGGCATCAACGAAAGCAACACCCCTGGCCGCAAGGTGCACGACCCGAGCCACCCGTCCGCCGACGAGCAGGGCTACGTCACGCACTCCAACGTCAACGCCGTGGAGGAGATGGTCAACATGATCTCCGCCTCCCGCTCCTACCAGAACAACGTCGAGGTCATGAACACGGCCAAGTCGCTGCTCCTCAAGACCCTGCAGATGGGCCAGTAACCCTAGGACGCCACCATGATCCTCAACTCCACCACCAGCGCACCCACGGTCACCGACGCGACCGGCGGCACCAAGGCGAACGCCGCCACCGACCCGGCGGCCGCGCAGGACCGGTTCCTCAAGCTGCTCGTCGCGCAGCTGAACAACCAGGACCCGATGAACCCGCTGGACAACGCCCAGATGACGTCGCAGATCGCGCAGATCAACACCGTCACCGGCATCCAGCAGCTCAACCAGACCATGCAGAGCATGTCCGAGCAGTTCAACTCGCTGCAGGTCATGCAGGGCACCACGCTCATCGGCCGCAACGTGATGACCGAGGGCTCGACCATCGCCGTGGCCGACAAGGTCGGCAAGGGCGGCTTCGAGCTGCCCTCGGCCGCCACGAACGTGAAGATCGAGGTCACCACCGCCGGTGGCCAGGTGGTGGACACGATCGACCTGGGCGCCAAGGGCGCAGGCCGCCACACCTTCGAGTGGGACGCCAGCAAGTACACCGGCGCAACCGACGCGCTGCAGTTCCGCGTCAGCGCCGTCAATGGCTCGGCCAAGCTGTCGAGCACGCCGCTGGCGCTGTCCAAGGTCACGGCTGCGGGCGCCGAGGACGGCCAGCTCATGCTGACCCTGGCCAACGGCAAGTCCATCAGCTACAGCCAGATCAAGGCCCTGGTGTAACGCCGGCCCGTCCCCCCTCTTTTTCTTCGCGTCCATAGGAGAACACCATGAGTTTCCAGCAAGGCCTGTCGGGCTTGAACGCCGCCAGCAAAAACCTCGATGTCATCGGGCACAACATCGCCAACTCCAACACCGTGGGCTTCAAGGCCTCGCGGGCCGAGTTCGCCGAGATGGTCGCGTCGGCGATCGGCTCGGCCGGTGGCACCAACGCCGGCATCGGTGTGGAAGTCGCCGCGGTGTCGCAGCAGTTCACGCAGGGCAACCTCACGATCACCGGCAACAGCCTCGATGTAGCCATCAACGGCAACGGCTTCTTCACGCTGACCATGCCCGATGGCACGCCTGCCTACACCCGCTCCGGCAACTTCAAGCTGGACAAGGAAGGCAACATGATCACCAACGACAACGCCAAGGTGATGGGCTACCCGGTGGACCCGACCACCGGCCTGCGGTCGGGCACCGACCCGATCCCGATGGTCTTCCCCACGGCCGAGCCGATTCCGGCCAAGCAGACCACCAAGATCACCGCCGCGTTCAACCTGCCGGCCACCGCCACCGACGCTGCCGGCGACCCGGCCGCCACGCCGCCCGTTCCGGCCACGCCGCGCGCCACCTACGGCACGTCGATCAACGTGTTCGACAGCCAGGGCGTGCCCAAGCCGGTCAACCTGTACTTCCAGAAGACCGCGACCGACAACACCTGGGACGTGTACGACGCGCTCGACGACCCCACGGCCGTGCCGCCGGTGGTGGCCACGCCGATCGGCCAGATCACGTTCGACAACAACGGCGCCATCACCGGCCCCGCCGCCACGCCGCCCGCCACCGGCTTCTCGCTGCCGCTGACCGTCAACCCCACGCCACCGAACCCCAACAACCTGCCCACCTTCACCGTGGACGTGGGCCTCGACAAGGTGTCCCAGAGCGGCAACAAGTTCGCGGTGTCCAACCTCAGCCAGGACGGCTACACCACGGGCGAGCTCACCGGCATCAATATCGAGAACAACGGGATGATCATGACCCGTTACTCCAACGGCGTGACCCGTGCCGAAGGCCAGGTCGCCCTGTCGAGCTTCCGCAACACGCAGGGCCTGGCCTCGGTGGGCGGCAACAACTGGGTGGCCACGTTCGAATCCGGCCAGCCGGTGGCGGGCACCGCGACCGACGGCAACTTCGGCTCGCTGCGCTCGGGGGCCCTGGAAGACTCCAACGTCGACCTGACCGCAGAGCTCGTGAACATGATGACCGCGCAGCGGGCCTACCAGGCCAACGCGCAGACGATCAAGACGCAAGACCAGGTGATGTCCACCCTGGTGAATTTGCGCTGATCGACCTGATCGACCTGATCACCCGCCACTGACCCTGCACTGGACTTCGGAAAGCACCTATGGACCGCATCATCTACACCTCGATGACAGGCGCCAACGCGGCCGCCCACCGGCAGTCCGTGCTGTCCAACAACCTGGCCAACGCGTCCACGCAGGGTTTTCGCGCGGAGATGTCCACCTTCCGCTCGGTGCCCATGCAGGGCGACGGCTCCAAGACCCGCGTCTTCGCGCTCGAAGCCACCTCGGGCTACGTGAACACACCCGGCCCGGTGCAGCGCACGGGCCGCAACCTCGATGCCATGGCCGCCGGCAACGCCTGGTTCGCGGTGCAGGGTCTGGATGGCACCGAGGCCTACACCCGCGCGGGCAGCTTCGAAGTCTCGGCCACGGGCCAGCTGCTCACGCCCACCGGGCTGCCCGTGCTGTCCGACGGCGGCGCGCCCATCGACGTGCCACCCGGGGCGGATGTCTCGCTGGGCAGCGACGGCACCATCACCGCCAAGATCGCAGGCCAGGCCGCGCAGAACATCGGCCGCCTGAAGCTGGCCACGCCCACGGCGGAAGACCCGCTCAAGCGCGGCGACGACGGGCTGTTTCGCGCCGCGTCGGGCGACCCCCTGCCCAACGACGCCAATGCCCGCATGCTGTCCGGCGCGCTCGAAGGCTCCAACGTGAACCCGGTGGAGAGCATGGTCGGAATGATTGCCGCATCGCGCCAGTTCGAGCAGCAGATGCGCCTCTTGCAGACCGCCGAGGCCAACGACAAGACCGCCAGCCAGTTGCTGAGCATGAACGGCTGAAGCGGCTCTGACCGCCGCCACGCCATAAGGAAGCACCATGATCAACTCCCTCTGGATCGCCAAGACCGGCATGTCTGCCCAGCAGACCCAGCTCGACGTCATCTCGCACAACCTGGCCAACGTCTCCACCACCGGCTACAAGCGCAACAACGCGGTGTTAAGACCTGATCTACCAGAACCTGCGCCAGGTGGGCGCCGCCACCACCGAGCAGAACCAGCTGCCCACCGGCCTGCACCTGGGCCTGGGCGTGCGCACCGTGGCCACCAGCCGCAACTTCGTGCAGGGCAGCCTGCAGGAGTCGAAGAACAACCTGGATGTGGCCATCAACGGCAACGGCTTCTTCGAAGTGACCATGCCCGACGGCACCATCGGCTACACCCGCGACGGCTCGTTCCAGGTCGATGCGCAGGGCCGCATGGTCACCTCCAGCGGCCTGCCCGTGGCCAACGGCATCACCGTGCCCGCCAACGCCACCAGCATCACCATCAGCGCCGACGGCGTGGTGTCCGCCACCGTGCAGGGCAACACCCAGCCCCAGCCCCTGGGCAACCTGGCGATGGCCGCATTCATCAACCCGGCAGGCCTGGAGCCCATCGGCCAGAACCTGTTCAAGGAATCCGCCGCCTCGGGCCAGCCCCAGCAGGGCACGCCCGGCACCAACGGCCTGGGCATCCTGAAGCAGGGCTTTCTGGAAGCCTCTAACGTGAACGTGGTGGAAGAACTGGTGACCATGATCCAGACCCAGCGCGCCTACGAAATGAATTCCAAGGCCATCCAGACCTCCGACCAGATGCTGGCCAAGCTCGCACAGCTGTGACGATGAAGATGAAGATGACGACAGGAGCCTTTGCCATGCTGCAGTTCAACCGCCTTCTCGCCCTGCCCGCCGCCCTCGGTGCGCTGGTGCTCACCGGCTGCGCCACCATGTCGCCGCCCCCGCCTGTGGACATCCTGCCCACCACGCCGCCGCCCATCGCCGCAGTGCAGCGCACACCAGCGCCGGTGACCGGCAGCCTGTTCCACAACGCCAGCTACCGGCCTGCGTTCGAAGACCGCCGCGCGCGCCTGGTGGGCGACAACGTGACGATCATGATCGTGGAGAACGTGACGGCCAGCCAGAAGTCGTCGTCCACGGTGGACCGCACCTCCGAAGCCAAGGCCGGCATCACCAACCTGCCCTTCGTGAAGAAGTCGCTCAGCGACGTGACCACGCTGGGCGCGGGCTCGGAGAACACCTTCTCCGGAAAGGGCGGCACGGAAAGCGCCAACACCTTCACCGGCTCGATCACCGCCACCGTGGTGGACGTGCTGCCCAACGGCCACCTGGTCGTGACGGGCGAAAAGCAGATCGGCGTGAACCAGAACGTGGATGTGCTGCGCTTCTCCGGCACCATCGATCCGCGCGCCCTGCAGCCCGGCAGCATCGTGAACTCGACCCAGGTGGCCAACGTGCGCGTCGAGTCGCGCGGCCGCGGGGCGCAGAACGAAGCCCAGGCCATGGGGTGGATGAACCGGATCTTCAATACCATCACGCCGTTCTAGAGTTCCACCCCCTGAGGCGCTGCGCGCCTTCCCCCTCTCTCTACGCGCTGCGCGCTCCGGGAGGGGGACGCCGCCAGCGCGGCGGGGCGGCCCTTGCGCGGCGGCCCTCGCCTGGGGCGCGCCAGTTTTTACGAGCGTTGTTTCTGGACGCGCCCGGGCTCCAATACCGGGGGCATGGAGACTTCGTACGTCTGGGCGCTGTAGCGCTCCCACTCCATCATTGCTACACAATTCATAGCTACTGGCGCTTATCCATCAAGCGGCAGAGGCTATTTTTATTCATATCCACCTCCCTCGTGCGGCACCGGCGCCTGCCTGGATTTCCGCGCGCCGCTGGCCGTTCCCCACCCATCCGGGAACGCACGCAATAAGCCGGTGAACCTGCTTCTTTTTGGGTTTTAGTTCCTGGCGGGGCCGACCACAATCGATGCCATGAAAGCCTTGTCCCATTCCCTCCTGCCACGCTCTGCGCGCGCGCTGTGGCTGCTGCTGGCCTTTGTGGCTGCTGGTGTGGCGCTGCCCGCCCATGCGCTGCGCATCAAGGAAGTGGCCGCGGTGCAAGGCGTGCGCAGCAACCAGTTGACGGGCTACGGCCTGATCGTGGGCCTGGACGGCACCGGCGACCAGACCACGCAGATGCCCTACACCACGCAGGCGATGTCGAACTACCTGCAGCAGATGGGCATCAGTCTGCCGCCCGGCTCGGCCAATCAACTGCAGCTCAAGAACGTGGCGGCGGTGATCGTCACGGCGCAGCTGCCCGCGTTTGCGCAGCCCGGGCAGATGATCGACATCAACGTGTCTTCCATGGGCAACGCCAAGTCGCTCAAGGGCGGCACGCTGATCGTCACGCCCCTGCGCGGTGCCGACGGCGAGATCTACGCGCTGGCCCAGGGCAACGTGGTCGTCGGTGGCGCAGGCGCCTCCGCCGGCGGCAGCAAGGTCCAGATCAACCACCTGAGCGCCGGCCGCGTGCCGCAGGGCGCGCAGGTCGAGCGGGCGGTGCCCACGCCGCTGAACGAGGGTGCCACCATCAACCTGGGGCTCAACGCCTCCGACTTCCAGGTGGCCCGCCGCGTGGCGCAGGCCATCAACACCAAGCTGGGCAACGGCCTGGCCACGGCGCTGGACGGCCGCACGGTGCAGGTGCGCGCCCCCATCGACCCGGGCGCCCGCGTCGGCTTCATCGCCGACCTCGAAGAGCTGCAGCTCGAAGCCATGACACCGGCCGCCAAGGTGGTCATCAATGCCCGCACCGGCTCCGTGGTGCTCAACCAGGCGGTCACCCTGGGCCCCTGCGCCATCGCGCACGGCAACCTGTCGATCACCATCAGCTCCACGCCCGTCATCAGCCAGCCCAACCCGCTCTCGCAAGGGCAGACCGTGGTGGCGCAGCAAAGCGACATCCGCATCAACCAGGAGCCGGGCAACATCATCCAGATGCCCCCGTCGCCCCAGTTGGCAGACGTGGTCAAGGCGCTGAACACGCTGGGCGCCACGCCCGGCGACCTGCTGGCCATCCTGCAGGCCATCAAGGCCGCCGGCGCCCTGAACGCCGAACTGGAAGTCATATGACCCCCCCTGAGCCGCTTCGCGTCTTCCCCCCAGGGGGACACCGCCAGCAGCCTGGCAAAGCCAGTTCTGCGGCGGTCGCTGGCCTGGGCCGTGCCTGTGCGACGCGCAACGGGCAAGAGACACCGCGCCAAGGAGCTTGACCATGGCCATGACCCTGCCCTCCTCCGGTAGCACCACCAGCACGTCGAACGCGCTGGCGGTGGACATCCGCTCGCTGAACTCGCTCAAATACGACGCGGGCACGGCCAACAACGCGCAGACCACGCGCGAGGTGGCCAAGCAGTTCGAATCGCTGTTCATGCGCGAGCTGATCAAGAGCATGCGCGACGCGACGATGAAGTCCGGCCTGATGGAAGGCGAGCAGGCCAACCTCGGCCAGGACATGCTGGACCAGCAGCTGTCGGTGAACATGGCCGGCATGCAGGGCGGCCTGTCCGAAGCCATCGCGCGCCAGCTGTCGCGCCAGATGGGCGGGGCCGACACCACCTTCTCCGTGCCGTCCACGCTGAGCCTGCAGCGCTCCCTGCCCGGCGCGGGCGCGGCTTCGGGCAGCGCGCCCGCAGAGGCCACCATGCAGGCGCCCAAGGGCCGCGAAGGCTTCGTGCAGCACCTCTCGGGCACGGCGGAGCGCGTGGCCCAGGACAGCGGCATACCGGCGAGCTTCATGCTCGGCCAGGCCGGCCATGAAACCGGCTGGGGCAAGAGCGAGATCCGCCACAAGGACGGCTCCAACTCGTTCAACCTGTTCGGCATCAAGGCCGGCAAGGGCTGGACGGGCAAGGTCGCCGAGATCACGACCACCGAATTCATCAACGGCAAGCCCCAGAAGGTGACGGCCAAGTTCCGCGCCTACGACTCGTACGAGGATTCGTTCCGCGACTACGCACGACTGATCAACGACAACCCCCGCTACGAAAAGGCCCAGGCCACGGCCAAGACCGGCTCGGCCGTGGCCTACGCCGCCGAGCTGCAAAAGGCCGGGTACGCGACGGACCCGGACTACGCCAAGAAGCTCAGCGGCGCCATCAACAGCGCGCTGCGCACTCAACGTGCCCAGGCATGAGAACGCGAGGTAAGCCATGAGCCTGCTCAACGTCGGCGCCCGCGCACTGCTGGCCAACCAGGTCGCCCTGCAGACCGCAGGCCACAACATCGCCAACGTCAACACGCCCGGCTATTCGCGCCAGACCGTGGTGCTGCAGACGGTGCAGGGCCAGTTCACCGGTGGCGGCTACATCGGCCAGGGCGTGGACGTGCAGACCATCCTGCGCAACCAGAGCGAGCTGCTCACGCGCCAGTCGGCCACGGCCGGCTCGGTGCAATCGGCCGACATCGTGCGCGCCGAGCGCCTGCGCCAGCTGCAGGAGGTCTTCAGCGGCGGCACCGCCGGCCTGGGCGCGGCCATCAACGACATGATGAACGCGTTCTCCGACGTGGTGAGCGCCCCCACCGACATCACCGCCCGCACGGTGGTCCTCACCCGCATGGACGAGACCGCCGCACGCATGCGCTCGGCCGCCGACCGGCTCAACGAGATTCAGTACACCGTCAGCGAGCAGCTGGGCAGCAGCGTCACCGCGGTGAACAGCCTGGCCAAGCAAATGGCCAGCATCAACGAGCAGATCGCCCGCGCCAAGGGCAACGGCCAGACACCCAACGACCTGCTGGACCAGCGCGACCAGGTCATCCGCGACATCAACCAGTACATCCAGACCACGCAGATCCCGGCCGACGACGGCACCGTGGGCCTGTTCGTGGCCGGCAGCCAGCCGCTGGTGCTGGGCACCACCGCCACCAGCCTCTCGGTGGACGACGCCACCGCCTTCCCGGGCAGCGGTCAGATCAAGCTGTTCTTCAACCGCCCCGGCTCGCCCGCCATCGAGATGGACGAGAACGTGCTGGGCGGCGGCTCCATGTCGGGCCTGCTGCGCTTCAACAACACCGACCTGGCGGAAGGCCGCAACCTGCTGGGCCGCATGGCGATGGCCATCGGCACGACGATGAACGACCAGCACAACCTGGGCCTCACGCTCGACGGCGCGCTGGGCAAGGACCTTTTCTCGCTGCCCGCCAGCATGCCCGGCCACACCAACGGCGCGGGCGTGGGCACCGTCTCCTTCACCGGCCCCACGCAGTTCGCCGCATCGGACTACGAGATCCGCTTCACCACCGGCACCGCTGGCCAGGTGGTGCGTCTGTCGGACGGCAAGTCCACCGCATTCACCAGCGCCGCCAACCTGGCCACGCTGCAGATCGACGGGCTCAACTTCAACCTGACCACGCCGGGCAACCCGGGCGAGCGCATGCTGTTCAAGCCGTTCAGCACGGCCGCCAGCAACATCCAGGCGCTGGTGTATTCGCCGCGCGACCTGGCCGTGGCCAACCCGGTCAACGCCGCCATGGGCACGTCCAACGGCGGCACCATGCAGCTGGCGGGCCTCAAGGCCACCGGTCTGCCCAACCCGCCCGGGCTGGTGCTGCCGCCCAACGCCAACCCTGCAGCCGTGCCCCCCATCCTGGGCGGCATCCAGCTGCAGTTCACCGCCGGCCCGCCCACCACGTACGACGTGCTCAACCGCGGCACCGCGCCGCCCACCACCGTGGCCACCGCGCAGCCCTACACCCCGGGCGCACCCATCAGCATCAACGGCTGGGAGATCAAGCTGCAGGGCACGCCCAACACGGGCGACACGGTGGTCATCGGCAATGCGTCGGACCCGCAGTACGGCGACACCTTCACCCGCAACTCGGGCAACGCCAGCGCGCTGATGGGCCTGCGCGACGTGAAGATGTTCGACGAATCCACACTCTCCGACGGCTACGCCGGCGCCATCGCGCAGGTGGGCACCCGCACGCAGAGCTCGCTGTTCGCGGCGGAGCTGTCCACCACCATCGCCTCCAACCTGGAGCGCGACCGCACTGCGATCTCGGGCGTGAACCTGGACGAAGAGGCCGCCCGCCTGATCCAGTACCAGCAGGCCTACCAGGCATCGTCCAAAATGATCCAGATCGCGCAGAACATCTTCGACTCGCTGATCCAGGGCCTGGGCCGCTGATGCCCGCACCGCACAGAGCTAGGAGCCTCCCATGAGCAGCAGCATCTACCGCATTGGCACCGCCAACATGTACGACAACGCCCTGCGCAACCTGGGCACGCGGCAGACCAACCTGTCCAACCTGCAGGAGAACCTCACCTCCGGCAAACGCGTGGTGCGCGCGAGCGACGACCCCGTGTCGGCCGCGCAGGCCGAACGCGCCATCAACCGCCTGGCCCGCATCCAGACCGAGCAGCGCGCGCTGGAAACCCAGCGCAACGCCGTCGCGCAGGCCGAGTCCGCGCTGGGCGATGCGGTCGACCTGGTGCAGAACTTCCGCGAACTGGTGGTGAACGCCGGCAGCGCCGCCCTGACCCCGAACGACCGCGCCACCATCGCCAACCAGCTGCAGGGACTGCGCGAGCAGCTGGTGGAGGTGGCCAACCGCAAGGACACCAACGGCATCCCGCTGCTCGGCGCACTGGGCAGCGCGCTGGCGCCGTTCCTCGGACCCCTGAGCAGCTCGCCCGACTACAACTTCAACGGCCTGCCCGGCCAGGCTGCCAGCTCCGGCGTGACCATCCCCGGCACACTCGACGGCGAAGCCGCCTTCATGTTCGACCCGCAGCGCGACGGCGTGTACACGGCCGGCGTGAGCACCATCCCGAGCAGCCGCTTCCTCAACACCACGGCCATCAAGCCCGTGGACGCGAGCCTGGTGACGGGCGACAACTACTCGATCGCCTTCAGCGCGGTCGGGCCCGGCGCCACGGCCGGCACCACCACGGCCACCTACACCATCACCAACACCACCACGGGTGCCGTGTCGGCCCCGGTGACGGTGCCCGATTTCCCGTCGGACAAGCCCATGAACGTCACGGTCGCCGGCATCCCCGGGTTGACCTTCGACATCAAGGGCACGCCGGCCAACGGCGACACCATCACGCTGCAGCCCAGCCCCAGCATGTTCAGCACCATGGACGCCGCGATCCGCGACATCCGCAACGCGCCGGACAGCAATGCGGCGGCGCAGGCCGTGGGCCAGGCGCTGGGCAACATGGACATCGGCCTCGAACGCATCCACAACATGCGCGGCTATGCGGGCGAGCTGCTCAACCGCGCGGACCGCATCACCGGCGACCAGGAGAAACGCTCCGTGCAGCTCGAAGGCGACCGGTCGCGGGCGGAGGATCTCGATATGATCCAGGGGATCTCGGACTTCCAGAACCAGCAGGTGGGCTACGAGGCCGCCCTCAAGTCCTACGCGCAGGTTCAGAAACTGTCCCTGTTCAACTTCATCAGCTAACGCGGGTCTGCCCACGGCTCACTGCGCCCCCAGCCGGGGAACGGACCCCACGAGACAACGCCTGAGAGCACATGGTCCAATCTGTCCTTGGCAGCCTGATTCTGGGCTACCGCCCCCTGTGGAGCCGGGCCCGCAAGCTCGCGGGCATCCAGCTCTATGCCCACAACGATGCATCGGTGGTGGTCGACGCCGCGCATTTGCTGCGCACGCTGCAGGAGCTGTGGTCCGCCAGCTCCCCGCCTATCCTGCTGTCGCCCCAGAACCGCCAGTTGCTGTGCGACATGCTCGAACACGCGCCGCGCGGCGCTCCGTGGATCGAGGTGCGCGGCGAATGGCTCGCCGACTCGGCCATCTACACCCGCGTGAAGGCAGCGCACCAGCGCGGCCTGCGGCTGGTGTGGCGCGGCGAGCTGGGCAAGCTGCCCGAGCCCGATGTGGCCCAGTGCTTTGACAACAGCCTGCTGAGCCTGCGGCCCGAAGACGCGGTGGCAGCCCTGAAGCCACCCGCCCCCGGCCGCCCCGGCGCCGCGGGCGCGCGCTCCGGCCCGCCCATCCTGGCCGGGCAGATGTACGAAGGCATCGCCAGCCGCGCGCTGATGGAGCGCTGCCTGGACGAGCACAACGCCATGGCGCTGGCCGGCTGGCCCGCCGAAGACGTGCTCTACAGCCTGCGCCACCACCCGCAGCAGCCGTCGCACGCAGTGATCTTCAAGCTCATGAAGGCCATCGACGCGGAGCAGTCGCTCGAGACCTTCGAAGCCATCATGGGCGAGGACCCGCTGCTGGCCTACCGCTTCATGGTCTACACCAACTCGGCGGCGCTGGGCCTGCGCACGGGCATCGACTCGCTGCGCCGGGGCCTGGTGATGATGGGCTACGGCTCCATCAAGCGCTGGCTGTCCGACCAGCTGCCGCACGCCAGCACCGACCCCAACATGCAGCCCGTGCGCGAATCCATGGTGATGCGCGCCGAGCTCACCGCCCACCTGCTGGACGCAGGCATCGAGAACGACCTGCGCCGCGAGATCTATCTGTGCGGCCTGCTGTCGCAGATCGACGACCTGATGGGCGAGCCCCTGGGCACCATCCTGCGCCGCCTGCCGCTGTCCGAACGCATCTACGACGCCACCGTGCTGCACACCGGCCCGTACGCCGCCGGCCTGCAGATGGCCTGCGCGCTGGAGACGGACGACGCCAGCGCCATCCGCCAGCTGTGCGAGACGCACGAGATGGACCTGGAAGAAGTCAACCGCGCGCTGCTGCGCGTGCTGTCCGACCTCGAAGTCGAGAGGAAATAAGTTTCCCCTCTGCGCCGCTTCGCGCCATCCCCCGAAGGTGACGCCACGGGTGCCCGGCAAAGCCGCATTCTCGGTGGTACTGGCCGTGGCAGCGCCCATGCACACGATGGCCGGGTTCCGGGTTTCGGGTTCCGGCTTCTTAACTCGTTGGTGGTGCGGTGGGGCCTCGCGCCAGCCCTCTCTACCGGCTCAGCGCCCCTGGTCATCGCGCACGCGCGCAAACGTCTTCCAGAACGCCGCCTCCTGCGTGGTCGCGAAGTTGATGCGCATAAGTGTGCTCGGCTTGCGCTCGGCATGGAACAGCGCGCCGGGCGCCAGCAGGTAGCCCTCGTCCAGCATGCGCTGCGCGAGCGCGTCGGTGTCCACGCCGGTCTCCACCCAGCCGAACAGGCCCACAGGCTCGGCGGCGAAGGTGCAGCCTGCGCCGAGCGCCAGCTTCACGCTGCGTGCACGGGCGGCGTCCAGGCGGGTGCGGATGCGCTCGGCGTGGCGGCGCAGCTGGCCTTGTTCGATGCACAGCGCCAGGGCTTTTTCCAACAGCGCGGGCGTGGTCAGCGTGGCCAGCAGCTTGGTGTCCAGCAGTTGCTCGATGAGTGACGACGGCGCGGCCAGAAAGCCGATGCGCCAGTTGGGCGCGAGGATCTTGGCGAAGCCGCTCACGTAGATGGTGCGCTGCAGGCCGTCGAGCGCGGTGAGGCGCGTCGCGTGCTCGGGTGCGATGTGGCTGTAGGTGTCGTCCTCGACGATGTGGAAGTTGTGCTGGTTGGCCAGCTGCAGGATGCGGTGCGCGCTGCCCGGCGACAGGCAGTAGCCGGTAGGGTTGTGGAACACGCTCACGCTCACATACAGCTTGGGCTGGTGCACCTCGCAGTACCGGGCCATGACCTCCAGGTCGGGCCCGTCGGCGCGGCGCGGCACGGGCAGGATGTGCATGCCCAGGGCCGCCAGCCGCGCAAACTCCACGGCCCAGCCGGGCTCCTCCACCATCACCGGGTCACCCGGACGCAGCAGCGTGCGGCTCACGATGTCGAGCGCGTGCGTCGCGCCCACGGTGGTGATGATGTTCTCGGGCGCGGCATGCACGTTCAGCGTGGCGAGCTTCTTGGACAGCACCCTGCGCAGCCCCGTGTCGCCCAGCGGCTCGCCGTACTGCAGCGAAAAGTCGTTCAGCGCGCGGGTGCTGGTCACCTTGCGCACGGCCGCGGGCATGAAGGTCGATTCGAGCCAGTCGGGCGGGAACACGCCCATGCCGGGCTGGGGCTTGTCGCTGATCTTGTGGAACATGCCGCGGATCAGCGCCGTGGCATTGACCGGCGGCGCCCCGCGCGCAGCGCCGCGCCCGGCGCTGCGGGCCGCAAACCAGTGGGCGGTGCTCCAGTTGCCCATGCCGCGCTCGGCCTCGGGGGTGTCGGCCTCGTCCTCGGGCGCGCGCTCGGCCAGGCCCGTGGCCATTTCGCGCACGAAGAACCCGCGGTTCTTGCGCGCCTCCACCAGGCCCTGCGCAAGCAGTTGGTCGTACGCCGCGACCACGGTCGACGGGCTCACGCCGTGCTGCTGCGCACACTGACGCACCGACGGCAGGCGCGCGCCCGGTGCCAGCAGCCGGTTGCGGATGCGCTCGCCAAAGCGCGCCGACAGCTGCTCGGTCAGCGACTGGGTGGTGGTTTTCATCAGCATGGCGGGGTCCTTGCGGTGTGCATGCGCAGTTCCTGCGGTGGGCTTGCAGGGCGCTTGTGTACTGTTATCGCGGCCAATACAGATTGCGAACTGCGTTGCTGAACTGTATTGGTTGTGTACTGACGCACAAGATTACATTGAAGCCTGATCGTTGACAAGTTTCCCCACCCGGAACACCGCCCCTCCCGCACCATGAGCGCCCCCGAACTGACTGCCCTGCTGCTGTTCTGCACCGCGATGAGCTTCTCGCCGGGGCCCAACACCACGCTGTCCACGGCCCTCGCGGCCAACCTGGGCCTGCGGCGCGCGCTGCGCTTTTGCTTTGCGGTGCCCACGGGATGGACGCTGCTCATGCTCGCCAGCGGCCTGGGCCTGGGTGCACTGATCACCGGCGTGCCCGCCCTGCGCTGGGGCGTGACGCTGCTGGGCGTGGCCTACATGCTGTGGCTCGCCTACAAGCTCAGCCGTGCCGGCCAACTGGCCGAAGTGGACAGTGCCCGCCTGAACGTGACCTTCTGGCAGGGCGTGGGCTTGCAGTTCGTGAACATCAAGGCCTGGATGCTGGCGCTCACGCTCAGCGCGGGCTGGGTGGTCAACGCGGCCGGGCAGCCGGCCGCCAACCCGGGCGAGCGCCTGGCGATCATCTGCGTGGTGATGATGCTGTTCGCCTTCGCCAGCAATTTCGTGTACGCCCTGGTCGGCTCGCTGCTGCGCCAGTGGCTGGCCCAGGGCACCCGCCTGCTCTGGTTCAACCGCGCCCTGGCCCTGGTGCTGGTGATCACCGCCGTGTGGATGCTCACCCTATGAACCACGCCCAGGAACGCGAAGCATTGGTCTGGGGCTTGGTGGGCGTGACCCTGTTCGCGGCCACGCTGCCGATGACGCGCCTGGCCGTGGGCCCGGTGGACGCACCGCAGCTGTCGCCATGGTTCGTCACCTTCGGCCGTGCTGCGGTGGCCGGGCTGCTGTCCGTTGCGTATCTCGCGTGGCAACGCGGCCGGGGGCAACTGAACGTGCCGCGGCGCGCAGAGTGGCCGCTGCTGGGCGTGACCGCGTTCGGCGTGATCGTCGGGTTCCCGCTGTTCCTGGCGCTGGCGCTGCGCCACGTTCCCAGCACGCACGGCGCGGTGGTCACGGCGCTGCTGCCCTTGTCCACGGCGGTGCTGGGCGCGCTGTGGTACCGCCAGCGGCCCTCGGCGGGCTTCTGGGTGTGCGCGGTGGTGGGCAGCGGCCTGGTGCTGGGCTTCATGGCCTGGCGTGCGGGCGGCTTCTACCTGGGCGCGGCGAACATCTACCTCATCATCGCGATGACCACGGGCGCCTTCGGCTACATCGGCGGTGCGCGCCTCACGCCCAGCCTGGGCGCCGAGCAGGTGATCTGCTGGGTGCTGGCCTTGAGCCTGCCGCTCACGCTGCCGGTGGCCTGGTGGTTCGCACCCGCCGTGCCTGGCGCGGTCAGCACAATGGCCTGGACGGGGTTTGCCTACGTGGCGCTGTTCTCGATGTGGATCGGCTTCTTTGCCTGGTACCGCGCGCTGGCGCTGGGCGCCGTGCGGGTCAGCCAGATCCAGCTGGTGCAGCCCTTTTTGAGCCTGCTGTTCGCCGTGCCGCTGCTGGGCGAGCGGCTGGACCTGATGACCGCCTGCTTCGCACTGGCCGTGATCGCCACCGTTTTTGTGGGCAAGAAGATGCCCGTCCACCAGGGAGCCGCCGCATGACCGCCAGCACCCCCTGTGCGCCGCGATCCAGGCCGCGGCGCGTTTGAAGGAGTCCAGAAGATGCAGATGCACAACATCCCGTTCGCCACCACCGACTGGTCGGCCCTGCCCCGCGAGGAAAAGAGCGCGCAGGCCGGCCAGGCGTTCTGGCGCACCCAGCAGCTCGGCGACCTGCGCGTGCGCATGGTCGAGTACACGCCGGGCTATGTGTCGGACCACTGGTGCGTGAAGGGCCACGTGCTGCTGTGCCTGAGCGGAGAATTGCACACCGAGCTGGAAGACGGCCGCACCTTCACGCTGACCCCCGGCATGAGCTACCAGGTGGCGGACAATGCGGAACCACACCGTTCCACCGCGCCGAACGGGGCCACGCTGTTCATCGTGGACTGACTGATTTTTTGAAGACGACCTAGCAACCTGGGCGGCCGCTGCGAGGCTGCCCGAAGGAGAACAACAGTGAAACTGAACGACCTTCCCACCACCGGCACCTGGACGCTGGCGCGCCGCGCCGAGCGCATGAACCCTTCGGTCATCCGCGAGATCCTCAAGGTCACCGAGAAGCCCGGCATCATCAGCCTGGCGGGCGGCCTGCCCTCGCCCAAGACCTTCCCGGTCTCGGCCTTTGCCGAAGCCTCGGCCGCCGTGCTGGCCAACGACGGCCCCGCCGCGCTGCAGTACGCCGCCAGCGAAGGCTACGCCCCGCTGCGCCAGGCCATCGCCGACTTCCTGCCCTGGGACGTGGATGCCGACCAGGTGCTGATCACCACCGGCTCGCAGCAGGCGCTGGATTTGATCGCCAAGGTGCTCATCGACGAAGGCAGCCGCGTGCTGGTCGAAACACCCACCTACCTGGGCGCCCTGCAGGCCTTCACGCCCATGGAGCCCACCGTGGTGTCCGTGGCCAGCGACGATGAAGGCGTGCTGGTCGACGACCTCAAGGCCAAGGTGGGCACCGGTGCCGACAAGGCCCGCTTCCTGTATGTGCTGCCCAACTTCCAGAACCCCACCGGCCGCACCATGAGCGATGCGCGCCGCGCCGAACTGGTGACGGCCGCGGCCGAGCTGAACCTGCCCCTGGTCGAAGACAACCCCTACGGCGACCTGTGGTTCGACAACCCGCCGCCCGCACCGCTCACGGCCCGCAACCCCGATGGCTGCATCTACATGGGCTCGTTCTCCAAGGTGCTGGCCCCCGGCCTGCGCCTGGGCTTCGTCGTGGCCCCGAAGGCGGTGTACCCCAAGCTGCTGCAGGCCAAGCAGGCGGCCGACCTGCACACCCCCGGCTACAACCAGCGCCTGGTGGCCGAGGTGATGAAGGGCAACTTCCTGGACCGCCACGTGCCCACCATCCGCGCGCTGTACAAGCAGCAGTGCGAAGCCATGCTGGCTGCGCTGACGAAGGAGATGCAGGGCCTGGACGTGCACTGGAACCGCCCGGACGGCGGCATGTTCCTGTGGGTGCGCCTGCCCGACGGCATGAGCGCGGTGGAGCTGCTGCCCAAGGCCGTGGAGCGCAACGTGGCTTTCGTGCCCGGCGCTGCCTTCTATGCCGACAACGCCGACCAGCGCACGCTGCGCCTGTCGTTCGTGACCTCCAGCGTGGAGCAGATCGCCACCGGCATCGCGGCGCTGGCAGGTGCGATCAAAGACCAGCTGGCGGCGCAGGCCAAGGGCTGACACATGCTGCGGCTCTGGGGACGCATGTCGTCCATCAACGTGCGCAAGGTGGTGTGGGCCGTGCAGGAGCTGGGCCTGCCGTCGGTGCAGCGCACCGATGCGGGCGGACAGTTCGGCATCGTGCGCGAGCCCCGCTATCTGGCCTTGAACCCGAACGGCCTGGTGCCGCTGGTCGAGGACGAGGACACGGGCGCGGTGCTGTGGGAGTCCAACACCATCGTGCGCTACCTGTGCGCCCGGCATTCGCTGGGCAACCTGTACCCCGAAGACCTGCCCGCGCGCTTCGTGGCCGAGCAGTGGATGGACTGGCAGCAGACCACGCTGAACCCCGCCGGGCGCGATGCCTTCCTGCAGTGGGTGCGCACACCCGCCGCTCAGCGCAATGACGCGCTCATTGCCGCATCGGTGGCCGTGACCGAGCCGCTCATGGCGATGCTGGACGCCCACCTGGCGCGCCAGCCCTTCATGGCCGGCGAGCGCTTCACCATGGCCGACATCCCCGTGGGCTGCGAGATCCACCGCTGGTGGGGCCTGCCGCAGGAGCGTCCTGCGCGGCCGCACCTGGAGCGCTGGTACCAGGCCGTGAGCAGCCGCACCGGCGCACTCGGCGTTCTCGACCAACCCCTGTCCTGAGCGCACACCCCATGCACCAGCGCCCTTTCAAGCAGATCGACGTGTTCAGCGACCGGCCCGGCTATGGCAACCCCGTCGCGGTGGTGCTGGATGCGCTGGACCTGAGCGACAGCGACATGCGCCGCTTCGCCGCCTGGACCAACCTGTCGGAGACGACCTTCCTGCTGCCCCCCACCGAGGCGGGGCGTGCGGCGGGCGCGGACTACCGGGTGCGCATCTTCAGCCCCAATGGCGAACTGCCGTTTGCCGGCCACCCCACGCTGGGCACCTGCCACGCCTGGCTGCAGGCTGGCCACGCACCGCGCGTGGCAGGCATGGTGATGCAGGAATCGGCGCTGGGCCTGGTGCGCGTGGAGCACAGCTGCAGCACGCTGGCCTTTGCCGCGCCGCCCTTGACGCGCAGCGCGCCCAGCCCGGCACTGGTGCCGCTGGTTGCCAGCGCCCTGGGCGTGCGCCCGCAGCAGATCCGCGGCGCGCAGATGCTGGACAACGGCCCGGTGTGGCTGGGCCTGCTGCTCGACAGCGCCCAGACGGTGCTCGGCCTCACACCCGACCATGCGCGCCTCAAGGACCTGGGCCAGGACGTGGGCGTGATCCACGTCGGCCCGCAGGCCAGCGACACGCGCCAGCCCGGCGCCGTGGTGCGCGCCTTTGCCGCGCCCATGGGCAACCCGGAGGACCCGGTCACCGGCACGCTGAACGCGAGCCTGGCGGAGTGGCTGATCGCGGACGGCCTGGCACCGCGAAGCTACCTCGTGGCCCAGGGCGAATGCCTGGGGCGCGCCGGGCGCGTGAACATTCGACAGGACGATGCCGGGCAAATCTGGGTCGGCGGCCAGGCCGTCACCTGCATCGAAGGGACCGTGCTGCTGTGAAATCACCTTCCATCGCCCCGCTCCCCAGCGGTTGATCCACCCGGCCCCAAGGGCCGACCGAACCCACAGCAGCAACGCCGCGAGAGTGCCGGTCGCGCCCCCGGCGTTTCCGTCCTCTGCCCCCTCTTCCATTTTTTTCATCACCCATCGACACCAGGACTTTGAGCACCATGCACCAGCGCCCTTTCAAGCAAGTCGACGTCTTCACCGACCAGCCCTACCGCGGCAACCCCCTGGCCGTGGTGCTCGATGGCACCGGCCTGACCACCGAGGCCATGCAGGAGTTCACCAACTGGACCAACCTGTCGGAAGCCACCTTTTTGCTGCCGCCCACGCCCGCAGGCCGGGCGGCCGGTGCCGACTACCGCGTGCGGATCTTCTGCCCGGGGCGCGAGCTGCCGTTTGCCGGCCACCCCACGCTGGGCAGTTGCCACGCCTGGCTGCAGGCCGGCGGCCAGCCGCAGGTGGCGGGCACCGTGGTGCAGGAATGCGGCGTGGGCCTGGTCACGCTGCGGCAGGATGGCGAGCGCCTGGCGTTCGCAGCGCCTGCGCTCATCAAGAGCGGCCCGCTGGCGGAAGACGACGTGGCCCTGATCGCACGCGGCCTGGGCGTGGCGCGCAGCGACATCCTGCACCACGCCTGGTGCGACAACGGCCCCAACTGGCGCGGCGTGATGCTGCGCAGCAGCGAGCAGGTGCTGGCGCTCAAGCCGGATGCGAGCATCCTGGGCAAGCTCGATGTGGGCGTGGTCGGCCCGCGCGGCAAGGTGGGCGTCATCGGCAGCACCGACGCCGAGGGCATCGCCTTCGAAGTGCGCGCCTTCTTCCCCGGCAACAACGGCCTGGCCGAAGACCCGGTGACCGGCAGCCTCAACGCCGCGCTGGCCCAGTGGCTCATCGGCGCGGGCCTGGCCCCCGCGCAGTACGTGGCCAGCCAGGGCACCTGCCTGGCCCGCGCGGGGCGCGTGTTCGTGGAGCAGGACGGCGACACCATCTGGGTCGGCGGCAGCTCGGTCACCTGCGTGTCGGGCGAGGTGCTGCTGTGACGGCCGCCTCAAGTTCCCCGGCAGATGTGGCACAGCCGCCCTGCGTGGACCACCTGGTCGTGCTGGCCGCGGACCTGGCGTCGGGCGTGGCCTGGTGCGAACGCACGCTGGGCATCGCCCCCACGGCGGGCGGCGAGCACCCGCTGATGGGCACGCACAACCGCATCCTCAATGTCTCCAGCCCGGCGCACCCGCGCGCCTACCTGGAGGTGATTGCTATTAATCCAGGAGCTGCCAGCGCAAGACCCGAAAGCGCCAGGCGGTGGTTCGACATGGACGATGCCACGCTGCAGCAGCAGGTGGCCGAACACGGGCCGCAACTCATCCACTGGGTGGCCGCGGTGCCTGACGTCGAGGACCGGTGCGCCGCCCTGGCCGCGCAGGACCTGGACCGCGGCGAGATCATCGCCGCCAGCCGCCCCACCGCACACGGCCTGCTGCAGTGGCAGATCACCGTGCGCGAAGACGGCCTGCGCCTGATGGACGGCTGCCTGCCCACGCTCATCCAGTGGGGCCCCGTGCACCCGTGCGAGAGCCTGCCCGCCAGCGGCGTGCAGTTGCAATCGCTGGCGCTGCAGCACCCGCAGGCGGCCACGCTGCAGGCGGCGTGCGACGCGATCGGCGTGGCAGCGCAGGTAGCGATCGCCGCAGGTGGCGCCCCCCGCCTCACGGCGCAACTGGCCACGCCACGCGGACCGGTCGCCGTATCGTCATTCACACCGGAGTAACCACGATGCTCTTTTCTGCACAGGAACTGCTGATCTTTGCGCTGGCCGCGCTGGTGCTGGTGCTCACGCCCGGGCCCAACATGGTCTATTGCGTCTCGCGCAGCCTCACGCAGGGGCCGCGTGCAGGGCTGGTCTCGCTGGGCGGTGTGGTGCTGGGTTTTCTGGTGCACTTGCTCGCGGCAGCACTGGGCCTGACCGCGCTGCTGGCCGCCGTGCCGCTGGCCTTCGACGCCATCCGCTACGCCGGCGTCGCCTACCTGCTGTGGATGGCCTGGCAGGCCGTCAAGCCCGGCGGCGCCGCGCCCTTCGAGGCCCGCAGCCTGCCGCACGACGGCCCCCGCACGCTGTTCCTCATGGGCTTCATGACCAACCTCTTGAACCCCAAGGTCGCCATGTTCTACCTGTCGTTCTTCCCGCAGTTTTTGCACCCCGAGCGCGGGCAGCTGCTGCTGCAGAGCCTGACGCTCGGCAGCGTGCAGATCGCCACCAGCGCGGTCGTCAACGCACTGCTCATCCTGTGCGCCGCGCGCGTGGCCGTGTTCCTCAATCGCAACGCCGCGTGGATGCGGGCACAGCGCTACTTCATGGGCACGGTGCTCGGCCTGCTCGCACTCCGACTCCTCACCGAAAAGAAAGCCGCCGAATGAACGCCCGCCTCGACCCCGCCACCGCGCTGCTGCCCACCCTGGCCGACATCGAAGCCGCCGCACAGGTGGTGTACCGCGACTTCCCGCCCACGCCGCAGTACCGCTGGGGCCTGCTGAGCGAACGCCTGGGCACCGACTGCTGGCTCAAGCACGAGAACCACACACCCGTCGGCGCCTTCAAGATCCGCGGCGGCCTCACCTACTTCGACCAGCTCGCAAAGCGCGGCGCCATGCCCCGCGAAGTGATCAGCGCCACGCGCGGCAACCACGGCCAGAGCATGGGCTGGGCCGCGCGCAGCCATGGCGTGGCTTGCACCATCGTTGTGCCACAGGGCAACTCGGTCGAGAAGAACGCCGCCATGCGCGCCCTGGGCGTCACGCTCATCGAGCACGGCGCGGATTTTCAGGAAGCGCGCGAATTCGCGATCCAGCTGGCCGCCGAGCGCGGCGCACACATGGTGCCCAGCTTCCACCCCGACCTGCTGCGCGGCGTGAGCACCTACTGGTGGGAATTCCTGCGCGCCGTGCCGCAGATGGACGTGGCCTACGTGCCCATCGGCCAGGGCTCGGGTGCCTGCTCGGCCATTGCCGCCAAGCTGGCGCTGGGCCACGGCGTGCGCGTGGTGGGCGTGGTCAGCAGCCACGCCACCACCTACGCCGACTCGCTGGCCGCCGGCCGCGTGGTCGAGGCGCCCGTGACCACGCACCTGGCCGACGGCATGGCCTGTCGCGTGGCCGACGCCGAGGCCTTGTCCATCATCGCGCCGCACATCGACCACATCGTGCAGGTGAGCGACGCCGAGGTGGCCGCAGCCATGCGCGCGATCTTTACCGACACCCATAACGTGGCGGAAGGCGCTGGTGCTGCAGCCCTGGCGGCGGCGCTTCAGGAGCGCGGTGCATTGACGGGGAAGGTCGTGGGGCTGGCGTTGACGGGGGGCAATGTGGATGCGCCCATGTTCGGGGAAGTTCTTCGCCATTAAAAAGCGCTGAATGCCTGCAATTTGGGGGCTCATTTCAGTCGGTCGGTGCTGCAATTCCTGGACGCAGCACCGCGACCTTCCACTGAGCACTTTCCATCCATGGCAGACCCCAAGACATACAGAGCCAACCCCCTCACCCCCGTCTCATTCGATGCGCTTTGGGGCCACTATCCCAGCAAGGATCCCTGCGTCAACCCCACGACCCGAACCAAGGCCTACGATAACCAATGCGCTATTCGCGTTGGCATGGCCCTTGAAAGATCAGGTGTCAATTTTGCGACCTTCAAAGGCCCACGCTGCCAATTCGGGCCCAGAGCCAACGGGATGGTCTTGAGGGCTCAGGAGTTGGCAAACTGGCTGAAAACAAGGCCTTTCCCAGGCTGCCCGGAGCCTCTGCAGTTCTCGGGAAAAGGGTTTCAAAAGAACCTTGCAGCCAGGAAAGGCATCGTCTTCTTTCAGGACTATTGGCTTCGCGCAGGTGAGAGACAACCCACCGGCGACCATATCGACCTGTGGAACATGGACCGATTGACGCCATCCTGGCAAACCTTTACCCGTTTCACCATCGGCATTGCCCGCATACCTTCTGTCTACTCAGACCTGGAGAATTCCAGGTCAGTCGTTTTTTGGCCTTTTGCCTGATGCGCGTCTCCGTTCGCAGCCTCGCCCGGCTCCTCATTGCCGCGGCCATTGCCAGCCTGGTCAGCGGCTACTTCATCCTGAGTGCTTTTCGCTCCGGCGACTGCGACAGCGGCTGCAATACGATGCAATTGCTGGCTTTCATTGGATGTCTCTTTGTGGCCTTCATCCTGATCGGTTGCGGACTGATGACCCGCGGCGACGGCCCTCGCCGCCTGCGGACTTCCGCAATGGTGTGGATGGCGTGCGTGCTTGTCATTCCAAGCGCCGCCATCTTCCTGTGGAAACAGACACAGCCCACGCCCCTGCAAGCCAACCAGGACCTGAGCTTCGTGATCGTCGCGGAGCACGCTGTGCCCGCGCTTGGCGTGTCAGCAGGCCAACGATGCATCTTCTCAGACATCCGCTGCGACCCGAGCCCACCCCGACTGCGGGCTTTCTGTGGCAGCGGCGAACTCAACATTGCGGCGTCCGACTGGCCGGCATTCAAGCGATTGCCATTGGAGGACTTCGGCGTCCCGCCATCGGATGCCATCAATGCTTTTCCAGCATCCTGTGCAAGACGCTTTTCTCGATAACCAGCAACGGGATGGCTGGTGTTGAGATGCCGGTAACCCATCGAATATGCGCAAGACGCCAAACAGCCATCGCACCGACAGCCTTGTCGCTTAGGTAACAAACCACTGCTGTCATCCTGGCCACAATCCGCCGCATGGGAACCCTCTACCTCGTGCGCCATGGCCAGGCCTCGTTTGGCGCCGATGACTACGACCAGTTGAGCCCGCGCGGGCGCGAGCAGGCGGTGCGCCTGGGCGAGTACTGGCGTGCGCGCGGCCTGGTGTTCGACGCCGTCATCACCGGCACGCTGCGCCGCCACACGCAGACGCTGGAGGGCATTGCCGAAGGCCTGCAGACCGCACCCGAGGCGCTGCAGCTGCCGGCCCTCAATGAGTACGACAGCCATGCGCTGATCGCCGCCATCCACCCCCAGCCCCTGGGCCCCGCCGATACGCCCGAGAAGTACCGACAGCACTTTCGCATCCTGTGCGACGCGCTGGCGCAGTGGATGGCCGGTGTCATCAGCCCGCAGGGCATGCCCAGCTGGAACGATTTCTCGGCCGGCATCCGCGCCACGCTGGACCACGTGCGCCACCACCATGCGGGCCAGAACGTGCTGATGGTGAGCAGCGGCGGGCCCATTTCTGCTGCGGTGGGCGAGGTGCTGGGCACAGCGCCCGAGGTCACCATTGCGCTCAACATGCGCATCCGCAACAGCGCAGTGACGGAGTTCTCGATCGCGCCCAAGCGGCTGATGTTGCAGACGTTCAACACCCTGCCGCATTTGAATGAAGGCCCGCACCTGGACTGGATCACGCACGCCTGAGCATTGCGCGGACTTGCAATAAATTTCTGTAAAACAATAATTTTTTACTGTTTAATAGCAACTCTCAAACAACGGGAGTTGCCATGCGCCGTCGCGAAGTCCTGGGCCGTGCCCTGGCGGTGTCTTCTTTTCCGCTGGCGGGCTTGAATGGCTGCGGCGGATCGCTGGGCCTGGGCGCAGAGGCGCAGGTGGTGCCGCCGCCCGGCCCCTTCACCGTGCCCCTGGAGCGCCGGCAAACCCATGTGTCGCTGGCCGTGCGCGTCAACGGGCAGCCCCTGCGGTTCTTGCTCGACACGGGCGCGGACCACAACGTGCTCACGCCCCGCACCGCACAGCTGCTGGGCGTGCCCTTGTCCACCGAGAGGGTGCCCAGCTCGGGCGCCGAAGCCTCCGACGAGCCCGTTCCCTGGACGGTGGTGGATAACCTTGCCGTGGGAGAAGCGCTGCACCTCAAGCGCGAAGTTGCGTTCGTGGTGCCCATGCCGGCCGAGTTCGACTACGACGGAATTCTGGGCGCCACGTTCTGGCGCGCGTTCTCGGTGCGCCTGGACTACGGCCGCGCGCAGGCCACGCTGGCCGCACCCGGCCGTCTTGCCCCATCGCCTGCAGCCGTGCTGCTCCCGCTGCGGGTGCTGCCCGGCGGCAAGATGCTGGTGCAAGCCACCGCAGCCGGGCAGGCAGGCTGGTTTTCTGTCGACACGGGCGACGCCGGCGCCGTGACGCTGTTTCGCCCGGTGGTGGAGCGGCTGGGCCTGCGCGCTGCGCTGCAGCCCTCGGTGCGCATGCTCACCGGCGTGAGCGTGGGCGGCACCACCTGGGCGGATGTGGCGCGCCTTCCCACGTTCGACGTCGGGCCTTGGCAGCTGCCGCGCGTGCCGGTGCACCTGTCTCTCGCCACGGGCGGGCTGTTCGGCAGCGACGCCTGGATGGGCAACCTGGGGGGCGCACTGTGGCAGCGCTTCGCCGTCACCATCGATGCGGCGGGCGGTGCGCTGTATCTGGAGCCCCAGGCCGCTCTGGCCGAGCCCTTTGCCGGCCCCCGCAGCGGCCTGGTGGCGCGGTGGACGGGCGAGCGGTTCGATGTGCTGGACGTGGTGGGCGGCAGCCCGGCCGACGAAGCGGGCGTGCGCCGGGGCGAATCACTGCTGGCCGTGCAGGGGCGTGAACTTGCAGCCACCGATGCGATCTGGCTGCGCACCCAGCTGGCGGGCGAGCCGGGCACGTCCGTTGCGCTGCGCCTGCGCGGTGCCAGCGCGCAGGAGCGGGTGGTGACGATGGTGCTGCGGGAGTTGGTGTAGCCGCCGGTGCGGCCTTTCATGCTCCCGGCGGGCGGCACCCCGGTGCGAGAATCTCGCCCCATGCTCACAGCGACCTGCCACGACAACCTCCTCCAACATATCGCGGAGAGGCGACCCGCATGACCTGGGCAGACATTGCTTTTCGGTTCGGACCTGCAGAATATGCGGCCACCTTGACCCTGCTGCTGATGGGGGTCTGCCTGGCTGCGCCACAGCCACTGCCCCGCTCCAGCGGTATGGCAGTGCTGGGCCTGTTGCTCGGCACCCAAGTACAAGACCCAGCCGGTGACCTGCGCGGTATGACAGGTCTTGCACTGCTGCACGAAGACCCGTCCGTGGTTGTGGCCTGCCTGGGAATTTTCGCACTGCTTGTTCCCCACATCGCGCAACACCTCATCCCCAGACCGGACGCCCCACCGCCGCCACCGCACTCCAAAGCGACCACCCGAAGCACAAGACTCTGGAGCACGGTGTATCTGTGCCTGGGCTTTTGGCCTGCTTCAGGCGCTTTCATTGCCACCGCGGGATGGCTGCAGCGCCCGGCGTGGACGGGCCCTTTCGCGACAGCGTGGTGTGCGGGGCTGCTGGCATGGTATGGGTTGACGCCCGACCTGCTGTGGCCTTGTGTAGCGCTGGCGGCCTTGGGCATGCTTTTCTTGCAACTCGACTGCCCCGTCGTGCCCCTGCTGGTCGGCCTGTCTGCATCTGCCATGCTGGAAGAAAACCTGAGGCGAGCGTTGCTGCTGAGCCGGGGTGAATGGTTGCCACTCGTGCTGGACCGGCCCATCGTGGCAAGCATGTTCGCTGTGGGTGTGCTGGGGGTGGCTGTACGTCTGCTTTTGCTGAGGCGCGGAAAAAGACCTCGCCCAGCCCGAGAGACTTGGGAACCAGCACAAGGTTGAAGCTGACAGGCGCTAAGGGCGCAAGGCCCAAAGACTCATAAAGCCTCTGCGCTGCAACGACATCGCGCGACATGTGCAACTCATGTCGCGCGTGCTCAGCGCGGTGGAACCCGGACAACCCCAGCTTTTGGTGACCCATTCCATGCCCTGTTAGATACCTTGGCGCAAACAGGGGCAGAAAAAAGAAAATCTCTCATGAATCTCAACCAGATCACGTTGCCTGTCGCGGACCTCGACGAAGCTGTGGCGTTCTATCGCCACATGGGCTTCCTGCTGATCGTTCACGCGCCACCCCGGTACGCCCGCTTCGAGTGCCCGGAGGGCGACGCTACTTTCTCGCTGCACGCAGACAACGTCGGCCCGCGTGAGACCGGCGTTGTCGTGTACTTTGAATGCGCCGACCTCGACGTGAGGGTGGCGGCTTTGCAAGCCGCGGGATTCCAGTTCACACAGCTCCCCAAAGACGAGCCTTGGCTTTGGCGCGAAGCACGCTTGGCGGACCCGTCCGGCAATGTGATCTGCCTGTTTCGGGCCGGTGACAACCGCAAGAACCCGCCGTGGCGCTTGGCGTAGCGGGGCACTCGCACGCTCCCTACCATCTGCCCGACGTGCGCAGCGAACAGACGCCGTCAGTGCCTGCGCGGCCGTCCTGTCACCACAGCTAGGGCGCGCCCACCTCGTCCACCAGCGTTGACAGGGGAAGCGCATACACCTCCTGCAGCAGCGCCACGAGCTGCTGCGCCGCAGCCGCCACCACGGCCTGTCCCTTGTCCGCAGAGGCGGCCGCAGCATTGCCCACCGCGCCGGCGGGGTGGTAGTCCTGCATCTGCCAGCCCAGCTTGGCGCTCTTGCCGTTGCCCAGAATGGCGTACTGCTCCGACCGGTCCTGCGAGGTGGAGCGGAAGTCCCGCGCGTGCTCCATGTGCACGGTGCCAGGCGCCAGGTGCAGCATCATCGACGTCTCGATCTCGCCCGCATGGATGCCGAAGCGGTGCTCCTGCGCGCTGAACTGCCCGGCCACTGCATCGGGCAGCGGCAGGCTGAACCAGCTGGCGCTGTAGACGATGAGGTCGCAGCGGGTGCGCAGCTCGCGCGCCACGATGTCCATCACGCTGACCTGGCCGCCGTGGCCGTTGAAGAGCAGCAGCTTCCGGATGCCGGCGCGCGCCACGCATTCGCCGATCTCCGTCCACAGCGCGATCACCGTGGCGGGCGATAGAGTGAGCGTCCCGGGAAAGCGGATGTGCTCCGGACTCAGGCCCACGTTCTGCGGCGGCAAAAACAGCACCGGCAGGTCGGCGGGCAGCTGCGGCAGCGCGGCGTCGATCACGCCCTGCAGCAGGGTGGCATCCACCGACAGCGGCAGGTGCGGCCCGTGCTGCTCGATGGCGGCCACGGGCAGCACGGCCACGGTGTGCGCGGCCTGGCCGGAGGCTTTCAGCTGCGCGAAGTCGCGCGTCGAGAGGTCGGCCCAGAAACGCGAGGGCAGTGGCGGCATGGCGGATAGGGGAGCGGCAGCGGCAGTCATGCCCGCCATGGTAGCCGCGCGGGGGCCGTGGCGGGGCCCCGGCGCTACCATTGCACCCATGACCCACGACCTCTTTCGACAAGACGCCTACCTGCGCGAATGCAGCGCCCACATCACCGCCATCACCGATGCTGGCATCGTGCTGGACCAGACCGTGTTCTACCCCCTGGGCGGCGGCCAGGCCGGGGACAGCGGCGTGCTGGTGCTGGCGGATGGCACCGAGATCGCGATTGCCGACACCCGCAAGGGCAAGGACGCCGAGGGCAAGCCCACCAGCGACATCGTGCATGTTCCAGCCCCCGGGCAGGAAGACCGCCTGGCGAAGCTGGCGGCTGGCACTGCGGTCACCGCCCGCATCGACTGGGAGCGCCGCCACCGCATGATGCGGCTGCACACCACGTCGCACCTGCTGTGCCATGTGGTGCCGCAGTTGGTCAACGGCTGCTCGATCACGCCTGACTATGCGCGGCTGGACTTTGCGATGACCGACCCGCTGGACAAGGACCAACTGACCGCCGCCATCGCCACGCTGGTGGCCGCCGCGCACCCGCTCACCGTGGCATCGATCAGCGACGAGGAGCTGGACGCCAACCCCACGCTGGTCAAGAGCATGAGCGTGCAGCCACCGCGCGGCACGGGGCGCATCCGCACCATCCGCATCGGGGGTGACGGCGGTGACGGCGGCACACCGCTGATCGACCTGCAGCCCTGCGGCGGCACGCACGTGGCCAACACGGCAGAGATCGGCGCCATCGTGGTCACCAAGATCGAGAAGAAGAGCGCCACCACCCGCAGGGTGGTGCTGGGCTTCGCCCAGTGAGGCCACGCCAGAAGCACGCCCGGTGAGGCTGCTCCAGAAGCACAGCACCCGTTGCCCCCGCTGCGCGGTGCAGAGGGCTTCGAAGCGCGAGAAGGCCCAACGTCAACAATCGTGAACCGGGCCCGCGCCTTCGTTGCAATGGCTTACCCAGGCTTTTGCACAACAGGGACAATAGCGACCCACGCGCGCGGCTGTATTGCCTGTTGTCTGTCTTGCCTTCCAGGCCTCTGCCTGGGCCGCGGCGCCCCCTGAATCTGCCGCCATGCCGCCTGCCCTGCGCCCCGCCTCTCTCGCTTCCATCCGCCAGCACCGCTGGTTCCGCCCTGCGGCCTGCACGCTGGCGGGGTTGATCGGCGTGTGGGCGGTGGCCTGGCTGGCCGTGCCGCCGCTGCTCAAGGGCCCGCTGGAGCGTGCGGCCACCGCGCAACTGGGCCGTGCGGTCACCGTGGGCGCCATCGATTTCAAACCCTGGACGCTGGAACTCGCGCTGCGCGATATCGCCGTGGCGGGCGCTGCGGGCGCGCCGCCGCAGCTCACCATCGGCCGCGTGTATGTGGATGGCGAGCTGCAGTCGCTGCTGCGCTTCGCGCCGGTGGTGGACGCCTTCACCGTCGAGAACCCGGTGCTGCGTGTCACGCACCTGAGCGACGGCCGGTACGACGTGGACGACATCATCGCCAAGGTCACAGCGCCCACGGGCGAGCCCGACAGCGGCCCGGCGCGCCTGGCGCTCTACAACCTGGCGTTGACGGGCGGCAGCATCGACTTCAACGACCAGAGCGTGGGCAAGACGCACGAGGTGCGGGACCTGGCGCTGAAGGTGCCGTTCATCAGCACACTGTCCACGCAGCACGAGGTCAAGGTCGAGCCCCACCTCTCCTTTGCACTCAACGGCAGCCGCTTCGACTCGTCGGCAGCGGGCACGCCGTTTGCGCAGACGGGCCGGGGTGATGCGAGCATTCGCCTGGACGGCCTGCGGTTGCCCCCCTACCTGGGCTACCTGCCCGCCAGCCTGCCGGTCAAGGTGCAGGACGCCACGCTGGATGTGGACGTGAAGGTGGCCTTCGAGCAGGCGCCACGCATGTCCGTGAAGCTGACCGGCACCGTGCAGGCGCGCGATGTGCGGCTGACCGACCGCCACGGCGGCGACCTGCTGTCGTACGAGCGACTGAAGGTGGACATGGCCGATGTGCGCCCGCTGGAGCAGGTGGTGCACCTGAGCCAGGTGGAGCTGACCGCGCCCGTGGTGACGGCGGCGCGCGATGCGTCGGGCCGGATCAATTGGGCGCAGCTGGCGCCGAGCCCGGCAGCCACCAGCGCGCAGACAGCATCGACGACCACCGGCCCCACATCGTCAGCAGAGCCGTCGGCATCGACGGCGTCGGCATCCGAGACCACCGCCAGCGCCGCAGCTTCTGCGCCATCCCCCAGTGCAAGCCAGGCGGCCTCTGCGCCACGCGCTGGTGCCAGCAAGGCTGTCAGCAAGCCAGCCGCCGCACGACCCGCCTGGGCCGTGCGCGTGGACCGCGCCGCGATGCGCGGCGGCACCGTGCGGTGGTCGGACCAAGGCACCCGGCCCGCCGCCACGCTGCAGGCCACGGACTTCACGCTCGACATGGCGGACCTGGCGCTGCCGCTCGTCAAGCCCTTCAGCTTCAAGGGCGGGCTCAAGCTGCAGGACGGCGGCTTGCAGTTCACCGGCGAGGCCACCGACCAGAAGGCGCAGGTGAACGCGTCGGCGCAGGCGCTGTCGCTGCAACTGGCCGCGCCTTACCTGGCGCAGGTGCTGGAGCCCTCCGTCGCAGGCCTGATCACCGGCGACCTGGGCGTGGCATGGGAGGCGCCCGGCGCCAAGGCGGCGCAGGCCGGTGCCACCGGCGTGACGCTGACCGCCGGCCCGCTGGCGCTGGAGCAACTGGCCGTGAAGCAGGGCCGCACCACGGTGGTGGGCCTGACCAAGCTGGCGGTCGAAGGCGTGCAGGTGCCGCTGGATGCGCGCACGGCCACGCTGGCCAGGCTGACCCTGTCCCAACCCCTGGCGGCGGTTGAGCGCGGCACGGACGGGCGGTGGATGTTCGAGCGCTGGACGAAGGCCGCCAGCCCCGCGCCGACACCAGCCGTCGACAGCAGTGGCAGTGGCAGTGGCAGTGGCAGTGGCAGTGGCAGTGGCAGTGGCAGTGGCAGTAGCAGTAGCACCAGCAGCACGAGTACCGCCACCACGAACGCCACCAGCGCCAGCACCTCCACCCCTGCGCCCTGGAAGCTGCGCGTGGCCGACCTCGCGGTGGAAGGCGGCACCGTCACGTTCGCCGACAACGCCCAGGCCCGCCCTGTGGCGCTGGACCTGTCGGCACTGAACATCACCGCCAAGAACCTGGCCAGCGACGGCAGCAAGCCCGAGGCGTTCCAGCTGTCCGCACGCGCTGCCGCACCCCGCAAAGGCAACGGCAAACCCGAGGCCGGCAAGATCGACTACCAGGGCACGCTGGCCCTGCAGCCGCTGTCGGCGCAGGGCAAGCTCGACCTGGCGCGGGTGCCGCTGCATGCGCTGGATGGCTATCTGGCCAGCCAGCTGTCGGTGGAGTTGCTGCGGGCCGATGTGGGCTTCAAGGGCCAGGTTGCACTGGCACTGGGCGACAAGGGCCCCAGCCTGCGCCTGGCGGGCGATGTCGCCATCGATGAGCTCACGGCCAACAGCACCGCCGCCTCCACGCCCAAGACCGAAGCCCAGGTGGGCGAGGAACTGCTGGCCTGGAAGAGCCTGAACCTGCGCGGCCTGTCCGTGGCCACGGCGCCCGGCACTGCGCCCCGCGTGGAGGTCAAGGAGACCAGCCTGGTGGACTTCTTCGCGCGCATCACGGTGAACGAGGCGGGCCGCATCAACCTGACCGACATCGCCAAGACGCCCGCCGAGGCGCAGGCAGCCAACGCGGCCAGTGCAGCGAATGCGGCCACCGCCGCAGCCTCGGCCAGCGGGCCTGCCGCCGCGTCAGCAGCCGCTGCCAGCACACCCGCCAGCGCTGCCGTCGCCAAGGCCGACCCGCTGGCACCTGTGGTGCAGTTCGGGCCGGTGAGCCTGGTCAACGGCAAGGTGCTGTTCTCGGACTTTTTCATCAAGCCCAACTACTCCGCCGACCTGTCGGAGCTGACCGGCAAGCTGAGCGCCTTCTCGTCCGAGACGCCCGGCGGCGAGCCCGTGCTGGCGGACCTCGAACTGCGCGGCCGGGCGGAAGGCTCGGCGTCGCTGGAGATCACCGGCAAGCTCAACCCGCTGGCCAAGCCGCTGGCGCTCGACATCGTGGGCAAGGTGCGCGACCTGGAGCTGCCGCCGCTCACGCCCTACGCCGTGAAGTACGCCGGCCACGGCATCGAGCGCGGCAAGCTCAGCATGGACGTGAACTACAAGGTGCTGCCCAGCGGCCAGCTCACCGCCAGCAACCGGCTGGTGCTCAACCAGCTGACCTTTGGCGAGCCCGTGCAGGGCGCGCCCAACAGCCTGCCGGTGAAGCTGGCCGTGGCCCTGCTGGCCGACCGCGACGGCGTGATCGACCTGGACCTGCCCATCAGCGGCTCTCTGAACGACCCGCAGTTCCGCCTGGGGCCGGTCATCGGCCGGGTCATCGTCAACCTGATCGGCAAGGCGCTGACTGCTCCGTTCAGCCTGCTGGCCAACGCCTTTGGCGGCGGCAGCGAGATGAGCCATGTGGCCTTTGCGCCCGGCAGCGCGGCGCTCTCGGCGGATGCGAAGCAGAACCTGGACAAGGTGGTGAAGGCCCTGGCCGACCGGCCTGCGCTCAAGATCACCGTGACCGGCATGGCCAGCCTGAAGGACGAGCGCGAAGGCCTGCAGCGCGAGCGCCTGCAGCAGCAGGTGCTGGCCGAAAAGCGCCGCGCCAACCCTGCCGACAGCAGCCCGGTGTCGGCCGCCGAATATCCCGCCCTGCTCAAGGAGGTGTACCGCCGCGCCGACATGGCCAAGCCGCGCAACCTGGTCGGCCTGGCCAAGGAGCTCACGGTGCCCGAGATGGAAGCCCTGCTGCTGGCCAACCAGAGCGCCACCGAGGCCATGGCGGCCGACCTGGCCCACGACCGCGGCCAGGCGATCCGCAGCTATCTGGTGGCGCAGAAGCTGCCGGCCGAGCGGCTCTTCGTGGCGGCGCCCAAGTCGGGCAACCAGCCCGACAAGTGGACGCCGCGGGCGGATCTGAGCCTCGAGGCTCGGTAGCCTCGCTGAGCCGCTGCGCGGCTTCCCCCTTCATAGGGACGTCCCCGGTGAACCGGCAGCCAGATCACAAGGTGCACTGGCGGTGGCCCAGCGCCGGTTGGAAGGGGGATGACCGGGGATTACATCCCCCCAGCACATCGGGGCCGTGGCGCGCCGATTTTCAACGGCCGGGCTGCCCCGCGCACAATGGCGGACCACCGGAATCGACGGAGCGGGCCGGAACCAACGGCGCCGCGCCCGCTCCCACACTGCAACCATGCCTTCACGCCTGCTCAACCGCCTTGCAGTTACTCTGCTTTTGATAGCTGCCAGCGCTTTCTGGACAAGCGCCAACGCCCAATTCAGCCCCAAAACGACAGGCCAGGGGACCAGCGTGGTCACCACGCCGTACGTCCGGGCCGAGCTGATGGCCCATGCGCCCCAGGGCGTGGCGCCGGGGCAGCCGCTGTGGCTGGGGCTGCAGATCACCCACCAGCCCGAGTGGCACACCTACTGGAAGAACCCGGGCGATTCCGGCCTGCCCACCGACCTGGCCTGGACGCTGCCCGCCGGGCTGGACGCGGGCGAGATCGCCTGGCCGCTGCCCAGGAAGATCCCCATCGGCACGCTGGCCAACTACGGTTATGAAGGCACGGTGCTGCTGCCCGTGCCCGTCACGGTGGCCAGCACCTTTGCCGCCGGCCCGCTCGCCAAGGACGCCGTCATCCAGCTGCGCGCCTCCTGGCTGGTGTGCCGCAAGGAGTGCATTCCCGAAGAGGGCGATTTCACCCTGCAATTGCCGCTGCGCAGCACCACGGCGCTCAACGGCGCCGCGTTCGAGGCGGCGGCCAAGGCGCAGCCCCAGCCGGTGCTGGCGGGCACCAACGGCATCGTGCCGGACAGCCAGGCGCAGATCGCCGACGGCAACGCGCTGCAGGTCAGCGTGCACGGCCTGCCGGTGGCGCTGCGCGGCAAGACCCTGGATTTGTTCCCGGAAACCAGCGAAGTCATCGAGAACGCAGCGCAGTGGACGCAGGCCTGGAACGGCAGCGTGTGGACGGCAAAAATTCCGCTGGCCGCCCAGCGCAGCAGCAGCCCCAGCCTGATGCCCGTCGTGCTGGCCGAACGGGCTGCGGAGCAAGGCGCAGCCGCCCACGGCACGGGCCCCGACACCCGCACCGGCTACCGCGCAGAACTCAAGGTGCTGGGCACCTGGCCGCAGGGCGCGGCGGTGGCCAGCGTCTCACCCGCGCTGGACGCCGCGCTCAAGGCCAATGCGGCGCAGGCAGCCCAGGCCACAGGCGGCGCGGGAGGAGCGCCGCTGGCGGGCTCCGGCGCCTCCACCCTCACCCTGTCGGCCGCGCTGCTGGGGGCCTTGCTGGGCGGGCTCATCCTGAACCTCATGCCCTGCGTATTTCCGGTGCTGGCGATCAAGGTCGTGGGCTTTACCCAGCACGCGCAGGACCGCCGCGCGCACCGCCTGAGCGGTCTGGCCTACACGGCCGGCGTGGTGCTGTCGTTCCTGCTGCTGGGCGCGCTCATGCTGGGCCTGCGCGCTGCGGGCGAGGCGGTGGGCTGGGGCTTTCAGCTGCAGTCGCCCGCGGTGGTGGCCGCACTTGCCGCGCTGTTCACGGTGATCGGGCTGAACCTGGCGGGGGTGTTCGAGTTCGGGCACCTGCTGCCGTCGTCCGTGGCCAGCCTGCAGGCGCGCCACCCGGTGGCCGACAGCTTTCTGACCGGCGTGCTGGCCGTGGCCGTGGCCTCGCCCTGCACCGCGCCGTTCATGGGTGCGTCGATGGGTCTCACGGCCACGCTGCCGGTGCCCCAGGCGCTCGCGGTGTTCGCGCTGCTGGGCCTGGGCCTGGCGCTGCCGTATCTGGCCGCGAGCTTCATCCCCGCCGTGGCGCGCGCCCTGCCCCGCCCCGGCGCATGGATGGACACCTTCCGCAAGTTCATGGCCTTCCCCATGTTCGCCACTGTGGTGTGGCTGGTGTGGGTGCTGGGGCAGCAAAGCGGTATCGACGGCGCGGGTGCGCTGCTTATATTGCTGGTGGGCGTGGGCCTGGTGGCCTGGTCGCTGTCGCTGGCGGGCCGCGCACGCCGCTGGATGGCCACGGTGTCGGTCGCCGCGTTCGCGCTGCTGGCCTGGTCGTTCGGGCCGCACATCACCAACGCATCGCCCGCACACACCGCAGAGGCCACCCGCGCCGGCGGCGCGCAGTGGCAGGCCTGGGCGCCGGACGCGGCCGAGCAGATCGTGGCCAGCGGCCGCCCCGTGTTCGTGGACTTCACCGCCGCGTGGTGCGTGACTTGCCAGTACAACAAGAAGACGACGCTGGCCGATAGCGACGTGCTGGCCGACCTGTCCGCCAAGAACGTGGCCTTGCTGCGCGCCGACTGGACGCGCCGCGACCCGGCCATCACCGCCGCGCTGGCCCAGCTGGGGCGCAGCGGCGTGCCGGTGTACGTGTTCTACCGGGCCGGCAAGCCGCCCGTGGTGCTGACCGAAGTGCTGAGCGTGCAGGAGGTGCGCGCCACCATCGCCCAGCTGTAAAGGCAATGAACAGCGCGGCCACGCGGCGGCGCTGGGTTCCGTGCGGCGCGTTGTTCGTCGTGTTGTCGTTGTTCACCTTAGCCATCTACCGAAGGAGATTCCGCCATGAAGTTGCTTCGCCGTACGCTGATTGCCTCTGCCGCCGCGCTGTTCGCCACCGGCGCCGCGCAGGCCGCCACCACCGTGGGCCAGCCCGCCCCCGACTTCACGCTCAAGGACGCCACCGGCAAGACCGTGAAGCTGTCGGACTTCAAGGGCAAGCATGTGGTGCTGGAGTGGACCAACCCCGGCTGCCCCTTCGTGCGCAAGCACTACGACAGCGGCAACATGCCCGCGACGCAAAAGGACGCCACCGGCAAGAACGTGGTGTGGCTGGCGGTCAACTCCACCGAGAAGGCCAGCAGCGACTACCTGGAGCCGGCCCGGCTCACGGCCTGGCTCACCGAACGCAAGGCCCAGCCCACCGCGGTGCTCATGGACGAGGAAGGCACCGTGGGCAAGAGCTACGGCGCACGCACCACACCGCACATGTACATCGTCAACCCGCAGGGCGTGCTGGTGTACGCGGGCGGCATCGACAGCATCCCCTCGGCCCGCCCGGCCGACATCGAGAAGGCCACCAACTATGTGAAGGTGGGGCTGTCGGAAGCGTTGGCGGGCAAACCGATTTCAGCGGCGACGACGCAGCCGTATGGGTGCAGCATCAAGTACAAGTCGTAGGCGCCGCCCGACGAATCGACAGGCTTCAGAGTCCAAGCTGGATTCATCAATGCATGGCCAGCTTCGAGCACCCCGCCTCCAGTGCTTTGAACAGGTCTTTGGACGTTTCCACTTCGCCTCTCACGTCCATGTACTGAGCAGCGATCCGCTCGCCATCTTTTGACGAGAAGAACAAGACGGGCTCGTGGCTGATATTGACTGTGCCGTCCAGCATTTCTATTCGACCCAGGAATATAGGGAATAGGGTCGTCATGTCCTTGGCCTCGACCAATTTTTTGGGCTTGAGGGAGGACATTTGCTCAATGAAGCCGCCCAGATCCGGGCTGCCGAGGCAATGTTTGGACTTGCCATTGGCAACGACATGCAGATAAAAGAAATCTTCGTGGCTGGCTCGGTGGGCCACCAGTGAAGTGCGATCACTTTTGAAGTAGTACACCAGCCCGGGAGATCTCTCGAAATTCAAAACTTCCATGTCGCCAACCCCGGGATATCCGCCCGGCCACATTGCAGAATAGAAGACCATGGAACCCGCCCCAAAGGCAAAGCCGAAAAAAAGCAAAGCTGAATAGACAAAGGCTTTTTTCATTAGAAAACATGCACCATGGTGCCTTTCGGAGCCCAGTCAAACAGAGACCTGGCATCGTTTTCTGACAATCTTACGCACCCATGCGAGCCAAACCATTCGCCCAACTTGCCCCTCGCTGCGCGAACCACGGATAGCGGCACTGCACCGTGGTATTGATGAAATGCTTTCTTATCACTGGTAAAGAACATGGCGTAGTTCATTTGCACGTTGTAAGTGCGGCTTCTATAAATTTTGCTTTTCTCGTATATTTTAAAAGTCCCACGGTCGGTCGGATGACTTTCGTCTCCAGTCACGCAGTCAAAAACAAAGACCCTTTTCAAGCCCTCCATCGCCTCAACGGTCTGGAGCGATAAATTGACTTTGATTGTTTTTGAAACCTTACTGGGATTCTTCTTTGGCGGCACCATGCTTACCCTCGAGATTAGAGGACCAGAGTTTAGGCACAGGTCAAACAGAACGCACTGCCCATTCCGCCAACATTTACACAGTTACGGCCATCCGCCAATTACCGCTTTCTTTCGCCAGTCCTCCGCTCGGTTGATGTGGCAATTTAAATTCAAAGAGAATAATATTTTTTAGCCAGTTACAGCGGCCCCCAGCCTCTGCGACAAACTCCGCGCCGCCTCGCGCAGATGCTGCGCCGACGCGCTGCTTGGCCCCGTCTGCAGCGTGGCACTGGGTCCGATCACCGCCAGGCACAGCACCAACTGGCCGAACCCGTCGAACACCGGGGTGGCCAGCGCGCTGATGCCGGGCAACAACTGATCGGTCACTTGGGCCACCTGGTGCGTGCGCACTAGTTCCAGCTCCGCTGCGAACGCAGGATCATCCAGCGCCCCTGCAAAGCCCTCGGCCGCCAGCGCGGCAGCGGCACGCTCGCGCGGGCCGAAAGCCGCGAACACCTTGCCCGTGGCCGTGTGGCGCACCGACGCGGTGGTGCCGTGGCGCATGGCCACGTACACCGCGGTGGGGCCTTCTTCCACGCGGATGATGGTGGGGCCGTTGTCGCCCCAGACCGAGGCCGACACGGTGTAGCCGATGCGCTGGGCCAGCGCGGGCAGCTCGGCGATGGCCAGGCGCACCGGGTCCACCTGCTGCAGGCTGATCAGGCCCAGCTGCATGGCCAGCGGGCCCAGGCCGTAGTGGCCGCTCACGGCGTCCTGCTCGATGAGGCCCAGCTTGCCGAAGCTCACCAGGTACGGGTGCGCCTTGGCGGGCGTCATCTCGGCGGCGCGGGCCAGGTCCTTGAGCGCCATGCGGCGGCCGGTGCGGGCCAGCACCTTGAGCAGTTGCCCACCCACTTCCACGCTCTGTATGCCACGCGGCGTGCGCGGGCTGGTGTCGTCTTCGTCGTCGGGGCGGGGCGGGTCGATGGGGGAGGAAGGCATGGCTGCGATTGTCCACGGCAAGCGCTGGCGTCTGAATCTCCGGGTTTTCACCTAAGCAAATGCGTTAGACATTGGCGAATTTATTGCCTAACATCAAAACATTCCGTTTAGATAAACGCATTCACCCATAACGAATTTCACACCATGACCACCAAGACCTTTGCCTCCGCCGCCGACCTGGACGTCAAGAAGGTGAGCTTCGACAAGCTTTCCGACCATGCGTACGCCTATACGGCCGAGGGCGACCCCAACACCGGCATCATCATTGGCGACGACGCCGTGATGGTCATCGACACCCAGGCCACGCCCGTGATGGCGCAGGACGTGATCCGCCGCATCCGCGAGGTGACCGACAAACCCATCAAGTACGTGCTGCTGTCCCACTACCACGCGGTGCGCGTGCTGGGCGCGAGTGCCTATGGGGCGGAGCACATCATTGCCAGCGAGGACACGCGCGATTTGATCGTCGAGCGCGGCCAGTTCGACAAGGACAGCGAGATCGGCCGCTTCCCGCGCCTGTTCCAGAACGTGGAGAGCGTGCCGGACGGCCTGACCTGGCCCACGATGACCTTCAACAAGAAGATGACGCTGTGGCTGGGCACGCTGGAGGTGCAGATCCTGCAGCTGGGCCGCGGCCACACCAAGGGCGACACCGTGGCCTGGCTGCCGCAGGAAAAGATCCTCTTCAGCGGCGACCTGGTGGAGTTCGACGCCACCCCGTATGCGGGCGACGCGTACTTCCAGGACTGGCCGCAGACGCTCGACAACATCGCGGCCCTGAAGCCCGAAAAGCTCGTGCCCGGCCGCGGCGCCGCGCTGCAGACGCCCGACCAGGTGCAGGCCGGGCTGGCCGGCACGCGCGCCTTCATCAGCGACCTGTACGAGAGCGTGAAGGCCAGCGCCGCCCAGGGCGAAGACCTGCGCAAGGTGTACGAGGCCACGTTCGCGAAACTGCAACCCAAGTACGGCCACTGGGTGATCTTCAACCACTGCATGCCGTTCGACGTGACCCGCGCCTACGACGAAGCCACGCAGTACCCGGACCCGCGCATCTGGACGGCCGAGCGGGATGTGCAGATGTGGAAGTCCCTGGAAGGTTGAATAGAGAACAACACCCTGAGGCGCTGCGCGCCTTCCCCCTCCTCTCGCACCGCTGCGCGCTGTGGGACGGGGGACGACGCCCTCGCTGCGGGGCAGCCCTGGCTTGGCGTCGCTCGCTGGGGGGCTGCGCCAGTTGCACAGGTCCGTTCCCAGAGCAGCGCCCGGTTCGATCCAAGACACAAAGGTCATGACGCCATGAACCCCAGAGACATCCCTCCCGAGGCCTTCCACGCCAGCGGCGCCGAGGTGCAGGCCATTGAATTCGGCTACGTGCGCTCGCCCGACCAGGACAGCGCCACGCCCGCGCAGCACCCCGTGGTCATCGTGGGTGCGGGCCCCGTGGGCCTGTCGCTCGCCATCGACCTGGCGCAGCGCGGGCAGCGCGTGGTGGTGCTGGACAACGACCACAAGCTGTCCACCGGCTCGCGCGCCATCTGCTTTGCCAAGCGCACGCTGGAGATCTGGGACCGCCTGGGCGTGGGCCAGCGCATGGTGGACAAGGGCGTGTCGTGGAACGTGGGCAAGGTCTTCCTGCAGGACGAGCAGCTGTACGAGTTCAACCTGCTGCCCGAGGCCGGCCACGAGCGCCCGGCCTTCATCAACCTGCAGCAGTACTACGCCGAGGCCTACCTGGTGGAGCGGGCGCTGCAGCTGCCGGGCATCGACATCCGCTGGCACAACCGGGTTACCGCCGTGGCGCAGCACGGCGACGGCGCGCTGCTGACCGTCGACACGCCCGAGGGCGACTACCGCATCGGCGCGCAGTGGGTGGCCGCGTGCGACGGCTCACGTTCGCCCCTGCGGCAGGCCCTGGGCCTCGAGAGCAAAGGCCGCATCTTCAAGGACCGCTTTCTCATCGCCGACGTGAAGCTCGCAGGCGGTGCGGAGTTTCCGACCGAGCGGTGGTTCTGGTTCGACCCGCCGTTTCACCCCGGCCAGAGCGTGCTGCTGCACCGCCAGCCCGACAACGTGTGGCGCATCGACTTCCAGCTGGGGTGGGACGCCGACCCCGAGGAAGAAAAGAAGCCCGAGAACATCCTGCCCCGCGTGCAGGCGCTGTTGGGGCCCCACGCGCAGTTCGAGCTGGACTGGGCCAGCGTCTACACCTTTGCCTGCCTGCGCATGGACCGCTTCGTGCACGGCCGCGTGGTGTTCGTGGGCGACAGCGCCCACGGTGTCTCGCCCTTCGGCGCACGCGGCGCCAACAGCGGCGTGCAGGACGCGGAGAACCTGGCCTGGAAGCTCGATGGGGTACTGCAAGGCCGGGCCAGCGCTGCACTGGTGGCCACCTACGGCCCCGAGCGCGAATATGCGGCCGACGAGAACATCGCCAACTCCACACGCGCCACCGACTTCATCACGCCCAAGAGCGAGATCAGCCGGCTGTTCCGCGACGCCGCACTGCACCTGGCCCGCGACCATGCGTTTGCACGGCGCATCGTCAACAGCGGGCGCCTGTCGGTGCCGGCCACGCTGCATGCGTCGCCCTTGAACACGCCCGACACCGACGCCTTCGCGGGCCCGCAGGTGCCGGGCGCCGTGCTGCTGGACGCGCCGTTGACGCGGCAGGGCCAGCCCACCTGGCTGCTGCGCGCGCTGGGGCCGCAGTTCACGCTCATCGTCTTTGGCGCGGCGCCTGGCTGGGCGCTCGAAGTACCGCAGGTGCAGGTGCTGCAGATCGGCGTGGAGGTGCAGGACAGCGAGGGCCTGGCCGCGCAGCGCCTGGACGCCCTGCCCCACACCGCCTACCTGGTGCGCCCCGACCAGCACGTGTGCGCGCGGTGGCGCATGCCTACCGAAGCCGCCGTGCGCGCCGCCCTGGCCCGCGCCACGGCCGCCCACGCCTGACACCACGGAGCCCCCAACCATGCTCAACACCCAGCCCCACCTGCAGGCCTGCGACGATTTCTACGAAGCGCTGATCAACGCCCACCAGGGCCTGTCCACCCCCGACAGCCACGCCATGAACGCACGCCTGGTGCTGCTGCTGGCCAACCACATCGGCGACCACGCCACGCTGTGCGACGCGCTGCGGCTGGCACGCGGCGCGGCAGGCCTGAAGACGGCCACCGCAACGCCAACCGCAACACCCACCGAGGCAGACCACCAGGCCATCACACCGGTCCTGCCTACGCACGCCATGGCCTGAACGCCGGCCCGCACAGCACCCTTTCCCCCGGCCGCAGCAGCATCGCAAAGACGGTGCACTGCGGCCTCTGCCCCGACCGCATCACAACAACCCGGAGACAAAACCATGCTGCGCAAACACTTCCTCGCCACCCTCGGTGCCCTGGCACTCACCACGCTGGCCCTGCCCGCCACGGCCCAAGACACCAAGCCGCTCGAATGGGTGGTGGGCTATGCGGCCGGCGGCGGCTCCGACATCGTGGCGCGCACGATTGCCGAGTCGATGTCGGCCACGCTGGGCCGCCCCATCATCATCAACAACAAACCCGGCGCGGGCACCAACATCGCGGCCGAATACAGTGCGCGCCACAAGGACTACGGCAACCTCATCTTCTCGGCCGACTTCGCCACGCTGGCGGCCAACCCGTTCCTTTTCAGCAAGCTCAGTTACAACGCCGAGAAGGACTTCCAGCCCGTGGGGCTGCTGGTGCGCTTCCCCATGTTCCTCGTGGTGTCCAACAACGTGCCCGCCAAGACCTTGAAGGAGTTCATGGCCTGGGCCAAGGGCCTGCCCGACGGCGTGAACTGGGCGTCCGCCGGGCCGGGCAGCCCGCACCACCTGGTGGGTGAATTGTTCCGCGAACAAAGCGGCCTCAAGCTCACGCACGTGCCCTACCGCGGCGCCGCCCCGGCCATCCAGGACGTGATCGGCGGCCAGGTGCCCGCGATGTGGATCGACAGCGCCACGGTGTACCCCTTCCTCGCGACCGGCAAGGTCCGGGCCATCGGCGTGGCCAGCCCGCAGCGCGTGGGCACCATGCCCGATGTGGCCACCATCGCAGAGCAGGGACTGCAGGGTTTCGAGGGCTATGCCTGGCAAGGCGTGGTCGCCCCCACCGGCACGCCGCCCGAGGTGGTGGCGAACTTCAGCAAGGCCTTGCAGGCCGCGCTGGCCGACACGCGCACCAAGGCGCGCCTGCAGGCCCTGGGCGTGGAGCCCATGCCCGGTACCGCGGCTCAGATGGGGAGCTTTGCGCGTGCCGAGCGGGAGAAGTGGGGGCGGGTCATCACCAAGGTGGGCGTAAAGCTTGACTAACCCCACTGATTGAGCCCCCTGAGCGGCTGCGCCGCTTCCCCCTCAAAGGGACGCCTCCAGCGGCCCGGCGAAGCCGGTTCCACGGTGGCACTGGCGATGGCCGGGCGCCAGTTTCGCAGCTTGTGGACTTCAGGATCTGCGGTTTAGCGCTTCGGAAAGTGGGCAGCGCCGATTCGCCCGTTACGCAGCGGCTGATCGGCAGCGTGCCAGCCGGCGCTTGCGCTGCAAAGCAGGGGCCAGCCACATCAGTTGCACCGCGGCATAACCCAGCGCCGCGAGCAGCAGTCCCAGTGTGGGCAGGCCGACGAGCAGCGGCGTGCCCAGGGCCTGGATCCACGCCGCCATCGCCTGCACCGAGAAATCGCCGCCCGGTGCGACGCTGCTCCACGGCGGCAGGGTTTGCGTGCCGGGCATCACCAGCGCCCCCAGGTAGAACGCCAGCGCATACAGCGGCACGGTGGTGAACGGGTTGGTATAGAAGGTGGCCACAGACCCGGCCACCACGTTGCCGCGAATCCCGGCGCACACCACCAGCGTGCCCGGGATCTGCAGCGGCCCGGGGATGAGCCCGCAGAACATGCCCGCTGCCACACCGCGCGCCAGCGGCTCGCGCTGAAAGCGGAACAGCGCGCGCTGCTCCAGCCAGGGCCGCAGGCTGGCCAGCCAGCTGCGGTCCAGGTGGGTGCGGGCCCGCGGTTCCAGGCCGCGCAGCCAGCGGCGCAGGGAGCACAGCATGGACATCATCGCGCGGTCAGTTCCAGGCGAAGGCCGCTGCCGTGCCCGCGCCGCACAGGGCCGACAGCCCCATCAGCAGGCGCACATCACGCTTCTCGTTGCCCGCCCGGTGGGCGATGACGGTGGCGGCGACGAGGCCGCCCAGGAGAAACAACAGTACAGAGTCCAGCAGTTCCATGGTGTGCGCTTCCTTGCGGTCAGTCCTTGGGTGGCAGGGCTGGCGCAGGCTGCTGGGTGTTGCCACCCGAGCTGCGCAGCGACAGGAAGATGGAGCCTGCGATCAGGCCGGCCGTCACCAGCAGGGCGTAGCCGATCGGGATCTTGACCAGGTCGATGAGCAGCATCTTGCCACCGATGAAGATCAGTACCAGCGCCAGGCCGTAGGCCAGCAGGTGGAAGCGGTCCGCCAGGTCGGCCAGCAGGAAGTACAGCGCACGCAGGCCCAGGATGGCGAAGATGTTGGCCGTGAGCACGATGAACGGGTCGTTGGTGATCGCGAAGATGGCAGGGATGCTGTCCACCGCGAAGATGATGTCGGTGGTGCCGATGAGCACCAGCACCACGAACAGCGGGGTGTAATGCTTCACGCCGTTGACCAGCGTGGAGAGCTTCTCGCCGTCGAACTGGTCGGTGATGCGGATGCGCTTCTTCAGGAACTTGAGCACCGGGTTGGTCGCGATGTCAGGCTCCTGGCCTGCAGCGAACCACATCTTGGCACCGGTGACGACGAGGAACGCGCCGAACACGTAGAGCAGCCAGTGGAAGGTGGCCAGCAGCCAGGCCCCCGCCAGAATCAGCAGCGTGCGCAGCACGATGGCGCCGATGATGCCGATGATGAGCGCGCGCTTTTGGTACTGCGGCGGCACGGCGAAGTAGCTGAACAGCATCAGGAAGACGAAGATGTTGTCGATCGACAAGCTCTTTTCCACCAGGTAGCCGGTGATGAACTGCATCGACACCGTGTTGGCCACCTCGCGGCCCTGGCTGCTGTCGAGGTACCACCACAGGATGGCCACGAACACGAAGGCCAGCGAGAACCACAGCAGGCTCCAGCGCAGCGCCTCTTTCATCGTGACCTTGTGCGCCCCCTGGCGCTCCATCACCAGAAGGTCGACGCCGATGGCGACGACCACGAAGACGGCGAATCCCGCCCACATCCACCAGGTTCCTATTGTTTCCATGAATCTTTGCTCCGAAGGGAATTGGTTCGTCTGCCGGGCGCCCCACCCGGCAACAGCCCGCACTGTAGGGATGCAAGAGATTCTTAAAAACCTGTCATATTGATACCATTGGTTCGGTTTTTACGAACCTTTGCGATTTCTCCCAGGAAACCCCATGAGCCAGAGCTTCAACTACCGCCATCTTTTCTACTTCTGGGTGGTGGCCAAGGAGGGTGGCATCGCGCGCGCCGCCGAGCGGCTGGACATGGCCGTGCAGACCATCAGCGCCCAGGTGCGCGAGCTGGAAAAGGCCCTGGGCGTGAGCCTGCTGCGCTCCGAGGGCCGCAACCTGGTGCTCACCGACGCGGGCGTGGCCGCGCTGCACGAGGCGGACCACATCTTTGCCCTGGGCGAGCTGCTGCCGGTGCGCGTGCGCGAGGCCGCCACCGGCCAGACGCTGCGGCTGAACCTGGGCATCTCCGACGGCATCGCCAAGCTGGCCGTGCACCGGCTGCTGACCCCCGTGCTGGACGAACCCCACCTGCGCCTGCTGTGCCACGAGGGCGAGTTCCAGCCGCTGCTGGGCGAGCTGGCGCTGCACAAGCTCGACGCGGTACTGGCCGACCGCGCCGCCCCGCCCAACCCCGCGCTGCGCACCACCAGCCAGCTGCTGGGCACGAGCGCCATCGCCTGGTATGCCCCGCCGCTGTGGGCCGAGGCTGCGGCCACGGACTTCCCGCACAGCCTGGCCGTGGTGCCCGTGCTGCTGCCCACCGACCACGCCGCCATGCGCGCCCGCATCGACCACTGGCTGGAGCGCGAGCGCATCCGCCCGCGCATCGCCGGCGAGTTCGAGGACAGCGCCCTCCTGAGCACCTTCGCCGCCACCGGCATGGGCGTGATGCCCGCCCCCGTGTCGCTGGGCGAGCACCTGGAACACACCCACGGCCTGGTGCAGGTGGGCACCACGCCGGATGTGCAGGAACAGTTCCACCTGATCTACAGCGCCCGCAAGGTGATGCACCCGCTGCTCACGCGGCTGCTGGAGGCGGGGAAGAGCGGGACGCTATTGAATCAATAGCTGGTGGCGCTTGTCTATCAAGCGGTAGGGGCCTGAAACGCTTAAAAACATTTCACCCGCATCGCCCCATCCGGTTGGGGTGAGCGCGTCGAAGCCAGGGCCTGGAAGGGGCCGCCCTTCGGCCAACTCGGCGGGAGCGGGCATGGGCTCCAAGATTGCGCAGTTCGTGCAAGGCTTCGACAGGCTCAGCCCGAACGGATGTTGGTTGAACGGCGCTCCGGCTGCCAAAACTGGCGCGCCCCCATCCCAGTGCCACCGAGGCGCGCAGCGACTCAGGGGGATTACCTCCCCGGCATGTCCTTGACCGAATAACCCAGGCTCACCGTCGCATCTTCGGGAATCGCAGGCATCGACGCATTCCACGCCTCCCACGCCGCGCGCATGGACTGCAAACGCTCCGGTTCCACCGGCGCGCGGTTGGCGCGCTCGCGCTCGTCCTGGGCCAGATTGAACAGGTAGTCGTTGCCGTCCACGCGCAGGTACTTCCAGTCGCCCTGGCGCATGGCGCGCTGGCCGCGGTGGTTCATTCGCCAGAAGAGCGCGGGTTCGTGCAGCACCGACGGGTCGCGCAGCAGCGGCATCAGCGAGCGGCCGTCGAGCGGGTAGTCGGGCGCAGCGGCCACGCTCGCTGCATCGAGCATCGTCGCGGACCAGTCCATGGTCATGCAGGTCTGCGGGCTCACGCTGCCCGGCGCGATCACGGCGGGCCAGTGGGCGATCCAGGGCACGCGGATGCCGCCTTCGGTCAGGTCCATCTTGCCGCCGACCAGGGGCCAGCTGTCCGAGAAGCGCTCGCCGCCGTTGTCGCTGGTGAAGACGACCAGCGTGTCGCGGTCGATGCCGTGCCGCTGCAGCGCGGACATGATGCGGCCGATGCCTTCGTCCATATGGTGGATCATGCGGCGGTAGGTGTCGATGTTGCCGCCGTGCAGGTGGAACAGGTTGCCCTTGACCTCTTGCGCCAGCGCATCGTCGTCACGCGTCTCCCACGGCCAGTGGGGCGCCGTGTAGTGCAGGCTCAGGAAGAACGGCGTGCCGGCCTGCGCGCCTGGCGCCATGCGCTCCACGTAGTCGAGCGCGTGGTCGGTGATGAGGTCGGTGAGGTAGCCGTCCTGCTGCTTTTCCTCGTCGCCCAGGTACAGGTCGTGCTGGCCGCCCGAGCTGCAGTGCGTGAAGTAGTCCACCCCGCCCGACATGGGGCCGAAGAACTCTTCGTAGCCCGAGCGCAGCGGCCCGAATGCGGGCGGGTAGCCCAGGTGCCACTTGCCCATCAGCGCCGTGCGGTAGCCCGCTGCGCGCAGCAGCGACGGCAGCGTGGGGTGATCGGGCGGCAGGCCCAGCGTGGTGCTGCCGCGGCTCTTGCTGTTGATGGGTTCCTCGGCCGCGCCGCGCAGGCGGTACTGGTAGCGCGCGGTCATCAGCGCAAAGCGCGTGGGCGAGCAGACCGGTGAATTGGAGTAGCCCTGCGTGAGCTTCAGGCCGCGGGCGGCCAGGCCGTCGAGCACAGGCGACACGGCACCGAAGCTCGCGTCGCGCCCGCCGTAGCAGCCCAGGTCGGCATAGCCGAGGTCGTCGGCGACGATGAAGATGATGTTGGGGCGGTGGGGCATGGGGCTGTACCGGGTTGTCGGGTCGCAATCCATTTACTGCCACCACACCGACCGTTCGGGCTGAGCTTGTCGAAGCCTTGCGCAGCGCTTCGACAAGCTCAGCGTGAACGGGTAAATGGTGTTGGGAGGTGGCGGCGAAGGTGGTGGCAGAGGCGGGGTGTATGTGGGAGCTTGTCGGTAGCGCTCGGCGATATCGTCAATACCGTTCGGGCTGAGCCTGTCGAAGCCTTGCGCGGCGCTTCGACAGGCTCAGCGTGAACGGTTGGTGGTGGTGTGTGGTGCGCGGCGTTTGACGTTTGGCGCTTGGCGGAAGCGCAGTTCCCTCAAGGCTTGAAGCCCGAGCGCTGCACCACCGGCGCCCACTGCGCGCGGTACGCCTTGAGCATCGCTTCGGTCTGCGCCATGGTCGCCACCACCGGCTCCATCTTGGCCGCCTCGAACTTGCGCTGGGTGTCCGGGTCCTTCATCACCTCCACGATCAGCCCGGCCAGGCGTTCGGCCTGGGCCTTGGGCATGCTCATCGGGGCGAAGAAGGTGTTCCAGCCGGTGGCGGCCAGGTCCATGCCGCTTTCCTTGAAGGTGGGGATCTTGGTGTCCAGCGGGCTGCGCTTGGCGCTCGACACGGCCAGGATGCGGATCTTGCCGGCTTCGTGCTGGGGCAGCAGGGTGTCGAAGGTGTCGAACGCCACCGGAACCTGGCCGCCCAGCAGGTCGTTGAGCAGCGGGGCGGAGCCGCGGTAGCCCACCACCTCGGCGCGCACCTTGGCCGCGTCGCCCACCATCAGGCCGAAGAAGTGCGGCAGGCTGCCCGTGGCCGGCACGCCGAAGTTGGCCTTGTCGGGGTTGGCGCGCAGCCAGGCCATCAGGTGCGGCAGTTCCTTGACCGGCACGGCGCTGGCCACGGCCACGCCGAACTCGTAGCTGTTGACATGGCTCACGGGGCGGAAGTCGCGCTCGGGGTCGTAGCCCGCGTCGGGGAACACCAGGGGCGCCACCAGCATGACGGCGGGGTTGGCCAGCAGCAGCATGGGCTGGTTGGCGGGCGCGGCCTTCACGGCCTGGGCCGACAGGCGGCCGCCCGCGCCGGTCTTGTTCTCCACGATGACGGGCGTGCCGAGCTTGGAGCCCAGCTTGTCGGCCACGATGCGGGCCACGCGGTCGGTCGCGCCGCCGGGGGCGTAGCCGACCACGATGCGCAAGGGCGTGTCCTGCGCCTGGGCCAGGGTGGCGCACAGGGCGAGCGCGGCGGTCAGCACGAGGGCGAGGGGTTTTCGCATGGTCGGGTCTCCAGGCAGGGGCAGTGGCAAAGGACAGGCAGGCAGCGCGCGAAAGAGCATCGCCGCGCGGCCCACTGTATTGGGCCCACAATCGATTGATCTAATCAATTCATGCCCGGAGATACCCTGATGCCCGCGCCCTCCCCGGCCACGCCAGCGGCCAGCCGGCTGGCCGACCCGCTGGTGGCCCACGACCTGCTGATGTACCGCCTGAACCGCCTTCTGGCGGTGGCTGGCAGCCTGGTGGTGCGGCTGTGCGAAGGCGGCTACGGCATCACCCGGCGCGAATGGGGCCTGCTGATGGTGCTGGCGCAGCACCCGGGCCTGCCGCCGGCGGAGCTGGCCCTGCGCCTGGGGCTGGACCGGGCCCGCACCTCGCGCGCCATCACCTCGCTGCTGGCCAAGAAGCTGCTCATCCGCGAGGCCATGCCGGGCGACCGCCGCCAGGCCGTGCTGTCGCTCACGCCTTCCGGGCAGGCGGTGCACGATGGGCTGTTCCCGCAGGTCAAGGCGCTCAACCAGGAGCTGCTGGCCGGGCTGGACGCGCACGCGGTGCAGAGCCTGGACCAGGCCCTGGCCGACATGCAGCAGCGCGCCGAGGCGCTGGTCGCCACCCGCACCGACGTGCCGCGCACCTACCGGCTGCGCGGCGGGCGGCACACAGATTGAAGGGGATGCGCGCCACACTGCCCCAAAACAGGGAACCGGCGATATCCTCCAGAGCGGGGCTCGCGGCCACAAGCTGCTGAGCGCACCCCACGACGATAGACGACCGCACCACGACGAACCCGCGGCCGACCCCGGCCTGCCCACACCCACCGCCCCACCCTCCATTCATGTCGCAGCCATCAACCTCTTTGTGGAGCCCCTTGCGCCAACCAGCATTCCGGGGCCTGTGGGTCTGCGGTGGCGTGTTCTTCATCGGCAGCGGCATGCAGACCATGGCCGCGGCCTGGCTGATGGTGGAGCTCACGGGCTCCTCGTTCCTGGCGGCGCTGGTGCAGACGGCGGTGTTCATGCCGATGTTCCTGCTGGCGCTGCCGGCGGGCGTGCTGGCCGACACGACGGACCGGCGGCGCCTGATCTCGGGCGCGCTGCTGGCGCAGGTGGGTGCCAGCGCGCTGCTCACGCTGCTGGTGCTGGGCGGCTGGGGCGGGCCGGCGTCGGTGCTGTTCCTGGTGTTCATCTGCGGCTGCTGCACGGCGGTGCTGACGCCCGCGTGGAACTCATCGGTCATCGACCCGGTGCCGCGCGACGAATGGCCGCAGGCCATCACCGCCGTGAGCATTGCCTACAACGCCGCGCGCGCCATCGGGCCCACGCTGGCGGGGCTGGTGTTTGCCCAGCTGGGCGCGGGGTGGGTGTTTGCCGTCACCGTGACCACCACGCTGGTGATGTGGGAGTCGATCCGCCGCTGGCCGCCCAAGGCCCACCCGCCCTCCAAGCTGCCCGCCGAACGCCTGTGGGGCGGCACGCTGAGCGGCCTGCGCTTTGCCTGGCACTCGCGCATCATCCTGGCCCAGCTGGTGCGCGTGATGGCATTCAGCGCCGCGGGCTCGGCCCTGTGGGCGCTGCTGCCCGTCATCGCACAGCGCCTGGGCACCGGGGCGCCGGGCTTCGGCCTGCTGATGGGGTGCCTGGGCACCGGTGCCGTGGCGGTGGGCCTGGTGCTGGGGCGGCTGCGCGCGCGCTTTGGCATGGAGATCATCGTGGGCGTGGGCGGCGTGGTCTTTGCCGCGGCCATGCTGGTCGCCGCCATGACCAAGATCGCGTGGGTGGTGTACATCGCCATGCTTTTCGCGGGTGCGGCGTGGATGTCGGCCATGTCCACCTTCAACACTGCCACCCAGGCCAGCGCGCCGCAGTGGGTGCGCTCGCGCGCGGTGGCCATGCACATGGTGGCGGCGCTGGGTGCGTTTGCGATGGGCTCGGCCTTCTGGGGGGCGGCGTCGGACATCGTGGGCCTGGCCCCCACGCTGTACACGGCCGCCGCGCTCATGGGGGCCGGGCTGCTGCTGGCACGGCCCATGCCGCTGCGCATGGGCGCGCTGCACGAGGTGACGCAGGCCACGCCCTGGGACGAACTCTTCATCGAGGCCGAGCCCCTGCCCGAGGCCGGCCCGGTCGCCGTGGAGGTGGGCTACCGCATCGCGCCCGGCACGGACGCCGAGTTCCTGGACACCATCAGCCGCATGAAGGCCCCGCGCCGCCGCGACGGCGCCACCTTCTGGCGCGTGTACAAGGACCTGGGCGAGCCATCGCGCTATGTGGAGCGGTTCATCGTCGAGTCCTGGGCCGACTACCTGCACCAGCGCGCCCGCGCCACCATGGCCGACCAGGCGCTGGAAACCGAGGTGCGCGCCTTCCTGGCGCCCGGCGAAGTAGTACGCATGTCGCACTACATCGCTGAAAGATAGCTTCCCCCTGAGCCGCTTCGCGTCTTCCCCCGAGGGGACCCCACCCGTGGACCGGCAAAGCCGGATCCACGGTGGCGCTGGCCTGGGGCGCGCCAGTGTCAGCCGCAGCACACTTTGCCGGGCCTTGCCGTCCACCCTGCGACAATTGCAGGATGAGCTTTGCCCCCCTCTCCAACGACACCTTCCTGCGTGCCTGCCGCCGCCAGGCCACCGACTACACGCCCTTGTGGCTCATGCGCCAGGCGGGGCGCTATCTGCCGGAGTACAAGGCCACGCGTGCCAAGGCGGGCAGCTTCATGGGGCTGGCCACCAATGTGGACTACGCCACCGAGGTCACGCTGCAGCCCCTGGAGCGTTTTCCGCTCGATGCGGCCATCCTGTTCAGCGACATCCTCACCGTGCCCGACGCCATGGGCCTGGGCCTGTCGTTCGCCGAGGGCGAAGGCCCGCGCTTTGCCAAGGTGGTGCGTGACGAGGCCGCTGTGGAGCAGCTGGCCGTGCCCGACATGGACAAGCTGCGCTATGTGTTCGACGCCGTCACCAGCATCCGCAAGGCCCTGAACGGCCGCGTGCCGCTGATCGGCTTCTCGGGCAGCCCCTGGACGCTGGCCTGCTACATGGTCGAGGGCAAGGGCAGCGACGACTATCGAATGGTCAAGAGCCTGATGTACGCGCGGCCCGACCTGATGCACCGCATCCTGGCCATCAACGCCGACAGCGTGGCCGCCTACCTCAATGCCCAGATCGACGCGGGCGCCCAGGCCGTGATGGTGTTCGACAGCTGGGGCGGCGTGCTGGCCGACGGCGCCTTCCAGGAGTTCAGCCTGGCGTACACGAAACGGGTGCTGGCACAGCTCAAGCGCACCGGCGTGGACGGCACCGACGTGCCGCGCATCGTCTTCACCAAGGGCGGCGGCATCTGGCTGCCGGACATGAACGACCTGGACTGCGAAGTACTGGGCCTGGACTGGACGGCCAACCTGGGCCATGCCCGTGCCATCGTCGGCGGCCAGGCGGGCGGCCCCGGCAAGGCGCTGCAGGGCAACATCGACCCGAACGTGCTGTTTGCGCCCCCCGCGCAAATCGCCACCCAGGTGCGCCACGTGCTGGACAGCTTTGGCAAGCCCCACACCGACCGCACCACCACCGGCCCCACGCACATCTTCAACCTGGGCCACGGCATCAGCCAGTTCACCCCGCCCGAGCATGTGTCGGCCCTGGTCGAGGCCGTGCACAGCCACTCGCGCGCGCAGCGGCAGGGCTAGCCTGCCCGGCGGTGCTTCGGCGGCGGCCTGCTGGGCGCCGCCCTACCCCCAAGCCGGGCATCAAGCGGGGCCAGGCGCTACTTATGCACAAAACTGGAGCAGCGCACGCACCCCCTGCACGCTACGGCCAGGCGTGCGAGAAAAAGCGAAAAGATTCTCAACCGCCACGTAAGTCATTGATTTCAAAGGAATGCACTGCGTTGCATTTTTTGCAGGCAATCCACCGAAAGCACGGCGTTTCAAGGGCTTGCGAGGCAAACACAGGGGATATCAACAAAGTTATCCACAGAAATTCTGGATTTCTTACAAATTCCCAGTCAAATCAAGCACTTGCAGGCCAAACCGCACAAAACGTCGAGCATGCGCCACCGCCGCTAGCACAAAAATGGGGCTGTTCCGGGGCTTGACGCCGGATCGATGTTCGACTTATGCACACAAATCTTGATGCGGCGCAGCATTGCGCAGTAGCCGGGCCATAGCACAGAAAATGCGGTCAAAATTCTTCAGATGATTGATTCATAACGATTTTTTCGAGCTGCCAATTTTGTGGGCAATGTGTTCCGGGCCAGTATTCATGCGGCTTGGCGGGGCGTCCAGGCAGGATGTCAACAAAGTTATCCACAGAAAGTCGGGATTACTCCCCACCCACAGCAAATCAAGCACTTAGCCGTCAAACCTCTACATCGCCTGCACAAGCACGTGTAACTGTCCAACACCCGTGACCACCCCTTCCACCATCGTCCATGTCGCGCTGCACACGCCGTCCCATAGCGGCGTGGGGGACCTGCTCAGCTATGCCAGCGAGCGGCCCTTGCCGCCTGGCACGCTGGTGCGGGTGCCCCTGGGCAAGCGGGAGGTGCTGGGCGTGGTGTGGGACGCGCAGGATGCGACCGGAGAGCTGCCCGAAGGCGCGGCGATGCGCTCGATTGCGGGGGTGCTGGAGGGTGTGGAACCCCTGGGCCTGCCCTGGCGCCGGCTGGTCGCCTTTGCGGCGCGCTACTACCAGCGCGCCCTGGGCGAGGTGGCCCTCGCAGCCCTGCCGCCGCAACTGCGCGACCTGCAGCCCGATCAACTGGCGCGGCGGCTGCGGCGCCCGGCCAAGAGCACGGCAGGCGGCGACGCCGCCAACGCTATTGAAACCATAGCACTCACCGCAGAGCAGGAAAGCGCCAGGGCCCGAATTTCATCCGAATCCGGCCCGTTTTTGCTGTTCGGCAGTACCGGCAGCGGCAAGACCGAGGTCTACCTGCGCTGCGTGCAGGAGGCGCTGGAGGCCGACCCCACGGCGCAGGCGCTGGTGATGGTGCCCGAGATCAACCTCACCCCGCAGCTCGAAGAGCGCTTTACCTCCCGCTTTGCGCCGCGCTTTGGCAGCCAGGCGGTGGTGTCGCTGCACAGCGGCATGAGCAACCCGCAGCGCCTCAAGAGCTGGCTGGCCGCGCACAGCGGTGTTGCCCGCATCGTGCTGGGCACGCGCATGGCGGTGTTCGCCAGCTTGCCGGGCCTGAAGATCATCGTCGTGGACGAGGAGCACGACCCCAGCTACAAGCAGCAGGAAGGCGCCCGCTACTCGGCGCGCGACCTGGCCATCTGGCGCGGGCGCGAGCAAGGCGCCAAGGTGCTGCTGGGCTCGGCCACGCCGTCGCTGGAGACCTGGCACGCCAGCCGCCCGCCCACGGCGGAGGACCCCGAAGGCGGACGCTACGTGCGCCTGGCCATGCCCAGCCGAATCGGCGCCGGCGCAGGGACAGATGGGGGCGCGGGCGCCCCGGCCCGGGTGCGCCGCGTGGACATGAACCAGCAGCCGCGCCGCGCGATCTTCAGCGCGCCGCTGCTGGCCGCCATCACCGAGCGCGTGGCGCGCGGCGAGCAGAGCATGGTGCTGCTCAACCGCCGGGGCTACGCGCCCGTGCTGCACTGCGCCGACTGCGGCTGGAAGAGCGACTGCCCGCACTGCAGCGCGCACCAGGTCTTCCACAAGGCCGACCGCACCCTGCGCTGCCACCACTGCGGCTACACGGTGCGCGTGCCCCGCGCCTGCCCCACCTGCGGCAGCCCGGACATCCATTCCATGGGCCGGGGCACCGAGCAGCTTGAAGAACAGCTCGGCGACCTGCTGTCCGAGGTGCTGCGGCCCGACCGCACCCCCGCCCGTATCGCCCGCATCGACGCCGACACCACCAAGGCCAAGGGCTCGCTCGAAGCGCAGCTGGCCCAGGTGCATTCGGGCGAGGTGGATGTGCTGGTGGGCACGCAGATGATCGCCAAGGGGCATGACTTTCGGCGCATCACGTTGGTGGCGGCTGTGCAGCCCGACGGGGCGCTGTTCAGCAGCGACTTCCGGGCCCCCGAGCGCCTGTTCGCCCTGCTCATGCAGGCCGCCGGCCGCGCGGGGCGCGACGCGGCCTACATGGCGGCCCAGGGCACGCAGTGCGAGATGTGGGTGCAGAGCTTTCACCCGCAGCACCCGGTGTACGAGGCGCTGCGCACCCACGACTACCCGGCCTTTGCCGCCCAGCAGCTCCAGGAGCGCGAAGAAGCCGCCATGCCGCCGTTCGCCTTCCAGGCCCTGGTGCGCGCCGATGCCCGCACGCAGGAGGTCGCACAGGGCTTTCTGACCGCCGCCACGGCTGCGGCCCATGCCGCCGCATTGCCGGGGCTGGAGGCTGTGACGCTGTTCCCGCCCGTGCCGCTGACCATCCAGCGCGTGGCCAACGTGGAGCGCGCCCAGATGCTGATGGAAAGCAGCAGCCGCGCCGCCCTGCAGCGGTTTCTGGCCGCGTGGCAGCCCGTGCTTCAGGTCACGCGCAGCGCACCGGAACATAAGGGGTTGGTGCGATGGCTGGTGGATGTGGATCCGCTGGTGATCTGATTGTTCATTTTTATGTTTTGTTCACGTTTCACGAACAGAACAATATATTGAACAAAACAATGCGTTCAGTTATTCTCGATGTTCACACTGCGTGAACACTTTAAAAATATGAACACCCAGACGACCCTGAGCGACGCCATCGCCGCACTCCAAGCAGAAACAGGGGTGCGCATGGAGCGGGCTGCCATCCACCAGGTCAGGGAAGAAGCCCCCGGCGACGCATCGCCCGATGCCTGGCTGGACGTGATCTCGCCCCAGGCTCAGCCCGTCCGCTTTGCGGCCGAGATCAAGGCCGTCGACCGTTTCCACACACTGGGCACGCTCCAGGCCAGGGCCCGCCAGCGGCGCGAGCCGACGGTGCTGGTCGCGCCGTTCGTCACCGCCGAGGCCGCCCGGCAGTGCCGCAGCCTGGGCCTGAACTTCATCGATGCGGCAGGCAACGCCTACCTCGACGTACCGGGGTGCTTCGTGTACGTGACCGGCAAGCCCCGCCCCGAGAGCGCGCGGCCAGTGGGGCGGTTCAAGTCCCTCACACCAGCCGGACTGCGCATCGTCTTTGCGCTGCTGACCCGGCCTGCCCTCGCCACCGGAACCTACCGCGACATCGCGACCGCCGCCGACGTGGCGCTGGGCACCGTGGGGGACGTGCTGGCCGACCTGCAGGCACGCGGGCACCTGGCGCCGACCGAGCCGCGCCGCCTGCTGGCGCCCGGCGCGTTGCAGGAAGAGTGGGCCACGCACTTTCCGGTCAAACTGCGTCCCCGGTTGCACGCCCGGCGCTTCGCAGCGCCAGCCGCAGACTGGTGGAAAGGCGTGGACTTGCGCACGCAACAGGCCGTGTGGGGCGGCGAAGTCGCGGCCTACCACCTGACCGGGTATCTCGACCCCGAGCAACTGACTATCTACACCGCCAAGCCCGAAGCGCTGATCCTGAAACACCGGTTGCGCCCCGACCCCACCGGCGCCATCGAAGTGCTCGACACCTTCTGGCCCCTGGCCGAAGAGGCCGACGCTGCGAGCGCCACGGTGCCGCCACTGCTCGTCTACGCAGACCTGATGGCCAGTGCCGACCCGCGCAACATCGACACCGCCCAGCGCATCCGCGCGCAGTATCTGGACACCGGCCGCGATGCTCGAGACATCGCCTGAGCGCCCTATCGACCCGCTGCTGCGCGAAATCCTGCAGCAGGCCAGCACCGCAGCGCACAGCCTGGGCATCGACTTCTTCGTCGGCGGCGCGCTGGCCCGCGACCTGATGCTGTGGCATGTGCACGGCCAAAACACGGGTCGCGCCACACGCGACGTGGACCTGGGCCTGCACCTGACCGACTGGGCCGCCTTCAGCGCCATCAAGGACCAGTTGCTGGCACAAGGCACCTTCCACGAGCAAAACGGCATCGCCCACCGCCTGCTGTACCGGCCAGCCGGGTCGGCTTCGCACGGCGTTCCGCTCGACCTGCTGCCCTTCGGCGCCGTGGCAAGCCCGCAGGCCACCATCGCCTGGCCGCCGGAGCATGCGGTGGTGATGAACGTCGCGGGCTTTGCCGAAGCGCACCGCGCCGCCGTCGAAGTGGAGCTGGACGGAGCCTTGGTGGTGCGCGTGGCATCGCTGCCGTCGCTGGCGGTGCTCAAGCTGATCGCATGGCGCGACCGGTATCTGGACACCGCCAAGGACGCCACCGACTTTCTGCTGATCACGCGCCGCTATGCAGAGGCGGGCAACATGGACCGCCTGTACGAGACCGGCACCGCCCTGCTGCTGGCCAGCGACTACGACCCCGACCTGGCAGGCGCCATGCTGCTGGGCCAGGACGCCGCTGCGGCCACAACGCAAGCAACCACCGCGCAGGCCGTGGCCGACATCCTGGACCGACGAGGACGCTGGCGCCAAAAGCTGGACGACCAGTTGCAAAGAGCCCTGCAACTGGCCGGCACCATCCCCGAGCGCGGGCCGCACCCGCTGCAGCATGTCGATGCGTTCCTGCAAGGATTTCTGCAAAGCCAGGGCCCGGCGCCGGATTGACCAACGCTCCGGCAGACACGCACCGCCAGCGTTGTGCGACGGCCCCTCGACTGCCTACACTGGAGCCTCACCACACAGACAAGAGACATCGATGGACCACCCCGATACGTTCACCCGCGCCCTGGCCGATGAAGGCTTCGAGCCCCCAGTCACCGTCACACGCGAGCCTGATGGCAGGCTGGACGACCACACGCACCCGTTCGAGGCCAAGGCGCTCATCCTGTCGGGCGAGATCCGCATCGTGACCGCAGGGTCGGACCGGCTGTACGGCGTGGGCGATGTGTTCCATCTACAAGCCCACGAACCGCATTCGGAGTTCTACGGCCCCGACGGGGTGAGCTACCTGGTGGGGCGCAAGCCGGCAGCGCCCTGAACACGCGGCACCGCCTGGCTGGCTTAACGGCTTCTGTGCGCCCCTCTGAGGCCGCTTGAGCCCGAAAGCGATGCCCCAGGCTGGATAGTCCACGGCGAGCACCGGGACTGTCTGGCATGCAAAAAATTGCCCCTCCCGCTCACCCCGCCTGCGCAAGCAGCTATACAAACAATAGCATTCAGGTCAGCAGCGCCACCGCAGCCGAAAAGCTGAGAAACGCGAGCGCCGTCGACACCAGGATGATCCGCGCCACGCGCCCGTTGTTGGCGCCGAACTTCTCGGCCAGCAGCGAGACATTGCTGGCGCTGGGCAGCGCGGCCAGCAGCACCAGCACCGAGAGCGCGAACGGCGTGAGCGGCACGCCCAGTGCGATGGCCGCCGTGCCCACAGCCCACACCAACAGCGGGTGCACCAGCAGCTTGGCCAGCGCCAGGGGCACGTAGTCGCGCGGGGGCACCTGTTCGTGCTGGTTCATCTGCGAGCGCGCCAGCACCGCGCCGATGGTGAACAGCGCCACGGGCGAGGCCGCGTCGGCCAGCATGGCGATGGTCTTGTCCACCGGGCCGGGCAGCTCAAAGTGCAAGGCCGAGGCCAGCGCACCCAGCGCAATCGACCAGGGCATGGGGTTGGTTGCCATGCCCCGGAAGGCGCTGCGCAGCGCCACGCCCACACCGTGGGTGCCCGCACCATCCAGGCGCGACAGCGCGATGCACAGCGAGCTGGTGACGACCATGTCCACCACGATGGTCACGATGGCGGGGCCCGCACTCTGCGCGCCCAGCAGCGCCACCAGGAGTGGCACGCCCATGAAGCCGGTGTTCGGAAAGGCGGCCACCAGCGCGCCGAAGGCCGCGTCGTTCCAGCCGATATGCGCCTTGCGCGTGAGGGCCACCGAGGCCCCCACCATGACCAGCGCGCACAGCACGTACACACCCGCCACGGCGGGGTCGAGCAACTGGCCGATGGGCGTGCTGGCGCCAAAGCGGTACAGCATGCAGGGCAGCGCGAAGTACAGCACGAAGGCGTTGAGCCCCGGGATGGCCGGCTGCGGCAGCACGCCGCGCCGCGCGGCCAGGTAGCCGCACAGCACCAATGCGAAGAAGGGGAAGGTGATGAGAAGGACGGAGAGCACGGGGGATATTGTCCGTGCTGGGCCGCGCAGCCGTGCAGGGCGCCCGCGCGGTGGTCAGCGCAAAGTCAGGCGGGTGCCATCACGCGCGGCGAAGCGGTTCTGGCCAGGCGCTGCGTCGCAGGCAGTACGAGTAAGTACTACGACAAGACGCGGCAACCACGCCAGAAGCGTTTTGTGAGCCGCTCTTACTGCTTGCGCTGGATGATCAGGTTGCGCTTGGCGTCCTCGGGGTAGGCGAAGGTGATGGCGCCGTTCTTGACCATTCCGATCACCAGCATGTTGCGCGTGATCGCATCCTTGTCCTGCAGGCTGAAGGGCTTGTCGTAGGTGGCGACGACGCCGTAGTAAGTCTTCATCTTGCCCTCCAGCGAATCCTTGACCGCCTGGCCCGACAGGTTGCCGTCGCGGATGCCGAGGAAGGAGTACATCAGCAAATACGTGGCGTCGTACGCGTTGGCCGCCGCCATGGGCACCGCCACCTTGCCCTGGTACTTGCGGGTGTAGCTCGACAGGAACGAGGCCCGGCGCTCGTTGCTGGGCTCGGCGATGAAGGTCTGCACCATGAGCGCGCCCTCGGCGGCGTCCTTGGCCCCTTCGAGGAAGAACGGGAAGGACAGCGGCCAGGCGCCCACCTGGGGCACCTTCCAGCCCATGGCCTTCTTGCCGTTGGCAATGGTCGCGTTCTCCGGCCCTACCGTGTAGCTGTAGACCACGTTGGCACCCGCTGCGCGGGCGGCGGTGAGGTCCGCCGTGAGGTCCTTCACGCCCAGGTCGAACCGCGCCACGTGCACGGGCTTGAGGTTCCTGGCGGCCAGGGCCGCCACCACGTCGTTGTAGCCACCCTCGCCGTAGCCCGTCTTGTCGGCAAAGATGGCCACCTTGTCCCAGCCGCGCTTGACGATGTCGTCCACCATGAACGGAGCCTGCAGCGCGTCGCGGGCCTGCACGCGGAAGATGTAGCTGTCGGCAGCCGGGTACTTGGTCGTCACCGCCGTGCCGGTGGAGCACGGCACGATGAGCGGGCTCTTGGCGTCCTGGAACAGGTCGATGGCCTTCATCGCCACGCCGGTGTTGCAAAAGCCGATGGTGGCGACGACTTTGTCGGCCAGCAGCTCCTGTGACACCTTGCGGCCCTGGTCGGGGTTGGCGGCGTCGTCCTTGACCACCAGCTCCAGCGGCCGGCCCAGGTAGCCGCCCACCGCGTTGATCTCGTCCACCGCGAGCTTGATGCCGTTGAGCATGGGCACGCCAAAGTCCGCCGACGGCCCGGTGAAAGGCCCCACCACCCCGATGCGCACCGCAGCGCTGTTGCCGCCCTGCGCCTGGGCCCGGGCGGGCTGCGCCAGGAAGGCCCCCGCCAGCAGGGCGCAGGCGGTCATCAGCAGGTACAGGGCACGCGAGGCACGGGTGCGCGTGCGAGCACTGGTGCGCGTGCGAGCACTGGTGCGCGGGGCAAAAGGCAGGGGCACGAGCAGGCGCGCAGGGGTCGATGCAGAGGGGGTCATGGTGTGGGCTCGTGATCTGATCGGTGGATGGAGCTGCCGCGCCAGTATCAAATTGTGTGCAGGCGCGCCCTAGCGGGGTTTCCCGCAGCCAGCAGGCCTGGCGTGCCCGGGCGCAGCTGCCCGTCAGGGCCGTGTCAGCCGCGGCGACGGCCCCTCCCTCCCGGGACGGCCGGTATCATTGCGCCCCTGGCCTGCGCATTGCGAGGCCCAGCCCCGCGGCGGCCCCCGTGCCCCCTTCTCCTGGTTTTTCTTCGCCCCCCTCCCTCCCCATGTCGTTCGGTCTCAATCTCGCCCAGCTTCAGGCTGTCCACTACACCGATGGCGCGTGCCTGGTGCTGGCCGGTGCGGGCTCCGGCAAGACGCGGGTGATCACCCAGAAGATCGCCCACATGATCGAAAAGGGCATGGAGCCCAAGCGCATCGCGGCCATCACCTTCACGAACAAGGCGGCGTCCGAAATGCGCGAGCGCGCACAGCACCTGATCGGCCGGCGCGCCAAGGACGTGCTGATCTGCACCTTCCACGCCCTGGGCGTGCGCATGGTCCGCGAGGACGGCTCGGTGCTGGGCCTCAAGCCCCAGTTCAGCATCCTGGATGCCGACGACGTGACGGGCATCCTGAAGGAAGCCTCGGGCGGCACCACCGACATGGCCACGGCCCGCCAATGGCAGTGGGTCATCAGCAAATGGAAGAACATGGGCCTGACCTCCGCAGAGGCGCTGGCCCAGGCGGCGGACGACAACGAACGCATCATCGCCACGCTCATGGCGCGCTACGAGGAGCGCCTGGCGGCCTACCAGAGCGTGGACTTCGACGACCTGATCGGCATGCCGCTGCGCCTGTTGCGCGACTTCCCCGAAGTGCGCGCCAAGTGGCAGGCGTCGCTCGGCCACGTGCTGGTGGACGAGTACCAGGACACCAATGCCACGCAGTACGAGCTCTTGAAGCTGCTGGTGGGCGCAAACGGGCACTTCACGGCCGTGGGCGACGACGACCAGTCCATCTACGGCTGGCGCGGCGCCACGCTCGACAACCTGAAAAAGCTGCCGGTGGACTTCCCCCACCTCAAGGTCATCAAGCTGGAGCAGAACTACCGCTCCACCAGCGCCATCCTGCGCGCGGCCAACAACGTGATCGGGCCCAACCCCAAGCTGTTTCCCAAGACGCTGTTCAGCGAACTGGGCGAGGGCGAGCCCGTGCGCGTGGTGGACGCCGACAACGAAGAGCACGAGGCCGACCGCGCCGTGGCGCGCATCCAGAGCCTGCGTGCGGCCAGCAACCCGCCGCCGGACTGGAAGAACTTCGCGCTGCTGTACCGCGCCAACCACCAGGCCAAGCCGTTCGAAAAGGCGCTGCGCAAGGCCAACATTCCGTACAAGGTCTCGGGCGGCACGAGCTTCTTCGACCGGGCGGAAATCAAGGACCTTTGCGCGTGGTTCCGCCTGTGGATCAACAACGATGACGATCCAGCGTTTTTGCGCGCCATCACCACCCCCAAGCGCGGCATCGGCCACACCACGCTGGCAGCCCTGGGCGCATTTGCCACGCAGCACAAGCAAAGCATGTTCGGCGCGCTGTTCAACGGCATGCTGCCGGCGGCCGTGCCCAAGCGCGCCATGGACGGCCTGCACGAGTTCGGCCGCTACATCAACTACCTGGAGTACAGCGCACGGCGCGTGCACGGGGCCGAGGAATCGCGCACCTTCCTGAACGACTGGCTGAAAGAAATCGGCTACGAGCAGCACCTGTACGACAACGAAGACAGCGAGAAGGTGGCGGCCGCGCGCTGGAGCAACGTGATGGAGTTCTGCGACTGGATGGCCCAACGTGCGGGCGGCCAGATCGACGACACCGCCGGCGCCGTGGTGGCCAAGGAAACCAAGAGCCTGCTGGAGGTGTCGCAGACCATCGCGCTGCTGTCCACCATCAGCGAGCGCGAGAAGGACCAGGACATGGTCACGCTGTCGACCCTGCACGCCAGCAAGGGGCTGGAGTGGCCGCACGTGGTGCTGGTGGGCGTGACCGAGGGCATGCTGCCCTTCAAGCTCGACGACGACGAAGGCCGCCAGCAAAAGGTGAGCGACGACACGCTGCAGCGCCTGCAGGAAGAGCGCCGCCTGATGTACGTGGGCATTACCCGCGCCCAGCGCACCCTGGCCGTGAGCTGGACCAAGAAGCGCAAGAAGGGCCGGGAGATGGTGTCGGCCCAGCCCAGCCGGTTCATCGCCGAAATGGGACTGGACAAGGCCACGGTGCGCGAAGACCCGCGCGAAAAGCTCAAGGCACTGCGCGCCGAGTTCGCCGCCAAGAAAGCCCTGGCCGACAGCACCCCGCCCGCGCAGTGAGAGGCCGGGCACCGAAGCGAGCCCTCACCACCGCCTGTTGCGGCAGGCCCACACCGCGGCACGCGGCGGCACGGGCGCTTTGCTTTTGATAGCTATCAGCGCTTATCCTACAAGCGCCAGCAGCCCAGGCACACCACAATCCAGCGCGGCCTGACCAGCAGCCACGAGCCAGAACCGCGCACCCAGCCAGCCCGTTGGCGCGCGTTTTTTGAGCCTGCGGCAGCCAGGAATGCATCTGCCGCAGACCAGAGCGGCAGGGCGCAAAAGGCTGCTGCGGCAAAAGCTGGCACAAGAAAGCTGGCACAAGGCGTGCGTGGTACCGTGCAGCGCGACTGCAGCACGGTGGCCGCAAGCGGGCCTGCCGGCAGCGGCAACCTGAGAACCTGTTCTCACACTGGATGGATCGATCAACGGCACCCACGTCAGTGCCCCCGGACAGGCCGGGTGGCGGGCGGAGGTTGCGGCAAGGACATATGCGGAACATGGAACATCGCCCACACCCACACCTGGGCTCCAGCAGCCCGCTGCGCAGCACCTGGCGTGCTGCACAGGCCGACGCCCCCGCATCGGGGCGCTGGACACGGCACCACACTGCGGCGCTGGTGCTGGCCACGCTGGCTCCGGCTGGCGCAGCCTTCGCGCAGGCCGCACCCGCGGCAACTGCCGGTGCTGCGGCGGGTGCCGACGCCGGCTGGCGCCGCTGCGCTGCGCTGTCCACCGACAACCAGGCCCGCCTCGCCTGCTTCGACCAATTGGCCGCCGAGCAGACCTGGAAGGCGCCGGGAGCCTCGGCCGGCGGCTCCGCCGACGCCTCCGCCGTGCCACCACCCGTGGACACCACCCTGCCTGCCACCCGCATCATCGACGTGGCCCGCACCGACGGCTGCCGCGACGCGCAATACAGCGACCTGTCTCGCTTCTGGGAACTGGAGTCGGGCACCGACTGCGGCACCTTCCGCTTCCGCGGCTACCGGCCGATCACGCTGTCGGTGGTGGCGGGCAGCAACGTCAACCGCCAGCCCACATCGGACGCGGCGGACCATTCGGCCACCGAATCGACGCCCTACCGCCGCGCCGAGAACCGCATCCAGCTGTCGGTGCGCACCAAGGTCGCGCAGGGCCTGCTCACGCAGGGCCATCCCACGCTCAAGGACTCGGTGTGGTTCGGCTACACCCAGCAGTCGTACTGGCAACTGTTCACGCCCGAGATCTCGCGCCCCTTCCGCGCCACCGACCACGAACCCGAAGTCATGTACGTCTACCCCACCACGGCCGAGCTGCCGTTCGGCTGGAAGTGGCGCTACAGCGGCGTGGGGCTGGTGCACCAGTCCAACGGCCAGAGCAAGCCCCTGTCGCGCAGCTGGAACCGCGTGTACATGATGACGGGCCTGGAGCTGTCCAACAGCGTGAGCGTGAACGCCCGCATCTGGAAGCGCATCCCTGAAAGCTCGGGCAGCGACGACAACCCGGGCATCGCCGACTACATCGGCCGTGGCGAGCTGTCGGCGTTCTGGAACATCAACAAGGACAACACCCTGTCCGCCACGGTGCGCCATTCGCTGTCCAGCACCGACCGCGGCTCCGTGCGCCTGGAATGGCTGCAGGCCGTGGGCTCGACCCTGGGCGGCAAGAGCAACCTGCGCCTGCACACCGCATTGTTCAGCGGCTACGGCGACAGCATGATCGACTACAACCGCAAGCGCACCGTGTTCAGCGTCGGTGTGAGCCTGGTGGATTTCTAGAGGGCATCCCCCTGAGGCGCTGACGCGCCTTCACCCCTTCTCTCGAATGGCTGCGCCATTCGGGAAGGGGGACGACGCCCTCGCTGCGGGGCGGACCTTGGCTTGCCGTCCCGCGCATGGGCAGCGTCAGTTTTGTACGCCGCGCTCGTTGTGCGAGTGAGCGGCTCCGGTGCCACTGTCGCAATACCGCTGGCCCGCATGTCGGCGTAGATATCCATCACAACTCGTTACCAGAACGCTCTCAAGTTTTGCGCCATGCTGCCGGCGCGCCGCCACAATCGCACGCGCACCGACGCTGGCATGGTGGCCGCCGCAGCCTGCGATAAGGGCGGCTTTTCTGCCGTTTTACTGACCACTGCCCTGCGTGTGCACCCTCGAAAATGCCGACAGAGAGGAACACCCATGGACATGCAATACCAGCTCAAGGCAGGCAGCTACTACCTGTACGACATGCGCGACGCGCCCAGTGCCGTCACGGGTGAGCGCAGGTTCAAGCTCAAGACCGACACCGTCGCCATTGCATTCGATGTGCACACCGGCGAGGTGCACCAGCACGGCAGCCCCACGCGCATCCAGTCCTGGGCCAACAACACCCGCCGCCGCCTGCGTGCCGCCGGTGCCCAGGAGGCCGCCAACGACATCGTCGTGGTGTCGGGCCCGCTGCCGGTGGACGAGCTCAACAAGTGTCTGTGGATCAGCGGCTACTGCCGCCGTATGTTCACCCGCCTGGCCACGCTGCCGCACGGCAAGCTGCAGCGGCCTTCGGAGCCGTTCCGCAAGGCTGCCTGAGACCTGCGCCAGCTCTCTGCCCCACCACCCCGCCCAGGGCCGCTGCACGCGGCCCTTGTCGTTTCTGCCGACCTGCGGCGCGCAGGGTGCATGCAGGCAGTGCGGCTCCCGCCGGCGCGGGAACTGCGAGGCCTCAAGCCTCGGCGTCTTCCACCAGATCGCCGTCCACCGCCTCCAGCACGTCGGTGTGCTTCACGATGGTCACGGGCACGGGGCTCGCATGGGCCACCTCCTGCGACACCGATCCCAGCAGCGCGGTGGTGATGGCGCCCTGCCCCTTGGCGCCGATGACCACCATGTCGCAGCCCGAGCGTTCGATCATGTCCACCAGCGTATGGGCGACATCGCCCACGCCCACATCGGTCTCGTACTGCACCCCCGCCGCGTCGAGCAGCGCGCGCGCCGGGGCCATCAGGTGCTCGCCCGCCTCCAGGCTGGCGGCGGCGATGAGGTCGGGGTCGCGCGTGGTCACCAGTTCATACAGCGTGGCGGGCTCCTGCACATGGGCCAGCACCACGCTGGCCTGCAGGCCCTGACGCACCAGCGAGAGGGCATGGTGCACACCGTCCAGAGAGAGTTCCGAGCCATCCACGGCGATCAGGATCTTGAGCATGAAGGTCTCCTTTGAGCGGGTTGTCCGCGTGTCACGGATCAGTGTAGCCACGCACCGCGCCAGCGCCAGCCCTTGTCCCTGCGTGCCGATGGGGCGTCTGCCCCCCATGAAAGACCGCTGAAACCTCCGTAGCTCGCGAGGGCCGCGCCGCTGCGGCAGAGCGCCCCGGGCCGTCTGGGACAATACGGCCCATCATGCTGCAGTTTGACCTTCTCAAGACCGACCCCTCCAGCCACGCACGCCGCGGCACGCTCACGCTCAACCATGGCGTGGTGCAGACCCCCATCTTCATGCCCGTGGGCACCTATGGCACCGTCAAGGGCGTGATGCCGCGCAGCCTGCACGACATGGGCGCGCAGATCATCCTGGGCAACACCTTCCACCTGTGGATGCGCCCCGGCCTCGATGTGATGCAGAGCTTCGGCGGGCTGCACGGCTTCGAGAAATGGGACAAGCCCATCCTCACCGATTCGGGCGGCTTTCAGGTGTGGAGCCTGGGCGCGATGCGCAAGATCACCGAAGAAGGCGTGACGTTCGCCAGCCCGGTCAACGGCGACAAGCTCTTCATGTCGCCCGAGGTGAGCATGCAGATCCAGACCACGCTCAACTCCGACATCGTGATGCAGCTCGACGAGTGCACGCCCTACGAGACCAAGGGCCACCTCACCACCGAGGCCGAAGCCCGCAAGAGCATGGAGATGAGCCTGCGCTGGGCCCAGCGCAGCCACGACGAGTTCCACCGCCTGAACAACCCCAACGCGCTCTTCGGCATCGTGCAGGGCGGCATGTTCAAGCACCTGCGCCAGGAATCGCTCGAGCGCCTGATCGAGATGGACTTCCCCGGCTACGCGGTGGGCGGCGTGAGCGTGGGCGAGCCCAAGGACGAGATGCTGGACATCATGGCGCACACGCCGCACCGGCTGCCCGCCAACAAGCCCCGCTACCTGATGGGCGTGGGCACGCCCGAAGACCTGGTGCAGGGCGTGGCCGACGGCGTGGACATGTTCGACTGCGTGATGCCCACGCGCAATGCACGCAACGGCACCATCTTCACCCGCTATGGCGACCTCAAGATCCGCAACGCGCGCCACAAGGCGGACCACCAGCCGCTGGACACCAGCTGCACCTGCTACGCCTGCGCGGGCAGCTCGGGCGTGTCGTGGGATCAGGGCGGCCGCGAGGGTTTCAGCCGCGCCTACCTGCACCACCTGGATCGCTGCGGCGAAATGCTCGGCCCCATGCTCACCACCGTGCACAACCTGCACTACTACCTGAACCTCATGCGCGAAGTGCGCGAGTCGCTGGACGCCGGCGCCTTCGCGCAGTTCCGTGCGCTGTTCAAGACCGAACGGGCGCGGGGCGTCTGAGCCCTACCACCGACCGCCTCCACCCATGACGACCCTCCCCACACGCGACAGCACAAACGGCGCCACGGCGCGCCCGCACCCCGACCGCAGCGCCTTCGCAGGCTGTCGGCTGGGTGCTGCGCTCGCGGTCGTCCTGGTCCTGGGCGGCTGCGCCACGCGCATCGACCGTGATCCCGACAACGGCCTGCCGACGCTTCAGGTGCAAAACCGCCTGCTCCTCACGCCCGCCAATGGCGGACAGGCCATCGGCGGCAGCGATTTGCGGGCGGGCGACATCATCCTGTCGGCCACCCACGGCATCAGTTCGCTGGGCATCCGCATGGCCACGCTGTCGCCGGTGAGCCATGCGGCGCTGTACCTGGGCGACGACCAGGTCATCGAAGCCGTGGGCTCGGGCATCCGCATCCGCAGCACGGCCGATTTCATCGCCGACGAAGCCACCATCGTCGCTTTCCGCCACCCCGGCATGACCAATGCGCACGCCGATGCTCTCCGGTCTTTTGCCCAGGCACAGGACGGCAAGAAGTACAACACCGCCGGCATCGTGCTGCAGGCGCCTTTCACGCTGCAACGCGCCTACTGCGAACTGCCGCTGGTGCCGGGCGTGGTGCGCGACGCGTGCCTGCGCGGCATGGCGGCCATCCAACTGGGAGCGGCCCGCAACGACCGCTTCTTCTGCTCGCAGCTCGTGCTGGAGGCCTACCGCGCGGCCCGGCTGCCGCTGACCGATGCCTCTGCGCTGATGGTGAGCCCTGCCGATCTGCTGCACATGCGCGAAGGCGATGTGCCGTCGGTGCAGATCAAGCAGGCGCTGCAGTACGTGGGGCATCTCAAAGGGGGCGAGCGAGACACCGACGTCGCAGCCGCCGGGCAGCCCGCCCCTTGAGCGCGTGCGGCGTCAGCCGCCCACGTGCATGGTGAACAGCGCGCCGCTGGACAGGCGGCACGAGCCCATGCCCAGCGTGGACGAGTTCATCGCGTACTGGCAACTGAGGTAACTGCCCCGGCTGCCCGCGCCGCTGGCAAGCCCCTCGCGGGAGGAGCCGGCCTTGCGCGTGGCTTCACCCATGAATGACTCCCCCTGGATCGTGGCCTGGAAGGTCCCCCGGCCATGCAGATCGTTGGTCACCACCGCGTGCACCACACCGAGTGCGGTCGCCTGATCGTTGGCGGGATACAGACGCACGGCCAGCGTGAGAGGCGCCGGTGGTGCCGGTGCCTGCACCACCACAGGGACCGGCGCGGGCTGCATGGGCGCCACGTAGCAACCACTGAGGGCCGCCACGGACGCGGACAGGACCAGGCCGGTCAGGGCGCGGCGGCGGATCGAAGGCAAAGACAGCAAGCCCATAAGGCTCCTTGAGACCCAAGCACATGCTTGTGGCGCCGATGATTCGCGCACCGCACGGCGGGCGAGCGACATTCCAGGGGCGGTGGCGTGGCGCGGGCCCTCGGGTATCGCCGACGGATACTTCAGCGCCGGCAGCGGCCCACGCCCACCGCGCCATCCGCACCGCACACAGAGCGGTATGCTGCCTGTCCAGAGACCGTCCGCGGGTCCGGGGGCGTCAAGGCGGCCGCTGGCCGCTGATGCGCCCATTCGCGATCCATCACCCACCATCGCTGCCAGGGTCGAAGCGCCCAGGCTGGAGGCCCACATCATTCACAACCTGCTGCACCAACTGCTGCGCTGGCCCGGCCGCGCGATGGCGGGCCTTGCCAGCGGCCTGCTGGCGCTGATCATCCTGTTCGAGGAATGGGGCTGGGTGCCGCTGCAGCAACTGCTGGCGCGCATCGGCCGCTGGCCGGGGCTGCGCTGGATCGAAGGCTGGGTGCGCTCCCTGCCGCCCTGGGCGGCGGTGGCGCTGTTCGCACTGCCCACGGCGCTGCTGCTGCCCTTCAAGCTGCTCGCGCTCTGGGCCATGGGGCGCGGGCATGTGGTGCTGGGCATGCTGGTGATCGCGCTGGCCAAGGTGGTGGGCACGGCCGTGGTCGCGCGCCTGTTCACGCTCACCCAGCCTGCACTGATGCAGTTGCGGTGGTTTGCCTGGGCGTACACGCACTGGATCAGCTTCAAGCACCGTGTGCTGGAGCGCGCCCGCGCATCCTGGGCCTGGCGCATGGCGCGGGTGGTGCAGCGCCACTGGGTGCAGCGCTGGCGCAGGCGGTAGCGCCGCGCGCGCCCCCGGGCCGGGACGTTCCAGGCACGGCACGGCCTGCAACACCCAAGCCCGCTGCCAGCGCCGCTGGGCAGTGCGCTTAGCACAGCCCAGCGACGGCCTGCGGGCTCCTACCGCCTTCGTTACATTTTGTTGGAGAATGTCAACAGAAGTTTCTGATAGGTGCAGCGAAATGGCCTGCGAGGCCGCCGACAGAGACAATCGAGGGGACGCTGTCGTCCTTGCCGGCCCCTCCCATTCCACGCATGCTCCGCACCCTTGCCCCCTACCGGCCCCTGGCACCGCCGCTTGTCTGGTCCGGCCTGGGCATGCTGGTGTTTGCGGCCTGCCTGGTGGGCATCTTCGCGCGGCCCATCGGCTTCCTGTCGGCCTTCTGGCCCGCCAATGCCCTGCTACTGGGCCTGCTGGTGCGCTACCCCACCCTGGCGCGGCCACCCGCGTGGATCGCCGCCGGGCTGGGCTATGTCGCGGCCGACCTGATCACGGGAAGCCAGTGGGGCATGGCGCTGTGGCTCAACGCGGCCAACCTGCTCAGTGCCACCGCCGGCTGGCTGGTGCTGCGCCGGCTGGACGAGAACACCCTGCGCCTGCGGCGCACCGTGTCGGCCCTGTACCTGCTGCTGGCGGCCCTGGCGGCCAGCACCGTGGGCGCCCTGGCGGGCTGCGGCGCCGCGCCGGTGTACTTCAACGCTCCGTGGTACGACCTGCTGTCGCTGTGGTTCAGCACCGAGCTCATGAACTACATGCTCATCCTCCCCGTGGTGCTGGCAGCCCCGCGCGCCGACGACCCGCCCCCACCCCCCCAGGGTGCATCGGGCGGCTCGCTGTTCTGGCGCGTGGCGCCGGTGAGCTCGCTGCTGCTGGCCGAGGGCGTCCGCACCGTGATCGGCGGGCCCGGCATGCTGGCCTTCGTGGTGCCCGGGCTGCTGTGGTGCGCCCTGAGCTACAGCACCTTCACCGCCAGCCTGCTGTCGCTGGTGGTGTGCCTGTGGACCATGGCGGGTGTCGCGACCGGGGTGCTCAACTTCACGCCGGCGCACGCCAGCGATGTGTTCTCGCTGCGCGTGGGCGTCACGCTGCTGGCCCTGGGGCCACTGGCCGTGGCCTGCGCCAGCGCGGCCCGCGCCCAGGCCTTGCGCCGGCTGGACCACGCCGTGCGCCACGACGACCTCACTGGCGTGCTGGCGCGCCGCGCGCTGCTCAAGCAGGGCGAGCGCCTGCTGGCACGCCACCAGCGCGGGTGCGCCGGTGCAGCCGTGATGATGCTCGACGTCGACCACTTCAAGCAGGTCAACGACCAGCACGGGCACGGCGCCGGGGACCAGTTGCTCATCGGCATCGCCAGGACCCTGGCGGACACACTGCGCCCCCAGGACCTGCTGGGCCGCATGGGCGGCGAGGAGTTCGCGGTGGTGCTGCCCGGCGTATCGCCCGGCGAGGCGCAGGCCATGGCCGAGCGCATGCGCTCTGCGGTGCAGCAGCAGCACTTCGGCACCGGCCCCGGAACGCAGCCGCACGCCACGGTCAGCATCGGGCTGGTGCACAGCTCCACCATGGGCGGGGACGCCGACCTGGAGGTGCTGCTGCTGGCGGCAGACACGGCGCTGTACCGGGCCAAGGCCGAGGGGCGCAACCGGGTGGCGGTTGGCTAGGTCCAGAGCGCCTGCGCCCGGTTGCTGTGCGGGGCATGCAGGCTGGGCGGCCGCCACGCTGACGACCACTCCAGACTGCTCGGACAACGGCAACGGCAACCGCGCGGCCTCAGGCTACAGATACTGCTTCCACAGCATGTTGGTCATCCGCCCTTCCGGGTCCCACAACGCCTTGATGGCGCGAAACCGGTCGGCCTGCGGGTACGCTGCCGCGAACTGTGCCTGTGTGGCATGGCGCTGGTAGGGCAGGTAGTAGGTGCCGCCGTGCTGCAGGGCCCAGTCGATCAGCGCACGCGTCCACACGGCCACTGCTTCACAGGCCTCGGGGCTGGTGCCCTGCTTGTAGTACAGCACCCATGAAAACACTTCCTCGCGCGCCCAGGCCATGACGGCATCGGGGTCGGGCGGCGCGTGGCGCACCGAGATGTTGAGCACCTGCGCCCCGTGCTGCGCCAGGATGCGGGCCAGGCCCCGCGTGAAGGTGGCGAACTGGGCCACGGGCACGAAGTACTCCTGCAGCACGTAGGTGGACTGCGCGCGGCTCGCGGGCTCGAGCGAGGCGGCATCCAGGCTCGCCTCATGGTTGCGCCACACCACCGGCTGCCCACGCAGCAGCGCCGGGCGCACCACCTTGTGCTGCAGCTGGTGGCCTCCCGGCAGCTCCGTCACTGCCCAGATCACGCTTTTGTCCAGCGTGTAGGGCAGCCCGCGCGGCACCAGCCGGTCGGGCACGGTCACGGGCTTGTCGGTGCGGGCCCAGGTCACGGCGGTGGCGCGGTCGAAGGCCGGGGGCAGCAGGTCTGCGTTGTGCATCACGGCCTGCGGGTTCGCGGCCACCTTGGCGGCAAAGAAGCCTCGGTAGTCCTCCAGGGCCACGTGGGCCACGGTGCGCTCCATGGCGGTATTGGCATCCAGGTCCAGCTCGACTTCGGTGATCACGCCCAGCCCACCGTATCCGCCCAGTGCAGCGCGGAACAGGTCGGGGTGCTGCAGGCGGCTGGCCTCGCGCACCTCGCCGCTGGCCAGCACGATCTGCAGGGCCCGCACGGACGCGCCGATCGGCCCATGCCCCACATAGCGGCCATGCACGTTCACCGACACCGACCCGCCCACCGTGAAGTTCGCGTAGCTCTGCATGGTGCGCACCGCCAGGTCGTGGGGGTCCAGGTGGTCCTGTACATCGCGCCAGCGCATGCCGGCCTGCACACGCAGCTTGCGGGCGCTGGTGTCGAGCCACACCAGCGCATTCATGCGCCGCATGTCGACATGCAGCCCGCCCTCCACACCCACCTGCCCGCCCATGCTGTAGCGCGCGCCCCCCACGGCCACTGCGCCGGGCCATTGCCTCACTGCCCGCACCACGTCCTGCAAGCCTGTGGGTACCACCACCCGCGACACGCGCACGGCGTACAGGCGGCTCACGTTCTCCACCAGCACACCGGGCGCGCTGTGGGGCGCCACTGGCCACGCAGCACTGCCAAGGCCTGCAGCGGCCAGTGCGCCCAGCGTGCCTAGCAGTTGTCGGCGGCGCAGCCCCTGCACGGCGGTCACGCGGGGGCCCGCTCAGTCATCGCGCGCCAGCTTGACCCCCGCCCCTGTCCCGCACGCGTGGCAGAACCTCGCGAACGCACTCTTGCGCGTGGTGCAGGTGCCACAATGGTCAAACAGGCCGATGCCGCAGTGCGGGCAGAAATCGATCGTCTCGTTCTTCAGGTCCACCGGCCGCTCGCAGCCGGGGCACACGCTCTTGGCCAGGCGGGCCAGGGCGACGTCGTAGCTCAGCTCCTTGCGGCGCTCCTGGTCGGGCAGGGCCTCGGCCAGCTTCTGGCGCTCCAGGTAGCGGTTGAGCGCCAGGATGGCGTAGCGCCCCACCAGCGCCGTGACGCCGATGCCCACCACGTAGCGCACATAGCCGCCGTAGCTCGGCAGGTAGGGCACCAGCTCCACGAAAAACGCGAACAGCGCGAAGAAAATGAAGCCCCACACGAACGGCCAGTAGGTGCCCTTGCGCTTCTTCACGAACAGCCAGCCGGCCACAACCAGCAGCGGCAGTGTGAGCGCCAGGCGGTACAGGAACACGCGCAAGTCGACCTTGCGGCGCTCGGCCTCCAGCTTCACGTAGCCCTCGGCCTCCATCGCGTTCAGTCGCTCCTGCGTGGCTGCGGCCCCCTGGCGCGCATCCAGCGCGGCCTGCTGTTGCCGCTCCACGGCCTGCTGCGTGGTGCGTTCTGCGAGCTTGAGCCCATCGAGCGCCTGGGTGCGGGCGATGACCTCGGGGTCCTGGTCGGCGCGCTGCGTGGCGGAGCGGGTGGCGAGCCAGTTGTTGAACGTCTCGCGCGCGGCCTGGGTCTCGCTGCGGGCCTTGCTGCGCTGCAGCTGCGCCTGCTCCAGCGCGGTCTGCGCATCCTGCTCGGCCTGGCGCGCCTCCTTGACCTGCGCGCGCAGCTTCTCGGCGGCGGCGCGGTCGAGGAAGTCGTCCACCAGCAGCGGCGTCTCGACCTTGGGCAGGTCGCCCACGATGGTGCCGCCCAGCCCGATCAGGAAGCTGGCGAACACCACCGCCACCAGCCACAGGCCGCGGCGAAACCACTTCTCCGACAGTCGCAGGGATTTGCTCATGGTCGTCTGCTCCTCACGGGTGCCTGAAGCGCAATGCTTCTTTTTTGATAGCTGCCAGCGCTTGACCATCAAGCGGTAGCAGCACTTTTATTCAATTTTTGATGGTCACCGGGGCCGACGCCAGCTGCGCACGCTGCAGCCACGCCAGCACCGAATCGACAGTGACGGTCTCGATGCGGTCCGAGAAGCGCTTGTCGCTGGGGTGGTCGTCGAACGCGATGTTGGCCGAGCCCACGCGCCCGCCCATGCGGGTGAGCGGCCCGAGCTTGAGCGTGGTGGGCTCATAGCCCTTGAACTGCAGCCAGGCCTGCGCCTGCTCGCGGCTGCGCACCGTGGCGGGCTCCATGGCCACGGCCAGGGTCTCCAGCGCCCACTGGTTGGACTGCTGGTACTTGCGGCCCCACGCGTAGCTGACCATGCTGTAGGGCTGGTGCTGCAGCGTCTTGGTGCGGGCGGTGTCCTGCAGCACGGCCAACAAGCGCTGCTGCACCTCGGGCGTGGGCACGGCGTAGACGGCCTCGTAGCGCCACAGGTCGTCCAGGAAGAACTCGCCCAGCCCCTGGCGGTACAGATAACCCACGGCCGTGCCGCATTCGTTGAGCTTGTGGGCCACGCGCCAGGGGCCCTCGGGCGTCTTGTAGGCCCAGCCCAGGTGCGAATAGCGCAGGCCGTACTTGGAGAGGTCCTGCCCCGCGCGGCCGAGCACCACCACCTGCGCGCCGGACTTCGCATGCTCCGCATCCAGCGCGGCCGAGGTCTGCTGGGCCAACTGCATGCCGCGCTCGATCACCTTGGCCGGCACGGGCTTGGCGGCCTCGCAGGAGCGGCCTGCGTGGGCCGCAGGTGCAGCCAACAAGGCCGCGCCCGCCACCAGGGCCAGGCCGAGCACGGCGGGGTTGAAAGAAGAGCGCACGCGGGCCTGCGCAGGGGTCGTCACGGTCATCAGCTGCATATTCATGGCGGAGCCCTTACAGACGCTCGTTGTGCAGCAGCGCACGGCCGATGGCGTTGGGCACGAAGGCGATCGCCTCGCCCGCCACCGACAGCACCACCCCCGTGCCGATCACGCTGCAGGTCACCACGGTGCCCACGGCGTGCGCCGATGCGCCCACGCCCCGGCCCGCCACCTCGACGCTGACCCGGGCGCCGTCCGATGCGCGCTCCAGCAGGTACACCGTGCCGGTGGCCGATGCCTCCACCGTCTTCACCGTCAGCACCGCACCGGCGACCGACAGGGCCGCGGGCACCGTCACGACCGCGCCAGCGGCGGCAGACGCCACCGAGGCCGTGCCCACCACCGACGCGATGGGCAGCAGCGACAGTGCGGCCGAGGCCTCGCTCTGCGCCCGTGCGGGCAGGGCAGCCAGCGTGCACAGCAGGCCGGCGGCCAGGGCAAGGGTCAGGATCTTGGGCAATGTCTTCATGGTTTCACTCCTCGCGGAAGGTGCTGCGCAGTAGCGCGGCAGCACCGGATTTTTCAGGGCAACCTCCGAGCATCCGCCATGGCTTCATGGCGGACGCCGGAAACTCAGCTGGCGTTGTTACCAGACGTAGCAGGATGTGCTGCGGCCGCTTCGCGGCGGCCTTGCAGGCGCGCTTCGAGCAGGTCCGCCTCGTGGCGGTCGCGCAGCATCTTGGCCAGCGTGAACGCGGTGGTGATCAGGTACAGCCAGCTCACACCCAGAAAAGCCTTGTAGGTCACGTTGATCTCCATGCCCAACAGGCCCCATCCGGTGAGGCCCATGGCCACCACGAAGCCGCCCCAGACCACCAGCTTCCACATCGGTGTGTCGCCCGCGCCGCGGCGCGCGGCGCTCTCGTTGTCCCGCACGAACTTGGCCAGCACGAACGCGGCCGAGAGGCAGAACACATAGCCCATCACCATGAACGCCTGCTCCAGCTGCTCGCCCGGCAACCAGGCCAGCCCCACGGCGCACAGGAAGACAGCCAGGCCGAACGAGACCCACACCTGGAGCTGCCATGCACGGGTGTCACGCTGGATGAGGGTGGAAGAAGACGACATACAAGTGGGGTGGCCTGAACGGGCCGTGGTTGAACACGGAGCGGATAGTGCCGCGCCGGCCCGCCGCGACCGCCAACGGGTTGCGCCAGTGGCGGCTGCCCGGCTCGTCGGTATCGAATGGCGATACTTTCATCGCATGGACCGGGGCACCTGGGCGACATCACTGCACCGGCTTGTCTTTGACAATCGCAGCCTTTGACTGCTGCAACGCCCGCACGGAGACCGCCCCATGACCACCGCCAAACCCTTTGACATCGTCGTCCACGGCGCCACCGGCTTCACCGGCCGCCTCGTCGTCGAATACCTGCTGCAGCGCTACCCCGCCGGCAGCGGCCTGCGCTGGGCCATGGGCGGGCGCAGCGCCGACAAGCTGGCCGCCGTGCGCGACGAAGTCGGCGCCCCTGCCGACACCCCGCTCATCGTGACCGACAGCACCGACCCCGCCAGCCTGCAGGCCCTGATGGCCCAGACCCGCCTGGTGCTGACCACCGTGGGCCCCTACCAGCTGTACGGCAACGAACTCGTGGCCGCCTGCGCCGCGGCCGGCGTGGACTATGTGGACCTGTGTGGCGAGCCCGCCTGGATGCGCCAGATGATCGACGCGCACGAAGCCGCCGCCCAAGCCAGCGGCGCGCGCATCGTGTTCTCGTGCGGGTTCGACTCCATCCCGTTCGACCTGGGCGTGTTCCTGCTGCAAAAGGAATTCGGCCAGCGCTTCGGCCACCCCGCACCGCGCGTGCGCGGCCGGGTGCGCAAGATGAAGGGCACCTTCTCGGGCGGCACCGCCGCCAGCCTGAAGGCCACCATGGCCGCCGCCGCCGGCAACCCCGCTGTGCTGGACTTGCTCAAGAACCCGTTCTCGCTCACGCCCGGCTTCGAAGGCCCGCGCCAGCCCACCGGCCACAAGCCCATGGTGGACGAGGCCCTGGCAGGCCCGGGCGGTGAGGGGGTGTGGGTCGCCCCCTTCGTGATGGCCGCGATCAACACGCGCAACGTGCACCGCTCCAACTTCCTGCTGCAGCACGCCTATGGCGCCGATTTTGTCTACGACGAGATGCTGATCACCGGCACCGGCGAAAAGGGCGAAGCCATCGCCAATGCCGTGGCGGGCGACAAGTCGCTCGGCTCCGACAAGGGCCCCAAGCCCGGCGAAGGCCCCTCGCGCGAAGAGCGCGATGCGGGTTTCTACGACGTGCTGTTCCTCGGCACCGACGCGGCAGGCAACACCCTGCGCGTGGGCGTGAAGGGCGACCGCGACCCGGGCTACGGCTCCACCTCCAAGATGATCGCCGAGGCCGCCGTGTGCCTGCTGCAGGACGCCACAGGCACCCCCGGCGGCATCTGGACCACAGCCCCGGCCATGGGCGATGCGCTGATGAAGCGGCTGCAGGCGAACGCGGGGCTGAGCTTCGAGGTCGAAGCCGGCTGATGGATTGCGCCGCCGGCGCAGTGGCACCGGCTGTCCGTTTCTAACCGAAGCCCGGCCCGCCACGCCCGGCGCGCGCCCTGCGGCTGGCCGACAATTCCGGCCAGTCCTGCTGCCGCTGCTTCGCCACCATGAACACCTCCACCCTGCGCCCCCGCGACCTCTGCCTCGCACTGCTCGTCATCGTGGTCTGGGGCCTCAACTTCGCCGTCATCAAGGTGGGCGTGGCCGACATCCCGCCCATGCTGCTGGGCGCGTTGCGCTACCTGCTGGCGGCCTTCCCGGCGTTGCTGTTCGTGCGGCCGCCCAAGGTGCCGCTGCGCCTGTACCTGCTGTACGGCATGACGATGGCCGTGGCCCAGTTCGCGCTGCTGTTCACCGCCATCCACATCGGCATGCCCTCGGGCCTGGCGTCGCTGGTGCTGCAGGCGCAGTCGTTCTTCACCCTGCTGCTGGCCGCATGGTGGCTGCGCGAGCCGTGGCACGGCAACCAGGTGGCGGGCCTGGCGCTGGCGGCCGTGGGGCTGGTGCTGATCGGCAGCGCGCACGGCGCGTCCATGCCACTGGCGGGGTTTGCGCTCACCGTGGCGGCGGCGGCGATGTGGGGCTGCGGCAATATCGTGACGCGCGCCGTGGGCCGGCATGGGCCGATGAACCAGTTCGCCTTCATCGTGTGGTCCAGCCTGGTGGCGCCCCTGCCCTTCGTGGCGCTGTCGCTGTGGATCGACGGGCCCGGCGCGGTGCTGGCGGCCGTGCAGCACCTGTCTTGGAAGTCGATGGCCGCAGTGGCGTACATCGCGTGGATCTCCACGCTGCTGGGCTTCGGGCTATGGACGTACCTCATGTCGCGCTACCCCGTGAACCGCGTGGCACCCTTCACGCTGCTGGTGCCGGTGGTGGGGCTGACCACGGGCTGGCTGGTGTTTGGCGAGGCGCTGCAACCCGTGCACTTTGCGGGCGCGGGGCTGCTGATGGCCGGGCTGGCGGTGAATGTGTTCGGTGGGGCGGTGTGGGACCGGCTGACGGGGCGTGCGCGGGAGTCAGCGCGCTGAGGCCTTCCGATTGCCGCAACAATCCCAGAACCCCACACCCGTTCACGCTGAGCCTGTCGAAGCGCCGCGCTAGACTTCGACAGGCGCAGCCCGAACGGTATTGCGTTTTGGGGGGAGCACTCTGGCAGCGCGAGTTGGCGAATCACACCGCCAGCGGTAACTCCGTCGTCGACAGCACATTGCGCAGCACCATGAACGAGCGCACCTGGCGCACGCCCGGCAGGTAGAGCAACTGCTCGGCGTGCAGGCGGTTGAAGCTGTCGTTGTCACGCGTGCGCACCAGCATGAAGTAGTCGAACTCGCCGGTGACCACATGGCATTCCATGCAGCCGGACACCTTGGCCGCGGCCTTCTCGAACGCCGCGAACGAGTCGGGCGTGGAGCGGTCCAGCACCACGCCGATCATCACCAGCATGCCCGCGCCCACCGCACGCGGGCTGAGCAGCGCCACCACCTTGTCGATGAGCCCCAGGCGCTTGAGCCGCTCCACGCGGCGCAGACAGGCGGGCGGGCTCAGGTGCACCTTGGCGGCCAGTGCCACGTTCGACAGCGATGCGTCGCGCTGCAGCAGCCGCAGGATGGCCTTGTCGGTGCGGTCCAGGGCCTCCAGCGTTTCCTCCGTGGCATCCACATTCTTTGCACGAACTTTTGTTGCGCTCATTTGCTCATCACCAAAATTTCTATCACCTATTATTCATTGAGCAGCATCAAAACGCCAAATTTCACGCAGAGTTCACAACCCCGTTAAGTGCGTGTTTTCCTACGATGGATGCACGGCAGACGCCCCGGTCTGCGCCCCATCACCGCTTGAGGAAACCGCCATGAACCTGCAGAAATTCGCCCGCCATCCGCTCACCTTCGGGCCCTCGCCCATCACCGCGCTGCCGCGCCTGTCGGCCCACCTGGGCGGCAAGGTGCACCTGTACGCCAAGCGCGAGGACTGCAACTCGGGCCTGGCCTTTGGCGGCAACAAGACGCGCAAGCTCGAATACCTCATCCCCGAGGCGATCGCGGGCGGCTACGACACGCTGGTCTCCATCGGCGGCATCCAGTCCAACCAGACGCGCCAGGTGGCCGCGGTGGCCGCGCACCTGGGCATGAAGTGCGTGCTGGTGCAGGAGAACTGGGTCAACTACTCCGACGCGGTGTACGACCGCGTGGGCAACATCGAGATGAGCCGCATCATGGGCGCCGACGTGCGCCTGGATGCTGCGGGCTTCGACATCGGCATCCGCCCCAGCTGGGAGCAGGCCATGGAAGACGTGAAGAAGGCCGGCGGCAAGCCCTTCCCCATCCCGGCCGGCTGCTCCGAGCACCCGTACGGCGGCCTGGGCTTCGTGGGCTTTGCCGAAGAAGTGCGCCAGCAGGAAAAAGAGCTGGGCTTCCAGTTCGACTACATCGTGGTGTGCTCGGTCACGGGCAGCACGCAGGCCGGCATGGTGGTGGGCTTTGCGGCCGACGGCCGGGCGCGCAAGGTGATCGGCATCGACGCATCGGCCAAGCCCGAAAAGACCCATGCCCAGGTGCTGCGCATCGCGCAGAACACCGCCAAGCTGGTGGAGCTGGGCCAGGAGATCACGGCCGAGGACGTGGTGCTGGACACGCGCTACGGCGGCCCGGAATACGGCCTGCCCAACGAGGGCACGCTCGAAGCCATCCGCCTGTGCGCTCGCCAGGAAGGCATGCTTACCGACCCGGTGTACGAAGGCAAGTCCATGCACGGCATGATCGACATGGTGCGCAAGGGCGAATTCCCCGAAGGCTCTCGCGTTCTGTATGCGCACCTGGGAGGGGTGCCGGCGCTCAACGCCTACAGCTTTCTTTTTCGCAACGGCTGACGCGCCGCGCGAGGAGACGGACCAGCAGCGCCTGTGCCGGCTGGCCGGGCTCTCCGTGATCTGAGCACCTCCGCCTTTTTTCCTTTGCGTTTCCTCAGACCCGTGCACGCCGCCGGGTCCCGCCGCCATGGCACCGGGCCTTCCCGGGTCCATGGCGGCTGACCGAACTTCCGTGGTAGCGACAGGCCCTGGCGGGCCGCCAGAGCGAAACGAAGACTGGCGCATCCTGGACCCTGTCCGCAGGTAGCAACGGCTGAACACAACCAGCCCTCATCCGAAGGATCGCCGAATGAACCGCTTGCCTCTGACGCGACGCACTGGCGTCGCCCTGTCCCTTGCTGCGATCGCAGCCACCGCAGGCCTGGGTCTATCGCCGCTGGCCCGCGCCGACGGGTACCCCGCCAAACCCGTCCAGCTCATCGTGCCCTTCCCGCCCGGCGGCGCGGTGGACATCGTGGGCCGGCTCATCAGCAAGAAGCTGGGCGAACGCCTGGGCCAGGCGGTGGTGATCGAGAACAAGGCGGGCGCGGGCACCATCGTGGGCGCATCGTTCGTGGCCAATGCCCCGGCGGACGGCTACACGCTGCTGATCAGCTCGGGCTCCACCTTCACCGTCAACCCCGCCCTCAACAACAAACTGCCCTACGACCCGGTCAAGAGCTTCGAGCCCATCGGCATGGTGGCGCGCGTGCCGCTCATCCTGCTGGCCCACCGCGATGTACCGGTGAGCAACCTGAAGCAGCTGGTCGCCGCGGTGAACCGCGCGCCGGACAAGTTCTCGTACGGCTCGTTCGGCAGCGGCACCACCGGCCATTTCGCAGCCGAGCTGATGTGGTCGGCCACCGGCGTGAAGCTGATGCACGTGCCCTACCGCGGCAGCGCGCCCGCCATGAGCGATTTGATCGGCGGGCAGATCCCGTTCACCATCGACACGGTGGCCGCCGCGCTGCCGCAGCTCAAGGGCGGCAAGATCAAGCCCATCGTGGTCACGGGCGCCACGCGGGCCACGCAGCTGCCCGATGTGCCCACGGTGGCCGAAAGCGGCTTTGCGGGCTTTGCTGCGGATTCGTGGCTGGCGGTGGTGGCGCCGCGCGGCCTGCCTGCCGATGCCAAGGCCAAGCTGGGCAAGGCGCTGGCCGAGACCATGGCCGATGCCGAGATCCGCAGCAAGCTCATCGCCAGCGGGCTGGAGCAGGCCTACGCCAACGGCGACGCGGTGCAGGCGCAGATCGAGGACGAGCTGCCGCGCATGCGGGCGATTGCCCAGCGCGCGAACATCAAGGCGGAGTGAGCGGGACCGCGGCGCGCGTACCCACCGTGGGCGCGGGCCGTTGACGGCAAACCAGGCTCAGAGCAGGCGCGCCACCTGCTCGCGCAGCGTGGCCGGCTGCACGTCGCGCGCAGCAATCGGCGCGCCGACATTCAAACCCACGCGGCTGTAGAACCCGCGGCGGAACGGCCGCACCATGGCGCCGCCTTTTTCGATGCGGCTGAAGTACGAGCCCCACAGGTTGATCAGCGCCATCGGGATCACGGGCGCCTCGACGCCTTCTTCGCGCGCACGTTCGATGATCTTCATGATGCCGCCCTTGAACTCCTGCAGCTGGCCGTCCTTGGTGATGCCGCCTTCGGGGAAGATGGCCAGCAGATCGCCCTCGCGCAGCACCTGCGCCGCGCGCTCGAAGGCCGCGTCGTAGGTCGCGGGGTCTTCCTTGTACGGCGCGATCGGGATCGCCTTGGCCAGGCGGAACAGCCAGCCCAGCACCGGCACGCGGAAGATGCGGTGGTCCATCACGAAATAGATGGGGCGCGGGCTGGCGGCCATGAGCAGCACCGCGTCGATGAAGCTCACGTGGTTGCACGCCAGGATGGCGGCGCCGGTGGTGGGCAGGTGCTGGTCGCCCTGCACCTTGAAGCGGTACACGAAGCGCGAGGACACCCAGGCCACGAAGCGCAGCAGGTATTCGGGCACCAGCATGAAGATGTAGAACGCCACCACCGCGTTGGCCAGGCCGGTGAACAAGAAGATCTGCGGCACCGTGAAGCCCGCGCCCAGCAGGGCCCCGGCGATCAGCGAGCTGCCGATCATGAACAGCGCATTCAGGATGTTGTTGGCCGCGATGATGCGCGCGCGGTGCGTGGGCTGGCTGCGCATCTGGATCAGCGCGTACATGGGCACGCTGTACAGGCCCGCGAACAGGCTCAGCAGCGCCAGGTCGATCATCACGCGCCAGTGCTGGCTTTGCGACAGGAAGGTGGCCAGGCCCATGATCTCGGACGCAGGCAGGCTGCGCGACGCGAAGTACAGGTCGATGGAGAACACGCTCATGCCGATGGCCCCGAGCGGCACCAGGCCGATCTCGACATGGCGGCGCGAGAGCACCTCGCACAGCAGCGAGCCGATGCCGATGCCGATGGAGAACACCACCAAGAGCAGCGATGCCACCTGCTCGTTGCCGTGCAGCACCTCCTTGGCCAGGCTCGGAAACTGGCTCAGAAACACCGCACCGAAGAACCACATCCAGCTGATGCCCAAGAGCGAGCGGAACACCACGACGTTCTGCCGCGCCAGCTGCAGGTTGCGCCAGGTTTCGGTGAAAGGGTTCCAGTTGATGGTGAGGCCCGGGTCGGTGGCCGGCACCGACGGGATGAACTGCGCCACCACCCGCCCCACCAGCGCCAGCGCCACACAGGCGATGGCCACCGTGGTGTGGCCGATGCCGGGCAGCGCCACCAGCAGGCCGCCCGCCACGTTGCCCAGCAAGATGGCCACGAAGGTGCCCATCTCGACCATGCCGTTGCCGCCGGTGAGCTCGCGCTCGCTCAGCACCTGGGGCATGTAGGCGAACTTGACCGGCCCGAACAGCGTGGAGTGCACGCCCATCAGGAAGGTGCACAGCAGCAGGATGGGCACGTTGCCCGCGACGAACCCGGCGGCCGCCACGAGCATGATGGCGATCTCCAGGTTCTTCACGAAGCGGATCATCTTCGTCTTGTCGTACTTGTCGGTCAGCTGGCCCGACGTGGCCGAGAACAGCAGGAACGGCAGGATGAACAACGCGCCGATCACCAGCCCGGCCATCGCCGGCGGCAGCCAGCCCACGCTGAGCTGGTAGGTCACCATCACGGTGAAGGCGAACTTGAAGAGGTTGTCGTTGGCCGCGCCGGAGAACTGCGTCCAGAAGAACGGGGCGAAACGCCGCTGGCGCAGCAGCGCGAACTGGTTCGGGTCCTCATGACCATGTTGCCCGTGGGCGGCGTGGCCTGGGGCCTGCGCGGCGGGCACGCTCGATGCGGTGGTCTCGGCGGGGGTCATGCGTTTCTCCTCGTAGCCGATGGATCGGCGGTGGCCGCTGCGCCTGTCGCGGCGACAGGGGCAGTGGCCGTGTTCTGGTAGGGACCGGCGCGCACAATGCGCGCGACACCCACGGTGTGGGCGCCATTCTGCCCGGTGCGGATGATGAACATGGTGTCGGGCGTTGCTTTGTGGCGCAAAGCCTCCACCGCCATCAGCACCGGCCACGCGGCGCCTGCCGCCAGCACGTGCTTGAGGCTGTGGCCCGACACCCACTGCGCCGTAGCGTCGAACACCGCGTGGTCTGCCGCTTCGAAGAGCTTGGCCAGCCCGTACATCGCGATCACGGCCCCCAGGTGCACCGGCAGCGTGCCCGCACGCCGGGGCAGCACGGCCAGCACCAGCACGACCAGCATGCCGCCCAACTGCACCACGGCCCAGGGCAGCAGGTTGGCGGTGTGCGCCCACCACAGCACGGCAGCGGGCCCGGCCAGCAGCACCGCGCCCATCGCGGCCCAGCCAGCGCGGCCGCTCACCCGGCCCGCAGCGGCCAGGCCCAGCAGCCCCACGAACGGCAGCACCATGCCCAGCCGGTCCCACAGCAGGCCCGCATCGTTGGGCCACAGGTGGTACAGCGTGGAGCCGATGGCGGTGAACACCAGGCCGGCGAAGAAGAGGTGTGCGCCGACGCGGGAGGCGCCGTCGATGGCGCGCCGCTCCACACCGCGCAGCCACCACAGGCCCCACACGCCGGCGGCGGCGAACGGCAGGTTGCTCAGCACATCGAGCGCGCAAGGGATGCCCCACAGCAGGCGCTGGTCGGCAAAGTCGTGCTGGTGCACGCTGGCGGGCAGCACCGGGCCGAACAGCGCCAGCGCCGCCAGCAGCATGGCAAGCCCTAGCAGGGCCGCTTCGGTGCGCGACAGGCCGGGCCTGCGCGCGGTGGATGACAGGTAGGAGGGGGACATGCGGGACCGTCTTTCAGGGGTTGGATGAACGAGATGGAGCGCAGTGTCGGGAGCCCGGCCCTCGTTACCCACCCCAAAGTCGCGCAAGGCGCCACTTCGACCACCGCGGGTATTGATAATCGATACCCAGGAGGACCCCACCCATGAGCACCACTGCCGACCTCGTCACCGCCCTGAAGAAAGAACTCAAGAGCGCCCAGATGACCTACGCCGACCTGGCCGTGGCCCTGGGCATGGCCGAATCCAGCGTCAAGCGCATGCTGGCCAAGGGCGACATGCCGCTGTCGCGCATCGACGCCATCTGCCGCGCGCTGGCGCTGGACTTTGCCGACCTGGCGCGCCGCGTGGCCGAGAGCCAGCCCCTGCTCAAGGAACTGACGCAGGAGCAGGAGCGCGCCGTGGTGGCCGACAAGAAGCTGCTGCTGATGGCGATCTGCGTGCTGAGCCAGTGGACGCTGGAGCAGGTGACCACCACCTACCGCCTGTCGGAAGCCGATGGCATCAAGTACCTGGCGCAGCTCGACCGCATCGGCATCATCGAGCTGCGGCCGCTGAACCGCTACCGCCTCAAGCTCGCCAAGACCTTCCGCTGGCGGCCCCACGGCCCGGTGATGAACTACTTTCGCGAGCACGCGCTGCTCGACTACTTCGCGGGCAGCTTCGACGGATCGGGCGAAGGCGTGCTGCTGGTGCACGGCACCATCAGCCGGGGCCTGGCGCCCGCGTTCATGGAGCGCATGCAGCGCGTGGCGCAGGACTTTGCGCAGCAGCACCTGGCCGACCAGAAGCTGCCGCCGCGCGAGCTGGAGGGCTACACCTTGCTGCTGGCGATGCGCAGCTGGGAGTTCGAGGCTTTCACGAGCATGCGGCGGCTGCCCCCGTGATGGGTTGCCCCTGAGCCGCTGCGCGTCTTTCCCCAAAGGGGGACGCAACCGGTGGCCCGGCGAAGCCGGTTCCACGGGAAGGATTGGTAGTCCCCCTGAGCGGCTGCGCCGCTTCCCCCGCAGGGGGACGCACCCGGTGGCCCGGCAAAGCCGGTTCCACGGGTGCATTGGCGTGGGGGCGCGCCGGTTTGTGGGGGTAGTGAGCGCGCACGGCGGGGAGCACGGGTCAGACACTACGTTTGCTATATTTTTAATAGCTTCTTGCGCTTTACCAGTCGGCGGTAGAGGGCAAAACGATGCTCAAAACGCTGGTTCTGACAGCACTGGACGCCCATTTCGGGCGCTGTTGACTCTTTAATGTGAATCCACTATTCTTTAAATCGTCAATTCGACAAATTTAAAGATAGCAAATGAAAACCACCCGCCAGCAGCAAGACGCCACCCGCCGCCAGATCGTGGCCAGCGCGGTGGACCTGATGACCCGCCAGGGGTTCGACGGCACGACGATGAAGGACATCGCCCGCGCTGCCGGCATTGGCGACGCCACGATCTACAAGTACTTCCCCACCAAGGACCGCATCGTGCTGGGGTACCTGGACGAGGTGGTGCATGCGTCGCTGGCCGACACCTTGCAGGCCCCCGGCTTTTCCAGCTACACGCTGCAAGAAAAGCTGCAGCGCCTGACCGATGCGGTGCTGGAGCGGCTGCTGGCCGACCGCGAGTTCGTGGCCGAGATGCACAAGGTGGCCCGGCGCTCGCCGCTGGCGCTGATGGCCGAACCGCTGCCGGCACGTGCCGCGCTGCGCGATGCGGTGGCGAGCTTCCTCGAGGCCGCGGAGGCCAGCGGCGAGATCGAGCCCTGCGACTTCAAGGGCCTGGCGGGCGGGTTGTACACCGACTACCTGGGCGGTGTGGTGGCCTACTGGCTGGCCGACGAGTCCGACGGCTTTGCCGACACCACGCAGCTGGTGGACCTGTCGCTGGGCGTGCTGGTGCTCACGCTGCGCACGGGCCTGGTCAGCCGCGCGCTGCAGCTGGGCGGCTTCGTGCTGCGCAGCCAGATGGCGCGCTTCATGCAGCGCGGCAGCGGGCTGGTGGGCGTGCTGCGCGCCGCGCAGCAGACGCTGGACGACATGGGGACCGTGCCCGTGCGCCGCGCACCTGCCACGGCCCCTACAGCGCCGCCCCCACCCGGGGCGGCTGCCGGGCCGAAGCCCCGCAAGGCGCGCACAAAGGCCGGTGGCCCGTCACCCGCGGCAGCCACCCCGGCAGATGCTGCCCCAGCAACCGCCGCTGCCCCAGTCCGCCGCACCCGCAAGGCCGCGCCATGAGCGCCGCCATCCTGCGCAACGTGCACGCCGTGCCCCTGCCCGAGGGCACCGTGATCCACGCAGCCCTGCCCGGTGCGCAATACGCCGACGCGTACCAGACGCTCGACCCGCACCCCGACGCCAGCGCACTGCAGGCCTGGCTCGATGTGGTGGCGCGCACGCCCCACTGGACGCGCGCGCTCATGGCGCTGCGCAACCGGCTGGTGCGGCTGGTCGGCCTCAAAGACGTGGGCCAGCTGCACGATGTGCACAACCAGCGCAGCGACCCGCACGCCGATCCCCACAACGCCGCCAGCTACCGCCAGGGCGACCGCGTGGGCATCTTCATCCTGCGCCACCTGGGCGAGCGCGAGGTGGTGATGGGCCAGGACGACAAGCACCTCGATGTGCAGGTGTCGCTGTGCAAGCGGCTCGTGGCCGGGCAGCCCATGCTGGTGCTCAGCACCGTGGTGCACATCCACAACACGCTGGGCCATGCCTACATGGCGGTCATCACGCCGTTCCACTGCGCCATCGTGCGGAGCATGCTGCGTCGCGTGGCGGCCGTACCCACACACACCGGGCACTGACATGGCCCGCAACACCCCGCCCCGCACCAGCCGCCTGGCGCGCGGCGCCATCACCAGCGTGGCGGCGGCGCGCATCGGCCTGGCGCGCATCGGGCACAGCGTGCGCACGCCGTCCGAGCAGGTGCAGGCCGACCACGAGGCCGCGCTGGGCCGCATCCTCTTCGGCGCGCTGGGCCAGCTGCGCGGCACCGCCCTCAAGGTGTCGCAGATGCTGAGCATGCACCCGGGCCTGCTGCCCGACGGCGTGCGCCGCGAGCTGGCGCGCGGCCAGCACCAGGCGCTGCCGCTGAACCGCGCGCTGGTGGGCCGCGTGTTCCGCCAGGCGTTCGGGCAGGAGCCCGAGGCGCTGTTCGACCAATTCGAGCCCACGGCGTTTGCCGCGGCCAGCCTGGGCCAGGTGCACCACGCCCAGCTGGCGGGCCACGGGGCGGTGGCGGTGAAGGTGCAGTACCCGGGCATCGCCGCCACCATTGCCAGCGACATGCAGCTGATGCGCACCGCGCTCAGGGCACTGGCGCATACCGACATGCCCCTGCCCGCTGCGCCCATCGTGGACAGCGTGATGGACGAGATCGAGGCCACGCTGCTGCGCGAGGTCGACTACCTCCAGGAGGCCGAAGAGCTGGCCTGGTTCGCCGAGCACGCCGCGTGGCCCGGCGTGGCGATGGCGCGGCCCATCGCGTCGCACACGCGCGCCCAGGTGCTCACGCAGCAGCATCTGCCCGGCCTGCACCTCGATGCCTGGCTGGCCACCGGCCCCACGCAGGCGCAGCGCAACCAGGCCGGGCAGCGGCTGTGGGACTGGTACCTGCACTGCATCTTTGCGCTGGGCCGCGTGCACGCCGACCCGCACCCGGGCAACTTTCTCTTCCTGCCGGTGGGCGATGGCGACTGCCACCTGGGCGTGCTGGACTTCGGCTGCACACGCGCGCTGTCACCCGCATTTCGCGCCGGCGTGCTGCAGGCCTGGTCGGCGCTGCTGCAGCCTGCCAGCGCCGCGCGGGACCTGCAGGTGCTGCAGGCCTACCAGTCGCTGGGGCTGGTCGGCAGTGGCCTGAGTGCACAGGAGTTCAGCACCACCATGCCGCTGCTTGCAGGGATGCAGGACTGGCAGCTGGAGCCCTTCACTGCCGAGGTCTTCGACTTCCGCCACAAGCGGCCGCCGCCCCTGCCCAACGCCGAACAGCAACGCGTGCTCGGCCGCCACATGGCGGGCGTGCCGCCCGAGATGCCGTCGTTCGAGCGCCTGTGGATGGGGCTGATGCACCTGCTCACGCGCCTGGGCGCGCAGGTTCGCACCACCAACCCCTGGGTCCACAGCCTTCCCCTCACTACAGGCCACACACATGTCACCACCACTCGCCGCTGACCGCCCCCTGCCAAACCCGCTGCGCGACCGCTGGAAGGGCCCATGGCTGCTGGCCGTGGCGGCCCTGCACATGGGCTATGCGCTCGTGGTGTTCACCGAGCCCCTGCGCGAAATCGTGCGGCGCGGCGTGCTGGCCAGCGTCCGCCACGACCCGCAGATCGGCGCCGTGGTGTGGTTCGTGCTGTTCGGCCTTCTGTTCGCACTGCTGGCCTGGGTCGTGCTGCAACTGGAACGCCATGGCGGCGCAGCCGCCGCCGCCACGCAGCGCCCGCTGGGCGTGGGCTTGCTGGCGCTGGCGGTGCTGGGCATCGTGCTGATGCCGCCGTCGGGCTTCTGGCTGGTGCTGCCGCCCGCGTTGGCGCTGTGCGCAGCGCGGCCCACCGCTTTCACGCCGGACTTCAGAGATTCAGGAAAGGCTGCGCCATGAACCCCCTCTTCCTGCTTGCCGCCGCGGTGCTGGCCGTGGTGGCACTGGCCCACGCTGTGCTGGGCGAGATCCTGGTGTTCCGCGGGCTGCGCACGCAGGGCGTGGTGCCCACCGCGGGCCGGCCGGTGCTGCGCGAGCCGCAGGTCCGGATCCTGTGGGCCACCTGGCACCTGACCACCGTGCTGGGCCTGGCCCTGAGCGCGCTGCTCTGGCGCCTGGGCAGCATGCCGTGGACCGATGCCGCACTGGCCGCATGGGTGGCCGATGTGGCGGGCGTGGCCACGCTGGCCAGCGGATTGCTGGTGTTCTACGCCACGCGCGGCAGGCATCCGGCATGGGTGCCGTTGATGGCGGTGTCCGCGCTCGTGTGGTGGCGCTGAGGGGTCAAGACAGGTGAAGACAGGTGCAGGGGGCCGTTTGCTGCACTGCACCCAGGGTGAACCGTGACGGAGTTCACATTTGCGGGGGCGTACAGCCGGGCAGGAAACACAACTTCACAAGACTTCGCAAATCCCCTACACCGGCTTGACGCAGGATGATCACCATCGAGTCCTCGGTTCTGCAAAGAATCATTTTGAGGAGATCGTCATGGCCCGTCATGCACTCGCCGCTGTTTCCATCGCCCTGCTGTCGCTGGGCGCCGCAACGGTGGCGCAAGCACAAAACAGTGCCACCGTTGTCATTCAATCGGGGCAGCACCAGTACCACTCAGGTGCGCCCGTCGTGGTCCAAGGCGCGCCCGTCCTGGTTCAGTACGGCCCCCCACCACCACCCCGCCACGAAGCCGTACCGCACCCCCGCCGCGGCATGGCATGGGTGCCCGGCCACTGGGAATGGCGTGGCAACCGCCACGTGTGGATGCAGGGTTACTGGGTGAAGGCCCGCCCCGGCTACGCCTACCGTGAACCCCGCTGGGTGGAGCGCGACGGCCGTTGGGAAATGCGCCGCGGCGGCTGGGACCGCGACGGTGACGGCGTCCCGAACCGCCACGACCGCCGCCCGGACAACCCGTACCGCAACTGATCTGCACCACGAACCGGCCCGGGGCAGGCACCATGCGCCACCCCGACCCGGCCTCCGGCTTCATGCCGAATGCTGCGTGCCCCGTTTTCAAGCTGCCACCGTGCAGCAGCGGGCACGCCAGCCACCAGGAGTAGACAATGAACCATCGCCACACCTTGACCGCCGCATCGCTGGCCTTCGCAGCGCTGATGCCCCTTGCCTTTGCACAGGCTGCGCAGCCGGGCACCGTCATCGTGCAGACAGACCGCGGGTACACGCCCACGCAGACCTACCAGGTCATCCCTGCGCCACCGCCCCCACGCCGCGAAGCCGTGCCACGCCCTCGCCGTGGCCAGGTCTGGGAAGAAGGCCACTGGGAGTGGCGCGGCAACCGCTACCAATGGGTGCGGGGCCACTGGGTCCAGGCCCGCGCCGGCCACCAATACCGCCAGCCGCACTGGGCTGAACGCGATGGCCGCTGGGAATTCCAGCGCGGTGGCTGGGACCGGGACGGCGACGGCGTCTCCAACCGCCATGATCGCGACCGTGATGGAGACGGCGTCTCCAACCGCCGCGACCAGCAGCCCGACAACCCGCGCCGCAATTGATGGACGACGGATCGTTGATCCGCTGATCCGCTGATCCACCGACCGGCTGATCGCAGCCTCCGCAGCGCGGCGTGCCTGGCACGCCGCGCTGTTGCGTTTTCAACGGCACGGCAACGCGGCCCTGCACGGGGCGGCCATATGCATATACGACGTCGCACATGTTGGATTTCCCACAATAGCGCATCCCTGCTGCACACCCATTGAAGGATTTCTCCATGCGCGCCCTGCCCTCTCTCCGCTGGATTCCAGCCGTCGCGCTCGCCTGCGCTTCGTGGCTCGCCGCCACGGCAGTGCACGCCGCCGGCCCCGCCACCTGGCCCCAGCAACCCATCACGCTGATCCTCGGCTTCCCGGCCGGCTCGGGCGTGGACGTGATCGCCCGTTCCGTGCAGGAGCCCCTGGCCCAGCGCCTGGGCCAGCCGGTCATCATCGACTACAAGTCCGGCGCGGCCGGCAACATCGCCAGCGAATACGTGGCCCGCGCCAAGCCCGACGGCTACACCTTCGCCTTTGGCACTGCGGCCACGCATGGCAGCAACGCCGCGCTGTACAAGAAGCTGCCGTTCGACGTGGAAGAGGACTTCGTGCCCGTGGCGCCGTTGATCGACGTGTCGAACGTGCTGACCATCAACCCCACGGTCATCGACGTGAAGACGCTCAAGGAGTTCGTGGACCTGGTCAAGGCCAACCCGGGCAAGTACAACTTCGCGTCCACCGGCAACGGCGCAGGCACGCACATGGCGTTTGCCGAGTTCAACGCCCGCCTGGGCCTGAACATGGTGCACGTGCCCTACAAGGGCGGGCCCGAGGCCATTGCGTCGGTGGTGCGGGGCGAGACCTGCTGCATCATGAACCAGGTGCAGACGGTGCTGCCGCACTACAAGGCCGACAAGGTGCGCCTGCTGGGCGTGACCACCGCCAAGCCGGTGAACGCCGTGAAGGAGGTGCCGACCATCGCATCGAGCGGGCTGCCGGGCACCAAGGGTTTCGACAGCTCGATCTGGTTCGGCATCTTCGCGCCCAAGGGCACGGACGCGGCCATCGTGAAGAAGCTCAACACCGCCGTGCGCGAAGTGCTGGAGCTGCCGGACGTGCGCGCCCGCTTCGAGGCCAACGGCAACACGGTGCGCATCGAAACACCCGAGCAGTTCCGCCAGACGGTGCACACCGACCGCAACAAATGGGCGCAGGTGGTGAAGGACGCGAAAATCAGCATCGACTGAACTGCTGGCTTCGCACCGCGGCACCACCGCCGCTGGCAAACCTTTGACTCCATGCCACTGAACGAAGAAACCAACCCCCCTTCCCCAGCCAGCACCGGCCTGGCTGCGCTGGAGCAGCGCCTGAAGGACGACCTCTCCACACTGGGCTGGCCCGCGCGCAGCTGGGTGCCGCCGCGCAACCACGCGGGCCAGGCCGTGGTCGATGTGCTCATCATCGGCGCGGGCCAGGCGGGCCTGGCGGCCTCTGCCGCGCTGGCGCAACTGGGCATCCGCGCCGTGCTGCTCGACCGCGCGCCGCGCGACCATGAAGGCCCCTGGGCCACCACCGCGCGCATGGAAACCCTACGCTCGCCCAAGGAGCTGACGGGCCCCGCGCTGGGCCTGCCCAGCCTGACCTTTCGTGCCTGGTTCGAAGCGCAATGGGGGCGTGCTGCGTGGGCTGCACTCGACAAGATCCCGCGCCTGCAGTGGATGGACTACCTGCGCTGGTACCGCCGCGTGACCGGGGCCGACGTGCGCAACGAGCACGCCGTCACCGCCCTGCGCCCGCGGGCCGATGCGCTGGTCGAGGTGAATGTGCACAGCCCCGAGGGCGCCGCCACTTGGCTGGCGCGCCGCGTGGTGCTGGCCACCGGCCGCGACGGCCTGGGCGGCCCGCAGATCCCGGCCTTCATGCAGGGCGTGGACCGCAGCCGCTGGGCGCATTCGTCGGACGTGCTCGACTACGCCACGCTGCGCGGCCTGCGCGTGGGTGTGGTGGGCGCGGGTTCATCCGCCATGGACAGCGCGGCCACGGCGCTCGAGAGCGGCGCCGCCAGCGTCGACCTGCTGGTGCGCCGCAACGACCTGCCCCGCATCAACAAGTCCAAGGGCTCGGGCGTGCCGGGGCTCACCCACGGCCACTACGACCTGCCCGATGCCTGGAAATGGCGCCTGCGCCACTACATCAACGAGCAGCAGGTGCCGCCGCCGCACGGCAGCACGCTGCGTGTGTCGCGCCACCCCAATGCGCACTTCCACCTGGGCTGCCCGGTGGAGCGGGTGGAGCAGCAGCGCAACACCCTGCGCGTGGCCACGCCCCGCGGCACCTTCGTGCTCGACTTCCTGATCGTCTCCACCGGCTTTGCCATCGACTGGCTGCAAAAGCCCGAGTTCGCGCACATCGCGCCGCACGTGCGCGCCTGGAGCGCCCGCTACCAGCCCGCACCGGGCGATGAAGACCAGGAGCTGGCCGACTCGCCCGACCTGGGCCCGGTGTTCGAGTTCCAGCAAAAGCAGCCTGGCAACTGCCCGGGCCTGGAACGCATCCACTGCTTTTGCTACCCCGCGGCGCTGTCGCACGGCACCGTGTCGGGCGACATACCGGCCATCAGCGACGGCGCGCGGCGGCTGGCGCAGGGGCTGGCCAGCCTGTTCTACCGCGAAGACATCGAGCAGCACTTTGCCAACCTGCAGGCCTATGCCGAGCCCGAACTGGTGGGCGACGAATGGACGGTGGCTGATACGGCGCAGCGCGTCGAGCAGCTGCAGGCCCAGCCCCACGTCGCGCTGAACGCTCAGCCTCTGCCCCAACCCGACCGCGCCTGACGCGCCCGGCCGCCTGCGCGCGGCCTCCTCCTCTGGATTGCACACCCCATGACCACCACCTCTGATACCAATCCAACCACGTCCAGCCAAGACACCATCGACACCCTGCTTGCCCTCTCCCCCGAGCGGCCCGCGTTCGCCACGCGCCATGCGCGCGACAAGGTGGCCGTGGCCACGCAGGGCTGCTACGACGCCCTGTTCAGCGCCGACCTGTCCGGCACGCTGAGCCATACCGAGCGCCTGTGGGTGGCCAGCGATATCGCCGAGGCCAGCGGCATGCCCCTGCTGGCAGCGCACTACCGCGACCAGGTGCTGAAAAGCACCGCCCACACCGTGCTCTCGCAGCCACTGCAGGAATTGCTGCAACACCCCGGAAGCAACCCCACCGATGCGCGCCTGCAGGCGGTGGCCCAGTTCACCCGCACGCTCGCCACCCACCCGGACCGCAGCGACCGCGCCGCCCTGCTGGCCCTGCCCGCCGCCGGCCTGTCGGTGCCGGACACGGTGCTGCTGGCGCAGCTCATCGGCTTCGTCACGTACCAGCTGCGCTTGGTGGCGGGCGTGGCGGCCCTGGACGCGCTCGGTGGCGAAGGCGATGCGCCTGCAGCGCCGGCCCCATCTGCAGCCGCTGACGCAGCCCCTTTCGTACACCCCGCCAACCTGCCCGCCCCCGGTGAGCCGCTGCGCCTGAACGGCTACACCAGCGAGACGCTGGGCTGGACCGCCTGGCTGCCCGTGGTGAACCCCGCCACCGCCACGCCCGAGCAGCAGGCCGTGCTGGACCTGAGCCACCCCAAGGCGCGCAGCTCGGACTTCTACCTGCTGCTGGTGCACCACGCGCGTGTGCTGTCGGAGCGCTCGCAGGCCTTCAACGCCATCATGTACGCGCCCGGCGGCCTCTCCCGCGCCGAGCGCGAGGTGGCCAGCACGGCGGTGTCGCGCGCCAATGGCTGCGTGTACTGCGCCTCGGTGCATGCCCAGCGCTTCGAGCAGCTGGCGCGGCGCAATGACGTGATGGCGCAGATCTTTGCCGACCCCGACCAGGCGGGCACCAACGCCCGCGAGCGCGCCATCGTGCAGGCCGCGCTGGCGCTCACCCGCAGCCCCGGCAGCTTTGGAGCACAGCACCTGCAGCCACTGCGTGCGGCGGGCTTGTCGGACCTGGAGATCCTGGATGCGCTGCACGCGAGCGCGCTGTTCGCCTGGGCCAACCGGCTCATGCTCAACCTGGGCGAGGCCGTCTTCCCGCAGGGCGTCTGAACCGCTGCGGGCCGGCTTCAGCGGCCCGTTGCATCAGCAAACGTTGCGGTGCATTAGCGCTCGCGGCCCGGCCATGTGCGCGGGGCCGCCCCTAGAATCCGCCCAGCAGGAGAGCACGGCGGGCACCACCCGCTGCTGCACCGAAGGCGCAAACTCCCATACACGCTCAGGTCCCGTACTGCCCATTCATCAAAGCCGTCTGGAGAGCCGCCACGCCACGTGGCGCACCGAAGGAGCAAACCGCACGCCATGTGGGCGCGGCGGTGAATCTCTCAGGTACCAAGGACAGGGGGAGCGGCAGCCTGGCAGACGTGCGCCAGCTGCATTGCTATTGAATTCATAGCTGGTAGCGCACGCCTGGCAGGCGGTAGACCTTCAAAAGGTTCTGAACCATGCGCGTGATCGTTCTTGGCGCCGGCTTGCTCGGCGTGACTTCGGCTTACTTCCTCTCGCAACTCGGCCACGACGTGACCGTCATCGACCGCCAGGGCGCGCCCGGCGCCGAGACCAGCTTTGCCAACGGCGGGCAGATCTCGGTGAGCCACGCCGAGCCCTGGGCCAACCCGAGCGCACCGCTCAAGGTGCTGCAGTGGCTGGGCCAGGAAGACGCGCCGCTGCTGTTCCGCCTGCGCGCCGACATGCGCCAGTGGCTCTGGGGCCTGGCCTTTCTGCGCAACTGCACGCCGGCGCGCACGCGCCACAACATCGAGCAGATCGTGAGCCTGGGCACCTACAGCCGCAGCGTGCTGCAGCAGCTGCGCGCGGCCACCGGCATCCAGTACGACCAGCGCACCCAGGGCATCCTGCACTTCTACACCAACGCCAAGGAGTTCGACGGCGCCCTGGCCCCCGCGGAGCAGATGCGCGCCCTGGGCTGCGAGCGCCAGGTCATCAGCGCCGACGAGGCCGTGCGCATCGAGCCGGCCCTGGCCCACATCCGCCCACAGCTCGCGGGCGCCACCTTCACCGCCGAGGATGAATCGGGCGACGCGAACCAGTTCACGCGCGCGCTGGCCGCCCTCTGCGAGGCGGCGGGCGTGCAGTTCCGGCTGGGCCACCACATCACCGCGCTGCGCGAGGCCGGGGGGCGCATCGACCATGTGGAGGTGACCACGCCCGAGGGCCGCTTCGAGCGCGTGCAGGGCGATGCCTTCGTGCTGGCCATGGGCTCGTTCAGCCCGCTGCTCGCGCAGCCGCTGGGCATTCGCCTGCCGATCTACCCGGCCAAGGGCTATTCGGTGACCATGCCGGTGAAGGACGCGGCCCGGGCCCACCAGGTGAGCCTGACGGACGACGAGTTCAAGCTCGTGTTCTCGCGCTACACCAGCGCGCAGGGCGACCGGCTGCGCATCGCAGGCACGGCGGAGTTGAACGGCTACGACCGCCACCTGAACCAAGTTCGCTGCGACGCCATCGTGCGGCGCGTGGAGCAGCTTTTTCCCGGTGCGGGCGACGCCAGCCAGGCGCAGTTCTGGACCGGCCTGCGCCCCGCCACGCCGAGCAACGTGCCGCTGATCGGCAAGACGAAGCTCGCCAACCTGTTCCTCAACACCGGCCACGGCACGCTGGGCTGGACGCACGCCTGCGGCTCGGGCCAGGCGCTGGCCGACATCGTGAGCGGGCGGGTGCCGCAGGTGGACTTCGACTTTCAGGGACTGGAGCGCAGCCCTCGCCCTGCGGCGCTGCTGCCGACGCGCACCACGGCCTGAGCACGGCTAGGGCACAGCATGACCACGCCGCGCGGCCCCGTGAGGTCGCGCGGTTGCCTTGCACGGCGGTGAAAAGCACCGAGGGCGGCAACCGAATGCCGTCGCGCCTCGTCTACTTGGCAGCCCCGGTGGCGTGCGCCACGAAGCTCGCCACCGCCTTCATGTCCTTCTCGCTCATGCGCTCGGCATACGAAGGCATGACACCGATGCCCGCCTTCAGCGCCCGAAGCACGCGCGGCGCATCGGGCTTGAGCTCGTCGAGCACCGGGCCCACCTGGCCTTCGGCACCCGCGGCCTGCAGCGTGTGGCACACGGCGCAGGCGGGCTGGATCTTGGTGAAGAGCTCCTTGCCGCGCGCCAGCTCGGCGGCATCGGCGGCCCAGCCGGCGCCCGCCCCCAGCCCTAAGGGCAAGGCTACAGCCAGCGTCGCAAACAGGCGCCCCATCATGCTGCCGTGATGGTCACGGCGTGGTCGCGCCAGCTGGCGTTGTTGTAGCCGCCCACGTTCTCGTCGCGCTGCTCGGACTGCACCGTGCCCGCCGCGTCGGTGGCGCGGCTGGCCAGCACATGGGTGCCCGCGCCCAGTTGCACGGGCAGCACGAACTGGCGCCAGGCGAACTTGCCCAGGTCGGGGCCGATGAGGCGCGCGGCCTGCCAGGTCTTGCCGCCGTCCACCGACACTTCCACGCCCTTGACGGCCTGCGTGCCGCCGAAGGCCACGCCGTGCACCTGCACCAGCCCGGCCTTGAGCGTGCCCTTCTCGGGCAGCGGGCCGTTGATCCAGGACTTCACGCCCATCTCCCACACCGAGGGCTGGTCGGGCGCGGCCTTGGTGCCGGGGGGCGACATGCGGTAGCCGTGCGACATGATGCGCGCTTGCGACTGGGCGCTGGTGAACGCCACGCGCTGCACGTACTTGATGTTGTTCACGCCCTGGTAGCCCGGCACCACCAGCCGCAGCGGGCCGCCGTGGGCCAGCGAGATGGGCTCTCCGTTCATCTCCCAGGCCAGCAGCGCGTCGTCGGTCGCCTTGACGGGCACCGATCGCTCCACCACCACCGACAGCGGGTCCACGCCCTCGGGCAGCTTCTCGCCGCCCGTGCCGGTGAGGTACACCGCGCCATCGGCCAGCCCGCCCAGGGCGGCCACCACGTTGCGCAGCGGCACGCCGCTCCACACCACGCAGCCTGCAGCGCCCACGGCCCAGGGCGTGCCGCTGGGCTTGCTGGGGAAGAAGCCGCGCCCGTTGCCCGAGCACTGCAGCACGGTGGCCACGGTCTCCACGCCCAGGGTCTTGAGCTCGGCCAGCGTGAGGCTGCGCGGGTTCTTCACCCCTTCAAAGGCCACGGTCCAGGCGTCGCGGTCGTTCAGGATGGCCGCGTCGGGCGCGGGCAGGTTGTTGCGCACGTACAGCTGGTTCGACGGCGTGATCACGCTGGTGCCGAACGCGGAGCGCTTGGTCTCCAGTGTGCTGCTGCTGTGCACGATCAACGCGTCGGAAGACTTCCACCCCGCGTAAGCCGGCAAGGGCTTGGGGGCCGCAGCCTGGGCCGCGGCACGCCCGCTCCAGCCGGCAAGGCCCAGTGCACTCAGGGCGGCGGCACTCCCGGCCAGCAGGTGCCGGCGCGGAAGGGTCATGGAATCTTTCATGGGTTCGGTCTCCGGGAAGTTGTAAGTCGAACAACACAAACAGCAACACACATGGCGGGGAGCGCACGCCTCCTGCCGCGGGCCTTTGCGGATGGAAGCCGCATTCTGTGCGCCGAAACCCCACCCCAGCCATCCGATACATTGTCAAAAGATGTAATAGTAATAAGCATATGGAAACATTCGTGCATCCCGAGATGGCCTGAGGCATATTGGCCTTTCCAAGGAAAGGAGAGGGCGCCATGAACCACGGGCGAAGATCGATCGGGACCAGCAAGCTCTGTGCGGCCTGGCTGCTGGCCACCGCTGCATTCGGCGCCCAGGCGCAGCTCACGGCACTGGTGGCCGTGGAGCCCACCGCCAAGAAGGCGGCGAACACCATCCTGCGCAGCGCGGCCGAGTCCGGGCTGGCCAAGGCCGCCGGCCAGGCCGTCACGGTGACCACCAGCGAAGACCTGTCCGATGTGATGCGCGCCACGCGCAGTGCGGGCTTCGACATCTTCATCGGGCCGCCCCAGGTGGCCGCGTCGGCGCTGCAGCGCGGCTACGAGCTGGTGGGTGCCACGCAAAAATCCGACAAGTACCTGCTGGTGGGCGTGCAGCAGGTCGACGCCGTGGCGGCCATGAAGGGCCGCCGCCTGTACCTGCCGCAGCAGGACTCGGTCTACACCTACATGGCGCGCGGCATGCTCAACGAGGCCGGGCTGTCGTTCCAGGACCTGCGCAGCGTGCAGTACGAAAAATTCCCCCAGGCGGGCCTGACCGCGCTGACCCTGGGCTCTGCCGACGCGACCGTGGTGCGCGAGGACGAATGGGCCGAATGGTCGGCCGCCCACCCCAAGACGGCCCGCGTGCTCGCCACCTCGCAGCCGGTGCCCGGCGGATTCTCGGTGGTCGTGAAGAAGGACCTGCCCGCCGAGACGCGCAACAAGCTGGCGCAGTGGTTCGGCACCTCGTCCACCACCGCAGGCCTGCCGGCCGTGGCGGTGCGGCCCGAGGGCACCGAATACAAGCGCCTGGCCGAGCTGGGCCTGTTCACCCCCAGCAGCCTGCCGGGCGTGAACCGCGTGAGCGCCAAGGAGGCGCGCGACCTGCTGGCGCGCGGTGCCACGCTGGTCGACACCCGCACCGAAAAGGAATACAAGGCCAAGCGCATCCGCGGCGCAGTGTTTGCAGCCTATGTGGAAAAAAGCCTCAAGGATGTGGCCTTCAACGCCGCGCAGGACGACTTTGCCGCACTGGACAAGGTCCCGCAGCTGGACAAGGGCAAACCGGTGATCTTTGCCTGCAACGGCGCCGAGTGCTGGAAGTCGTACAAGGCCGCCAAGGTGGCGGCGGGCAAGGGCTTCACCTCGGTGTACTGGCTGCGCGGCGGCCTGCCGGAGTGGGATGAAAACGGGCTGCCCACCGAGGGCGGCTAGCCCCGGCGCAGCGCCTCGAGCCCTTGGCTGCGAGCCGCTGCACCGGCGCCGGCACACCAAGCACCGGGCCAATTCCCCACGGCCCTGCCCCACCATCTCCGGGGTGTCACCGGTTGTGTCCCTACAATCGTCAGCTTCTCAACACCCAAGGGCGCGCAAGGCGCCCTTTGTATGGAAATAGCAATACTGTTCGCCCTCATCTTTCTCAACGGCCTGTTTGCCATGTCGGAGATCGCCCTGGTCACCGCACGCAAGGCCCGGCTGCAAAAGCTGATAGACGAGGGCGATAGCGGCGCCGCCGCCGCCGTGAAGCTGGGTGAAGACCCCACGCGTTTTCTCTCCACCATCCAGATCGGCATCACGTCCATCGGCGTGCTCAACGGTATCGTGGGCGAGGCCGCGCTGGCCGCGCCGCTGGCGTCGTGGCTGTATTCGCTGGGCATGCCCCAGCCCTACGGCAACTATGCCGCCACCGGCCTGGTGGTGGTGCTGATCACGTACTTCTCGATCGTGGTGGGTGAACTGGTGCCCAAGCGCATCGGCCAGTCTTACCCCGAGACCTTTGCCCGCCTGGTGGCGCGGCCCATCAACTTCCTGGCGCTGGCGACCAAGCCGTTCGTGTTGCTGCTGTCCACGTCCACGCGCACGCTGCTGCGCCTGTTGGGCGTGAAGGAAACCAGCGGCAGCCCGGTGACCGAGGAAGAGATCCACGCCATGCTGGTGGAAGGCACGACGGCCGGTGTGATCGAGTCGCACGAGCACACCATGGTGCGCAACGTGTTCCGGCTGGACGACCGCCAGATCGGCTCGCTGATGCTGCCGCGCGGCGATGTGGTGTGCCTGGACATCGAAGCGACGTTCGAGGAGAACTTGGCGCGCATCGAGGAATCGGACCACGCGCGCTTCCCGGTGGTGCGTGGCGGCATGGACAACATCGTGGGCGTGATCAACGCGCGCCAGTGGCTGTCGCGCGCGCTGCGCGACCGCCAGCAGAGCCTGGCCGACCAGCCGCTGCAGACGGCGCTGTACGTGCCCGAGACCATCACCGGCATGGAGCTGCTGGACAACTTCCGGCTGCAGGACGTGCACATGGCGTTCGTGATCGACGAGTACGGCGAGGTGCAGGGCATCGTCACGCTGCAGGACCTGATCGAGGCCATCACCGGCGAGTTCCAGCCGCGCGACCCGGAAACGTCCTGGGCGCTGCAGCGCGACGACGGCAGCTGGCTGCTGGACGGCCACATCCCCGTGCCCGAGCTCAAGGACCGCCTGAACCTGGACACCGTGCCCGAAGAAGAGCGCGGCCGCTACCACACGCTGAGCGGCATGATCATGCTGCTCACGGGCCGCCTGCCCAAGGTGACCGACACGGTGCAGTGGGAGAACTGGAAGCTCGAGGTGGTGGACATGGACGGCAAGACCATCGACAAGATCCTGGCCACCAAGCTCACCGACGAAGAGCGGGACGAACCCGAAGGCCTGCCGGCGGGTTGATGCGCCGCAGCGCGTAGCCATGGCGAAGGCGACCCGAGGGTCGCCTTTTTCTTTGGGGCCTGCGGAGCCTGCGCCCGGCGTGCCTTCCGCCCTAGTCCCCCACGAACACCGTCAGCACGCCGGTGTAGCCATACAGGTGGTGGTGCGCGATCTCGCCGCCGGCAAAAAAGCCCACCAGCGGCACGTCGCCCAGCGCGTGGCGCACGATCTGCAGCTCGGCGCTGGGCCCGCCGAAATGCGGACCGCCGCGGCCCGAGCAGCTCACGTAGACGGCGCCGCAGATGCGCTGGCCGGGCTTGGGCGCCGGGCCCGTGGCCGCGCTGGGCGCCAGCGACGCGGGCTGCGTGTCGCTGTCGGCGTCCGACACCACGTGCAGCGGCTCCAGTTCCTCGGGCTCCAGCTCTTCGCGGATCTCGGCGCAGATGCGCATGAGGTCGGCGCGGGCGGCGGCCACATTGCGCTGGCAGAACGCCAGGTGCATGCCCGTCTCCACGCGGTCGGCCAGGGCCACGCCCCGGCGCGAGCCGTCGAGCCCCACGATGTGGCGCACGCGCGTGTCGGTGCCGAAGTGGCCCGTGCGGCGCTGGCCCTGCGGCTGCTCGCCCGCATTGACCAGGCCGGCCAGCGTGGCGCGCACCTTGCGCAGCGCGGGCTGCGGGTCGCCCTCCAGAGAGACTTCCAGCGTGTCCAGCAGCACGTCGAGCGCGGGCTCGCCGTCGAGCTCGAGCACCACGTTCTCCTGCGCAGCAGTGACCGCGCGCAGCGCACCCACCGGCTGGCAGCCCTGGGTGACGCGCGAGACCAGCGCCACGCCGGGCCCGAAGGCCACGCCCGACAAGCCGCCGTCGAACACGCCCGTGGCCGCGCCCTGCCCCGCCAGGTTGCCGTTGCCGCCGACCGCGAACTGCACGCTGGCGCTGCGGCTGGCAGTCAGCCCGCCAAAGAGGTAGCCCGTGTCGGTGCGCTCGGCCACCTCGTGGATCAGCTCGGCCAGCTCGGGCGTGTGGCCGTCGGCGTGGACCAGGGCCGTGTGCGCGGTGAATCCGCCGGCCGCATGCGGCGGGTGCGTGGGCAGGGGCGCCACGCCCGAGAACACGCGGTACTGGTCTGCCGGCACGTCCAGCAGCATGACCGACAGCGCAGGCTCGTCGAAGTATTCGGCGTTGTTGGCCGACACGCCCACGCCCACCGTGCCGCTCCAGTCGGTGACCTCGGGCAGCTCGCCGCTCAGGTAGTCGAGCAGCGCCTGCGCCTCGTCGGCGTAGTGGTCGGTGATGTACAGCAGGCCCAGCGTGGGCGCTGGCGCGTAGCCGGGCAGCGCCATCTGGGCGCGCAGCTGGGCCAGCACCAGCGCGGCGGCCATGCGCCACTGCGGGTGTGTGGCATGGCCGGAGGGAAATAGTTTCATCATGGTCTCTCTGGGGGCAGGCCAGCCGGCGAGCGGGTTCGTTGCACCCGCCGCGCCCGGCCCCGTCAGCCCGCGCGCTTGCGCGGCGAGGCGCTGGCGCGGGCGGTGGATTTCTTGGCGGCGGGCTTGGCAGCGGCCTTGCGGGGTGCGGGCTTCTTGGCAGCAGCCGGCGCGGCTTTCTTGGCGGCGCTGGACGCGGGGGCGCGCTTGCCAGTGCCCTGCACCGTCTGCATGCCCTTGGCGGCGAACTGGCTGGCCATGCCGGAGGCCGTCTTGAACGCCTCCTTGGCCAGGCCGGTGGCCATGTTCTTGGTGGTGTCGATGGCGGTCTGCTTGGCCGCATCCTTCATCGCGTTGGTGGCGATCTGCTGGAACTGGCTGGTGAGCGCGCCCCACCATTGCATGGGGTCGACCACATTGGGCTCGGCGCTTGCGGCCTTGGCTTTGTCAGCCTTGCCAGCCTTGGACTTGGAGGCCGCGGCGGGGGCGTCGTCTTCCTCTTGGGCTTCTTCGGCGTCATCGGCCTGCGCTTCGGCAGCACGGCTGGCCACGCGGGCTGCGGCACCTACCACGGCGTCGGCTGCGCCGCTCACGGTGCCGGCGGCCTTCTGCACGCCGCTCATCACGGTGTCGGCGGTCTTGAGCTTGAAGGCATTGGCCACGTCGCCCATGCTGAAGTTCATGCCCTTGAGCGTGGCCAGGGTCATCTTCTGCACTTCCAGCGCCTGGATGGTGGCGGCCAGCGCGCGCGAGTTCTGCTCCAGCCAGAACTGCACCGCCTTGAGTTCATCGATGCGCTTTTCCAGCTCTTCCACGCTGATGGTGGGGGCCACCCAGTTGGAGAGGTTGGGCAGTTGGGGAATGCTGCTCGACGCGCCCTTGGCCAGGCTTTGCAGAAAGTCGAAACCGGGGACGAATTTGCCGAAACCGAAGTTGGATGTGTCGCTCATGGCCGCTCCGCAAGAGGTGGGGACTGGGTGATTCTGTGGTGGAGGCACAGCTTACTCCAATGCCTGCCCTGCGGGCGTACGGTCTTTTCCGGGTGGCGCGCCGGGCTATCGCGCCGCGTGCGCGGCCTGAAGCCGCCACACGATGGGCGGCCGCGGTGCGTTGCGCCGGTCAGTGCTTGTGCCCGTGTGCCGCAGGCGCGGCGCCCGGTGCCGACGTGCCCACGGGCACGCTCAGGTTCAGCTGGCTTTCAGCGCCCTTGGCGTCCTGGAACACCAGGGTGATGGGCACGGTGCTGTCCTTGGCCAGCGGGGCCTTCAGGTCGAGCAGCATGACGTGGTAGCCGCCGGGCTTGAGCTCCACCGTCTTGCCTGCGGGCAGGTCGAGCGACGGGACGGCGCGCATCTTCATCACGTCGCCCTCCATCTTCATCTCGTGCACTTCGGTCACGCCCGCGGCCGGCGACTCGGCGCGCACCAGGCGGGCGCCGTCCTTGGCGGTCAGCTGCATGAAGGCGCCGGTGCCCTTTTGGCCCTGCACGCTGGCGCGGGCCCAGGCACCCTCGACCTTGACGGCGGCAGCGGTCTGCGCCCAGGCATGGGCGCCAGCGAGCGTGGCAGCCAGGATGCAGGCGCGGGCGGCGGTGTGAAAGCGTGTGGATGTCATGGTGTGTTGTCCTTCAGTTCAGAAAAGGTGCAGCGCCACGCACGGTGCGGCGTGGCAAGAAAAGAGATAGCTAGAGGCAAAGATGAGGAACGCGGCCACTGTCAGTGATTGTGGCCACCCGCGCTGCCGCCGGGAAGAATCTCCAGTGCGGCCGCAGGGGACTTCAGGTCCGACAGCTTCTGGCCGGGCTTTGGCACCTCGGTCCAGTCGCTGCGGCCTTCGGTGCAGACCTGGCGCACGGGCCAGTACACGGTGCCCGCCTGCTCGGGCGTGGTGGCGACCAGCACGAACTCGTCGTAGTGCGCGCTTGGCAGCACGTCGTCCGGCGTCTTGGCGGTCCAGGTGATGCGCACCACGTCTTCGGTGACGCTGCGGCCGTGGCTGGTGTAGGGCTGGGCCAGCTTGTCGCGCTGCACGTCCAGCGCCCAGCCCGGCTTGGGCATGGGCCGCGCGCTGCGCATGCCGGCCGGAATGTCCACCACGATCTGCCGCGTGGGCGCCGCGCCGCAGCCATGGCCCACCTTGAAGGTCGCCTTGTAGCTGCTGGCGGCCGGGGCCACCTGGTATTCGAGCACCACGTGGGCGGATGCAGGCGCAAAAAGGGCGCTACCGCTGATCCATAAAGCGCCAGCAGCTATCTTTTTCATAGTATTCACATTCATTTCCGTAACCTTTCTTTCTCAGGGGGTGACCTTCAGTTCAGCCATGTACGTCCGCTGCGGATATGGATGGAAATTCCAGTAGCGGTAGTTGTTGAGGTTGTCGATGCCCACCGCCACGCTCACCTGCTGGCTGACCTGGTAGCGCACGCGCACATCGGTGGTGAAGTAGCGGCTCGTGCCCTGGTAGGCAAAGCCGTTGGTGTCGGTGTTGTCCAGCGTGCCGTACTGCTTGCCGCTGTAGCGCGCGCCCAGGGTGTAGGACCAGGTGGCGTCCGGCCGGTAGGTGGCCACGGCACTGGCGCGCCACGCGGGGATGCGCGGTTGCCACTTGCCGACGCTGGCCGGGAACTTGTCGTTGCGGGTGATCTTCGAGTCGGTCCAGGTCAGGCTGCTGCCGATGTCCAGCCCGCGCACGAACACGTTGGCGGCCTGGTAGGACGCTTCCAGGCCTTTGGTGCGGATGGCGTCCACGTTCTGCACGTTGGTCACGTTGGGGGTGACGAGCACGTTGGTCTGCGAGTACAGCGCGTCGCGCGTGCGCTCGAAGAACGCGGTGAGGCGCAGCAGGCCCTCGCCGCCCCAGCCGGCCAGGTCGCGCTCGGCGGTCAGCTCGGTGGTCCAGGACTTTTCGGGCCTGAGGTTCGGGTCGTTGTTGACCAGCACCCCGCTGCCGCTGATGCCGCCCTGGTAGAGCTCGGACACCGTGGGCATGCGCACCGCGCGGCCGGTGGAGGCCTTGAGCACCCACTGCGCGCTGGCCTGGTAGGCCACGGCGGCCTTGGGCGAGAGGTAGTTCTCGGTGCGCTCGGGGTGGCCCAGCACCGTGCTGGCATTGGCCGTCTGCCCGTGGCTGGCGCTCCAGCGCTCGGCGCGCGCGCCCAGCACGGCCTTCCACCGGGGCGCGATCTTCCAGGTGTCCTGCGCCCACAGGCCGATCAGCTGCGTGTCGCCGTTGAACGCCTGGTTGCGCGCACCGGCGGTGCCGCTGATCCAGTCCGTGGTCGCGTTCTCGACGCTGCGCAGCTGGTAGCTGTCGCGCTGCAGGCCGAAGTCCACGATGTGCGCGCCCTGCACGCCGTCGGGCCGCCACGTGCCCTTGGCGGCCAGCGTGGTCCAGCCGGTGCCCTTGCCGTCGACGATGCGGCCCGCGCCGCCTTTCAGTGCGGCGGGCAGGGCCACGGTGGCTGCGCGCAGCGTGTCCTGGTGGTAGTCGTAGCGGCTGGCGGCGACCTCCCAGTCGAACACGCCCTGCGTGCGGCTCTTGACCGACAGGCCGTGCATGAAGTGCGTGAGCGCCTCGTTGGACACGTTGAAGTCGGTCGGCATGAGCATGAACGAGCGGCCGTTGATGTTCACGCTGCCGCTGTAGACCGCGTTGCCGCCTGCATCGCGCAGGTAGCTGGCGGGGCGGCCTTCGGACTCGTTGTGCCACCAGCCGAAGGTGTAGGCCGCGCGCACCGTGGGCGAGAGGTCGTAGGCGAGCTTGGCCTTGATGTGGTCCTGCTGCGTGCGGTACTGCGTGGCGGTGCCCAGCAGGTACCACGGCTGGTTGCTGCGGTTGTTGCCCGATACGGCGCCGGTGACCGGTGTGCCCGCATTGCCCGGCGCGCCTGCAGAGACCAGGCGCGTGGGGAAGGTGAGCGGCTGGCCTTCGCTGTCGGTCTTGCTGAAGTTGAGGAACCACGACCAGTCGCCGTTCTTGTTGCCCACCGAGGCACTGGCCTGCTGGCCGCCGTAGCTGGCACTGGTGTTGTACAGGTCGAACGGCTGGTGCTGCACGCTGACCTTGCCGTGCGCCTCGAACCGGGTGGGCATGCGGGTCACGTAGTCCACCACCGCGCCCACCGAGTTGCCGGCATACGCGGCGGAAAACGGGCCGTAGAGCACGTCCACGCGCTCGATCTCCTCGGGCGTGACCAGCATCCAGCGCGGCGCGTTGGTGGGGCCGTTGCCCAGGTAGTTGCTGAGCAGGATGCCGTCGGCAAACACCATCGACCGCGCCGGGTTGCCCGTGCCCGAGGCGCGCGTGGACAGCACGGCGTGGTTGTAGTCGCCGATGTAGCGCTTGCGCACCAGCAGGCTGGGCAGGTACTTGAGCGCGTCTTCGCTGTCGGTGGCGTTGATCGAATGCTCGATCTGCTCGCGCGTCACGCCTTCGATGGTGGTGGGGATCTGCGTGGGCAGCGAAGTGGGCTGGCCGCCGGTGATGGTGACGACGCCCAACTCCTTGACGGGCGCGCCGTCGGCGGCCTGGGCCTGCGCGGGCGCAGCCCCGAACAGGGCGAGAGGAAAGGCACCGGCCACGGCCAGCACCCTGCGGCTTTTGCGCATGGAAACTCCTGAAATACAAGCCAAAAAGGCTGCTACCGCTTGATGGACAAGCGCCAGCAGCTATTGAATCAATAGCAAATCAGGAGAATGCAGGCGGCCCGCGCGGCGGCAGCGGCGCGGCGGTGCGCGCAGCGATGTGCGCGGCGGGGATGGGGCGCAGGGCGTGCGCCAGAGGATGAACGACCGGCAGCGGGGCCTGCGTGGCGGGCGGCGGTGCACCGACATGGGCGCACAGCGGGCAGTCGAGCGCGTGGCTCGTCACTTCCTGCACGCCGTCGTCGGTCTTGACCAGCAGCTTGATCGCGCCCGAGCCCGAGCAGATCAGCTCCATGGCCTGCGGGCTGACCAGCGGCGACGCCACCGCCACCCCGATGGACACCACAAACCACGCCAGCACACAGCGGGCGAGCCAGCGAAGGCTGCGGAGGGTTTGCAGGGACGGCACCATGGAGGCCCGATTGTAGATGCCGCACCTGCCGCGGCCTTGACGGGGGTCATCTGGGCGACGGGCGCCCTGGCGGGCGGGGCCTACGATCCGGCCTGGCGCCTGCCTGCACCGCCCCTTTCAACGACAACAACGGAGACACCACCATGCTCACGCTCTGCGGCTTTTCGGCCAGCAACTACTACAACAAGGTCAAACTCGCCCTGCTCGAAAAAGGCCTGCCCTTCACCGAGGAGCTGGCCTGGGTCGGCGAGACCGACCGCAGCGCATCGCCCCTGGGCAAGGTGCCCTACCTGCGCACGCCGCACGGCACGCTGTGCGAATCGGCGGTGATCGCAGACTACATCGAGTCGGCCCACCCCGAACACCCGCTGATCCCGGCCGACCCGCTGGCCGCTGCCAAGGTGCGCGAGCTGATCACCTTTCTGGAGCTGCACCTGGAGCTGGTGGCGCGCAACCTGTATCCGCAGGCTTTTTTCGGCGGCACGGTGAGCGAGGCCGCGCGCGAAAAGGTCGGTGCGCAGCTCACGAAGAACATCGCCGCGTTTGCCCAACTGGCCCAGTTCAGCCCCTACGTGGGCGGCGACACCTTCACCCTGGCCGACTGCGCCGCCATCGTGCACCTGCCGCTGGTGAGCTCGGCCACCAAGATCATCTACGGCCGCGACTACCTGGCCGACCTGCCGGTGCGCGAGTACCTCACCCGCATGGCCGAGCGCCCGCACGTGCAGCGCGTCAACGCCGATCGCAAGACCAACACGGCGGAGATGCTCGCGAGGAAGTGAAGCCCCCTGAGCCGCTGCGCGGCTTCCCCCCGAGGGGGACGCCACCGATGGCCCGGCAAAGCCGGCTCCACGGTGGCACTGCATGGGGTGCGCCAGTCTCACGGGGCCCGCGCAATGGGGCGGACGGGACGGCAGGGGCGCGGGCACCGGGCGCCGCGCGCAGCTGGTGGGTCAGAACTTGGGAGCGCGCTTTTCGCGCAGGGCAGTGACGCCTTCGCGGGCGTCGGGGCCGCCGAAGCCCATGAACTCCAGGGCCAGCGAGGTTTCGAACATCGGGCCCGCCTGGCGCAGCCACTGGTTGAGCGCGTGCTTGGTCCAGCGGATGGCGGTCTGCGAGCCCGCGGCCAGGCGGCCGGCCACCTCGTAGGCGCGCGGCAGCAGGTCGGGCTCGTCCACGGCCAGCGAGACGAGGCCGATGCGCTCGGCCTCCTCGCCGCTCACCGGGTCGCACAGCAGCAGGTAGTACTTGGCCTTGGCCATGCTGCACAGCAGGGGCCACACGATGGCCGCATGGTCGCCGGCCGCCACGCCCAGGCGGGTGTGGCCGTCCACGATCTTCGCGCCCTTGGCCGCGATGGAGATATCGGCCAGCAGGCCTGCCACCAGGCCCGCGCCCACGGCAGGCCCGTGGATGGCCGAGACGATGGGCTTGTCGCAGTGCACGATGTTGTAGACGAGGTCGCGCGCCTCCTTCCAGATGCGGCAGCGCACCCCGAAGTCCTCGGTCATGTCCTGCACCATGGCCAGGTCGCCGCCGCCCGAAAAGCCCGCGCCCTCGCCACGCAAAACCGCGCAGCGCACGCTGTCGTCGTCGTTCACATCGCGCCAGATCTCGCACAGCTCCCGGTGGCCCACATGCCCTGCGGTGGGCAGCTTGCCATTGAGCGCACGCATTTGAATGTCCAGCACGGCGCCGTCCTGGCCGCGGCGCGTGATGCGCAGGGTTTCATAACGCTGATAGTCGGGCGATGCGTTGGGCATGGCAGTGGGCGCAGCAAAGTGCGGTGGGGAAGATGGAGCATTGTGGCGTGGTGGCATGCCGTGGCACGCGGTGGGTCGCAGGAGGCGAACTGCGGTGCCCCGCGCAGGCCCGGACCAGTTGGGGCGCCGAGAAGCAGCCGGATCAGGCCGTGCCGGTGCGCCGCTGTGTCCGCTCCCTGTGCTGCCGCGCTGCTATCCTGCCGTCATGCGCAGCCTTTTTCATCTTGCTTTTCACGTCACCGACCTCGACGCCGCACGCCGCTTTTACGGTGGTGTGCTGGGGTGCCAGGAAGGCCGAAGCACCGACACCTGGGTGGACTTCGATTTCTTCGGGCACCAGATCTCCCTGCACCTGGGCGAGCCGTTCACCAGCGCGCGCACCGGCCATGTGGGCGACCACCTGGTGCCCATGCCGCACTTCGGCGCCATCCTTGAGCTGCCCGACTGGCATGCGCTGGCCGGCCGGCTGAAGGCCGCAGGCACCGCCTTCACGTTGGCGCCCCAGGTGCGGTTCGAAGGCCAGCCCGGCGAGCAGTGGACGATGTTCTTTCACGACCCCAGCGGCAATCCCATCGAGATGAAGGGGTTCCGGTCGCTGGACGAGGTCTACGCGGCCTGAGTCGCACGCTGCCCCGGCCGGGAGCGTGCTGCCGGCACGTCCTGCGCGTCAGCGCTCCCAATCCCCTCTTTGCCGCCCGCGCGTCCTTCGCACCGCTCGGCGCTCGTTGGCGCTCGTTGGCGCTTGCTGGCGCTCGCAGGGGCCAGCGCGGGCACCACGCTGCGCACGGCGCGGCACTCCCCAGGGGTACTGCAACTGCCTTCCGGCGGGCACGGCCGTCCCGGCAGCAGCTGCCTGCTGCCTCGACGCCCTGCCAGCCTTGGGGGCCCCTCCCCTGCCCGCATGCCCTGCTGACGGCGCACGCCGTCAGGCTGCATTGCCGACAGGGCCGTGAGGTCAGCGGCGCTGCAGCAGCGGGATGGTCCCGAGCGCGAACACCGAGTTGGGCACACCCACCCGTGCCATCAGCGGGCGCGGCTTGGCACTCAGCTTGGGGCGGGGAGCGGCCGCGGGGGCTGCGGCCTCTTCCGCCACCACACCCTTTTCAATCTGCTGGGCCACCAGGTCCTGCAAGGTCACGGACTGCAGATAGTCCATCACCCGTGCGTTGAAGGTGGACCACAGGTCGCCCGTCATCGACTTCACCTGCGCCGCCTGGCCGGCACCGAGGTTCTGCAGGTCATCGGCCTTGAGGTTCTCGACCGCCAGGATGATCTCGGCCACGGACACCTGGTCGGCGCGCCGGGCCAGCGTGTAGCCGCCACCGGGACCGCGCGTGCTGTCCACCAGCCCCGCGCGGCGCAGGGCGCTGAACAGTTGCTCCAGGTACGACAGCGAGGTGCCCTGGCGGGCGCTGATCGTCGACAGCGCCACCGGGCGAATCTTCTGGCGCAGCGCGAGGTCGGTCATCGCCGACACCGCAAGTTGTCCTCGGGTAGTGATTCGCATCGTTGTACTCCTTGTGTGAACACGACAGTTCCAAGCCGGGCAGTCGCCACGGAATGGGGCCAAGCGTTCAATGTAGACAGTTTGACACTTCGCGTATATTCGTTTTATCGATTCAAATACATCGGTTTTTTCGAAGCATAGGACGCCACATGAACTTCAAGCACCTGCGCTACTTCTGGACGGTGGCCAAGGCGGGCGGTGTGATGCGCGCCGGCGAGCAGCTGCACACCACCCCGCAGACGCTATCGGGGCAGATCAAGCAGCTGGAGGAATGGCTGGGGCACGACCTGTTCCGCAAGCGTGGCCGCGGACTGGAGCTCACCAGCGAAGGGCGCGTGGCGCTGGGCTACGCCGAGCAGATCTTTGCACTGGGCGACGAGCTGGAAAAATCGGTGCGACTGTCCCGCGGCCAGGCCAAGCCGCTGGAGTTTCGGGTGGGCGTGGCCGACTCCATCGCCAAGTCGGTGGCTTATCACCTGCTGGAGCCGGCGCTCGGCATGCCGCAGCAGGTGCACATGACCTGCCAGGAGGGCAAGTTCCCGGAGCTGATCGCCCAGTTGAGCCTGCACAAGCTCGACCTCGTACTGGCCGACGAGCCCGTGTCCAGGAAGATCGGCGTGAAGGCGTTCAACCACCCGCTGGGCACCAGTGGCATGAGCTTTCTGTGCGCCCCCGGGCTGCGTGCTGAGCTGCAGGGCGACTTCCCTCAGTGCCTGCAAGGCGCGCCCATGCTGATCCAGGGCCCCATGTCCTCGGTGCGCCAGCAGCTGGACCACTGGTTCAACAAATACCAGCTGCAGCCGCGCCTGGTGGGCGAGTTCGACGACAGCGCCCTCATGAACGCGTTCGGCCGCGAAGGCCGTGGCGTGTTCACCTCCCCCACCGTGCTGGACGACGAGACCACGGCGCAATTCGGCGTCGAGGTGATCGGCCGATCGAGCGAACTGGTGGAGGAATTCTTTGCGATTTCGGTGGAGCGGCGCATCACGCACCCCTGCGTGGCGGCCATCACCAAGGCGGCGAAGGCAGATCTGTTTGGGAAATGAAATGCTGGTGGGCGCGTCGCTGGGACCCGTACGCAGGTCGGAAACACCGTCTTGGTTAGCTTGGCAGCGCTGCCAAGCTACGGCGCCGTACCGCATGTAGACCACACAAGGTGGCCGCGACGTATCTCAGCGACCCGCGAGGCTGGGTGTGGCTTGCAGGCGCGGCCAACCCAACAATTGACCGCACAGTCAGCCAGTCAGCCAACCAACTACCCAACTACCCGCTACACCGTCAGCCAGGAAGGAATCGCTCAAGCCAGGTCAGCAGCCAGGCACTTCCTGCGCCAACGTTGCGCAGCCAACCGGGCACCGATAGCAAGCCCAAAAACAAAAACGCCCACATTGCTGTGGGCGTTTTGCTTTGACTGACTGAATCAGCCAATATTTGGTTGCGCGAGAAGGATTTGAACCTCCGACCTTTGGGTTATGAGCCCAACGAGCTACCAGACTGCTCCATCGCGCGGTAAGAAATAAATTATACCCTATTATTCAGCTGCTGCCGAATTATTTTCGGTTTCTGCTGCGCGGTCGACCAATTCGACCAGGGCCATGGGCGCATTGTCGCCCACGCGGAAGCCCATCTTCAGAATGCGGGTGTAGCCACCGGGACGCGCATTGAAGCGGGGGCCCAGTTCGTTGAACAGCTTGGTGACGCTGTCACGGTCGCGCAGGCGGTTGAACGCCAGGCGGCGGTTGGCGACGGTGTCGACCTTGGCCAGGGTGATCATGGGCTCGATCACGCGGCGCAGTTCCTTGGCCTTGGGCACCGTGGTCTTGATGGCCTCGTGCTCGATGATCGAGTTCATCATGTTCTGCAGCATCGCAAGGCGGTGCGAGCTGGTGCGATTGAGTTTGCGGAGTCCGTGTCCGTGGCGCATGGTGCTTTCCTTCTACTGTCTATGTAATTAAATCGGGCAGCCGTGTCAGGTACTTCCCGAGGCACTGTTCCCTTTTTGGCAGTTCAGCCGCTTGGCCTCTTGCCTGTCAGGGAACAAAAAGTCCCCCTTGCGGAGGACTTGGAAACCGGGCTCCCCTGTTCGGGGAACCCAGGATTATAGCGGCTGATCAGCGCTTGTCCAGACCGGCTGGTGGCCAGTTCTCAAGCTTCATGCCGAGCGTCAGGCCGCGGGAGGCCAGCACTTCCTTGATTTCGTTCAGCGACTTGCGACCCAGGTTAGGCGTCTTGAGCAGCTCGTTCTCGGTGCGCTGGATCAGGTCACCGATGTAGTAGATGTTCTCGGCCTTCAGGCAGTTGGCAGAACGCACGGTCAGTTCCAGCTCGTCCACAGGGCGCAGCAGGATCGGATCGAACGTGGCATTGCCGCGTGGGCCTGCAGGTGCGTCGAACGCAGCCAGCTCGCCACCTTCCAGCTGTGCGAACACAGCCAGCTGTTCCACCAGGATCTTGGCCGATGCGCGCACTGCGTCTTCGGCAGTGATGGCACCATTGGTTTCGATCTCGACGACCAGCTTGTCCAGGTCGGTACGCTGCTCCACGCGAGCGCTTTCCACGGTGTAGCTCACGCGCTTGACGGGCGAGAACGAAGCATCCAGCACGATGCGGCCGATCGACTTGGTCGACTCGTCCGCATAGCGGCGCAGGCTGCCAGGAACGTAGCCACGGCCCTTTTCCACCTTGATCTGCATGTCCAGCTTGCCGCCTTGCGACAGGTTGGCGATGACATGGTCAGGGTTCACGATTTCGACGTCGTGGGGGGTCTGGATATCACGGGCCGTCACGACGCCCTCGCCGTCCTTGCGCAGGCTCAGCGTGACTTCATCGCGGTTGTGCAGCTTGAACACCACGCCCTTGAGGTTCAAGAGGATGTTGACCACATCTTCCTGAACGCCATCGATGGACGAGTACTCGTGCAGAACGCCTGCAATGGTGACTTCCGTCGCTGCGTAACCCACCATGGACGAGAGCAGGACGCGCCGGATGGCGTTGCCCAGCGTGTGGCCGTAGCCACGCTCGAACGGCTCCAGCGCGACCTTGGCACGGTTGTGGCCAAGCTGCTCGACATTGATAGCCTTGGGTTTCAGCAAATTGGTTTGCATTCAGACTTCCTCTCAATACCCCCAGCTCGTTACACCGGTAAGGCTGGTGAAGCGCCTAAACCGCGATGCCTCGCGGTTCAGGGACGGTTTTCTTGAATTACTGACTCGACCGATTAGCGCGAGTACAACTCAACGATCAGCGATTCGTTGATGTCGGCACCGAACTCATCACGGTCAGGCGCCTTCTTGAAGATGCCTTCTGCCTTGTCGGCATTCACTTCCACCCATGCAGGCATGCCGACTTGGGCAGCCAGTTGCAGGGCTTCGACGATACGCGCTTGCTTCTTGGACTTTTCACGCACGGCCACCACGTCGCCAGCCTTCACGAGGTAGGACGCGATGTTCACGGACTTGCCGTTCACGGTGATCGCCTTGTGGGACACCAGCTGACGCGCTTCAGCGCGGGTCGAGCCGAAACCCATGCGGTACACCACATTGTCCAGACGCGATTCCAGGAGGAACAGCAGGTTGGCGCCGGTGTTGCCCTTCTTGCCGTCAGCGGCTTCGAAGTAGCGGCGGAATTGCTTTTCCAGCACGCCGTACATGCGCTTGACCTTCTGCTTTTCACGCAGTTGCAGGCCGTAGTCGGACGTGCGCGCACCGGAGGTACGGCCGTGCTGACCCGGCTTGGAGTCGAACTTGGACTTGTCGGCGATCGAGCGGCGTGCGCTCTTGAGGAACAGGTCCGTGCCTTCACGGCGGGAGAGTTTGGCCTTGGGGCCGAGGTAACGTGCCACTTGAGCTTCCTTTGTGTCATCTACCGCAAACCATTGCGGGAGCCGCCTGAGGCGCTTGCGCGTTCACAGGCGGCGGTGGGCTTAGAGAGATTAGATACGGCGACGCTTTTGAGGGCGGCAACCGTTGTGGGGCACCGGGGTCACGTCGGAGATCGACGTGATGCGGATGCCCAGTGCGCCCAGAGCGCGCACCGAGGATTCACGGCCAGGACCAGGACCCTTGATTTCGACGTCGAGGTTCTTGATGCCTTGGTCGATGGCAGCGCGGCCGGCCACTTCCGATGCCACCTGGGCAGCGAACGGGGTGGACTTGCGCGAGCCCTTGAAACCTTGGCCACCGGACGATGCCCACGACAGGGCATTGCCCTGGCGATCGGTGATCGTGATGATGGTGTTGTTGAACGAAGCGTGCACGTGGGCAATGCCGTCGGAAACGTTCTTGCGAACCTTCTTGCGGACGCGCTGGGCTGCGTTATTGGCAGGAGACTTAGCCATGATGATCTTTCAATCTCTTTATTTCTTCAGTGCAGCTGCGCCCTTGCGCGGACCCTTGCGGGTGCGGGCATTGGTACGGGTGCGCTGACCACGCATTGGCAGACCGCGGCGGTGGCGGAAGCCACGATAGCAGCCGATGTCCATCAAACGCTTGATGTTCATCGTCGTTTCGCGGCGCAGGTCACCTTCGATGGTGAACTGTTCGATTTGCTCACGAATTTTTTCCAGATCGCTGTCCGTCAGATCTTTGATCTTCTTGGAGTAAGCGATACCAGTTGCTTCGCAGATCTTGCGAGCGCGGGTGCGACCGATACCAAAAATGGAGGTCAAACCGATTTCCGCGTGCTTGTGCGGCGGAATGTTAATGCCAGCGATACGTTCCATATGCGTCCTCTAATACTTTCCAAACAACCTAGGCGCTGCTTGAGACGCAGGT
>NZ_JBITVD010000009.1:121817-123728 GCF_044542805.1 Acidovorax sp. NPDC077693 | reverse complement strand
GATCACGCGCACCACACCCTTGCGGCGGATGATCTTGCAGTTGCGGCAGATTTTTTTGACCGAAGCCGAAACTCTCATTGCATTCTCCTAAAACTTTTCCATCCGTCCCGGCTGCTTTGCACGGAACACAATTTGTGCCCGCAAAATCGTGGGGCGTCGACGTAACCGATATCCAGCTTGCAGGCAGTGCATCGCGGCGCGATCCCTGCCTTCCTCATCCTCAACCGCCCGCGTTGCCTTTGAAATTGGCTTTCTTGAGCAGTGATTCATATTGCTGCGACATCATGTAGTTCTGTACCTGGGCCATGAAATCCATGGTCACCACCACGATGATCAGCAGCGACGTTCCACCGAAATAGAACGGCACGTTGTACTTCAAGATCAGGAACTCCGGCAGCAGGCACACGAAGGTGATGTACACCGCACCCGCCAGCGTCAGGCGAACCAGGATCTTGTCGATGTAGCGCGCAGTCTGCTCACCCGGGCGAATGCCTGGAATGAACGCACCGCTCTTCTTCAGGTTGTCTGCAGTCTCGCGGCTGTTGAACACCAGGGCCGTGTAGAAGAAGCAGAAGAAGACGATGGCCGCGGCGTAGAACATCACATAGATGGGCTGGCCAGGGGTCAGCGCACCAGAAATGTCCTTCAGCCAGCGCATCGACTCACCAGCACTGAACCAGTTCACCACCGTGGCGGGCAGCAGGATGATCGACGACGCGAAGATCGGAGGAATCACACCCGCCATGTTCAGCTTCAGGGGCAGGTGCGACGACTGACCGCCATACACCTTGTTCCCCACCTGCCGGCGCGCATAGTTCACGAGGATCTTGCGTTGACCACGCTCCACAAACACCACGAAGTAAGTCACGAGACCCACGACGATGACGATGAAGATCGCAGCCAGGATGCTCATCGCACCCGTACGGACCAGTTCCAGAAGACCACCGATGGAGCTTGGCAGCCCGGCAGCGATGCCGGCGAAGATCAGGATCGAGATCCCGTTGCCAAGACCACGCTCGGTGATCTGCTCACCCAGCCACATCAGGAACATCGTTCCAGCTGTCAGGCTGACCACCGCCGTCAGGCGAAAGCCGAAGCCAGGGCTGATCACCAGGCCAGCAGAGCTTTCCAGCGCCACAGCGATACCGAGCGACTGAAACAGAGCCAGACCCAGCGTGCCGTAACGGGTGTACTGCGTGATCTTGCGGCGACCTGCTTCGCCTTCCTTCTTCAACTGCTCGAAGGCTGGCACCACGTAGCCCATCAGCTGCATGATGATCGACGCCGAGATGTACGGCATGATCCCCAGAGCAAAGACCGTGAAACGCGACAGCGCGCCACCCGAGAACATGTTGAACAGGTTCAGGATCCCGCCTTGCTGGCCACTGAACAGCTGCTGGAGTTGGGCTGGATCGATACCAGGCACCGGGATATGAGCCCCGATGCGGTACACGACCAGCGCCATCAACAGAAAAACCAGACGACGACGCAGGTCGCCGAACTTGCCGGTCTTTGCGATTTGAGCCGCGCTAGTAGCCACAGATGCCTTCCTTCGAAGTCAAACTCAGGCGACGCTGCCGCCGGCAGCTTCGATAGCTGCCTTGGCACCTGCCGTGGCGCCGACGCCATTGAGCTTGACAGCCTTCGTGAGCGAACCGCTCTTGATGACCTTGACCACCTTGGCCAGCTCGCCGATCAGGCCAGCTTGCTTGAGGGCCAGCACGTCCACTTCGGCCAGGCCGAGTTGGTCGAGCGCCGTCAGCGTGACTTCTGCATTGAACTTGAGCAGGTGCGACTTGAAGCCGCGCTTGGGCAAGCGACGTTGCAGAGGCATTTGACCGCCTTCGAAGCCGACCTTGTGGTAGCCACCGGAGCGCGACTTTTGACCCTTGTGACCACGGCCAGCGGTCT
>NZ_JBITVD010000009.1:0-121807 GCF_044542805.1 Acidovorax sp. NPDC077693 | reverse complement strand
ACAAGGCCGCGCGCCCCGCAGGCTCCGCTTTCTGCAGCGCCCCCACCCACTCCCCCGCCAGGCCGGAGCCGATACCACGGCCTACGCGGCGCTTGGCATGCTTGGCGCCGTCTGCGGGCTTGATGCTATTGAGTTCCATGATCTATCTCTCAGAGGACTTTGACCAGATAGCTGATCTTGTTAATCATGCCGCGCACTTCGGGCGAGTCCTGCAGTTCGCTCACGCTGTTGAGCTTGCGCAGGCCCAGGCCACGGACGGTGGCGCGGTGCGATTCCTTGGTGCCAATAGGGCTGCGCACCAGTTGAATCTTGACGGTTTGTTGCGTAGTCATTTCCAGCTTCCTATCAGGCGAAGATGTCTTCGACCGTTTTGCCGCGCTTGGCCGCCACGCTCGACGGGGTGGTCGACTTGACGAGCGCATCAAAGGTGGCGCGAACCATGTTGTAGGGGTTCGACGAACCATGGCTCTTGGCCACGATGTCGGTGATGCCCACAACTTCGAAAACAGCGCGCATGGGGCCGCCAGCGATGATGCCGGTACCCTTGGGTGCTGGGTGGAGTTCCACCGACGCTGCGCCGTGATGGCCCTTCACCGAGTGGTGAATGGTGCCGCTCTTGAGTGCAACCTTCATCAGGTTGCGGCGGCACTCTTCCATCGCCTTTTGCACGGCAGCAGGCACTTCCTTGGACTTGCCCTTGCCCATGCCGACGCGGCCGTCACCGTCGCCGACCACAGTCAGTGCAGCGAAACCGAGAATACGGCCACCCTTCACGACTTTGGTCACGCGGTTGACCGCGATCATCTTCTCGCGCAGACCGTCGTCCTGGCCTTCGCTCTGCACCTTGGGTTGAAATTTAGCCATTTTGTATTCCGCTCCGCTTAGAACTGCAGGCCGGCTTCACGGGCTGCGTCGGCCAAAGCCTTGACGCGACCGTGGTAGGCAAAGCCTGAGCGATCAAATGCAACCTTCTCGACGCCAGCTGCCTTTGCTTTTTCAGCAATGCGCTTGCCGATGGCCGTGGCTGCGGCGGCATTGCCACCCTTGCCCGAACCACCGAGTTCCTTGCGCACATCGGCTTCTGCGGTGGAGGCGCTGGCCAACACCTTGCTGCCGTCGCCAGAGATGACGCTGGCATAGATATGGAGGTTCGTACGGTTCACCGTGAGACGCGCCACGCCTTGCTGTGCAATGCGGATGCGGGTCTGACGCGAACGACGAAGACGCTGCTCTTTCTTGGTCAACATGTTGCAGCTCCTTATTTCTTCTTGGTCTCTTTGATCGTGACTTTTTCGTCCGCATAGCGGATGCCCTTGCCCTTGTAGGGCTCGGGTGGACGAACAGCACGGATCTCAGCAGCGATCTGGCCGACGCGCTGGCGGTCGGCACCCTTGATCACCACTTCCGTGGGAGTCGGGGTAGCCACCGTGATGCCGGCGGGCATTTCGATGTTGACCGGATGCGAATAGCCCACAGCCAGGTTCAGCTTGGAACCGGACGCTGCAGCCTTGTAGCCCACGCCGATCAGGCTGAGCTTCTTTTCAAAGCCCTTGCTGACGCCGACCACCATGTTGTTGACCAACTGGCGAATCGTGCCGCTCATGGCATTGGCTTCGCGGGAATCGTTGGCGGGCTCGAAGCTGAGCTTGCCTTCGTTGTTCGACACCTTCACCAGCACGTTTTGTGCAAGCGACAGGGTACCGCCAGAACCCTTGACAGAGATCTGGTCTTCTTTCACGGACACATCCACGCCAGCGGGGATGGTCACGGGCATTTTTCCTACTCGGGACATTTCAGTTTTCTCCTCAATGCCGCGGGTTAGGCCACGTAGCAGAGCACTTCGCCACCGACACCGGTAGCGCGCGCCTTGCGATCGGTCATCACGCCCTTGGGCGTCGTGACAATTGCCACACCCAGACCGTTCATGACTTGTGGAATGGAATCACGGGCTTTATAGACACGCAGACCAGGGCGGCTGACGCGCTCGATGCGCTCAATCACTGGACGGCCTGCGTAGTACTTCAGGGCAATTTCGAGTTCCGACTTGCCGGCTTCGGTCTTGACCTGGAAGCCGTCGATGTAACCTTCGTCCTTCAGCACCTGGGCGATGGCAACCTTCACTTTGGAAGAAGGTACCAGCACCGTGGCCTTGGAGACCATTTGTGCATTGCGGATGCGGGTCAGCAAGTCAGCGATGGGATCACTCATGCTCATGTTGTATCTCTCCTGCCTGCTTACCAGCTGGCCTTGGTGACACCGGGGATGTCGCCTGCAAAAGCCAGTTCGCGGATCTTGGCGCGAGCCAGACCGAATTGACGGAAGGTTCCACGTGGACGACCGGTGATTTCGCAACGGTTGCGCTGGCGCGTGGGGTTGGCGTTGCGGGGGAGCTTTTGCAGGCCCAGACGGGCTGCATCGCGCTCTTCGTCGCTACGCTTGGAATCGCCGGCGATTGCCTTCAGTTCCGCATACTTGGTTGCGTACTTGGCAGCCAATTTTTCGCGCTTCAGTTCGCGCTGGATCAAAGCTACTTTAGCCATGCTTCGCCTCAGTTCTTGAACGGGAAACGGAAACCAGCGAGAAGCGCCTTGGCTTCTTCGTCGGACTTGGCCGTCGTGGTGATGCTGATATTGAGACCACGCAAGGCATCCACCTTGTCGTACTCGATTTCAGGGAAAATGATCTGTTCCTTGACGCCGATGTTGTAGTTGCCACGGCCGTCGAAAGCGCGACCGGAGATACCACGGAAGTCACGGACGCGGGGCAGAGCCACGGTCACGAAACGGTCCAGGAACTCATACATCTGCACGCCACGCAGCGTGACCATGCAACCGATGGCCTGGCCTTCGCGGATCTTGAAACCGGCGATAGCCTTCTTGGCCTTGGTGACGACGGGCTTTTGACCAGCAATCTTGGTCAGGTCAGCCACAGCGTTGTCCATCACCTTCTTGTCCGAGACTGCCTCGCTCACACCCATGTTGAGCGTGATCTTGGTCAGACGGGGAACCTGCATCGGCGAGGTGTAACCGAACTGCTTGGTCAGTTCGGGAGCGATCTTGTCGCGGTAGATTTCTTGGAGTCGTGCCATGTTTACCCCTTAGGCCGCCTTGATTTCAGCGCCGCTGGACTTGAACACGCGAACGCGCGAACCGTCAGCTTGCAACTTGATGCCCACGCGATCAGCCTTGCCGGTGGCAGCATTGAAGATGGCCACGTTGGACTGGTGAATCGGCATGGCCTTTTCAACGATGCCGCCCGTCGTACCCTTCATGGGGTTTGGCTTGGCGTGCTTCTTGACGAGGTTGATGCCGTCGATGACGAGATACGAGTCGTCCTTGCGCAGCGACACAGTGCCGCGCTTGCCCTTGTCGCGCCCGGTCAGCACGATGACTTCGTCGCCCTTGCGAATCTTGTTCATGGCGCGTCCTTAGAGAACTTCAGGAGCCAGGGACACGATCTTCATGAACTTTTCGGTACGCAGTTCACGCGTCACGGGTCCAAAGATGCGGGTGCCGATAGGCTCCAACTTTGCATTCAGCAACACTGCTGCGTTGCCGTCGAATTTGACGAGCGAGCCATCACCGCGGCGGATGCCCTTTGCGGTACGAACCACCACTGCGCTGTAAACCTCGCCTTTTTTGACGCGGCCACGCGGAGCGGCTTCCTTGATGCTCACCTTGATGATGTCGCCAACGCTTGCATAGCGACGCTTCGAGCCACCCAGCACCTTGATGCAAAGGACGGACTTGGCGCCGGTATTGTCGGCAACCTCTAACCGAGATTCTGTCTGGATCATTTCAATATTCCCAACTTGCACCAGAAGACCACGGCCCCAGAGAACTTCTCAAGGGCTGCAGATCAGCCAGTCAGTCTTGGGCCCGTCGTCCGCACCGCAAACCATTTGCAGCACTTCCCGCTGGGCAGAAACTTCACGTAGGAAACGCGAAGCCCTCGATTATTGCAAAACAATTCCAGGGAGTCAAGGGCCCTATCACACCGGCGCATGCAGATACTGCTGCGCCAGCGCCACAAAGGCGTCCAGCCCCGGATCGGTGCCCAACTCTTCGCGCAGGATCTGCGCCACGGCAGGCGCGAGCTCGATGGCGCGGCGCGCGTCCAGGAACAAAAGGCGCGAGCGCCGGGCCAGCACGTCCTCGACCGTGCGCGCGTATTCGTTGCGGGCGGCAAACCGCACCATCGCGGCGGTGAGGCCCTGGCCCAGGTCCACGTCGGCGCCGGGCAGCGCCTGCACGGCGGCCGCATCGCTGCCATAGGAGTGCAGGCCTTGCGCGTCGCTGATCCGGTGCCGCACGGGCGTGGTCGGCGTGCCCACCAGCGGCAGGTGGTTGGTCACCCCGGCGGGCTTTTCCGCCAGCAGCCCGGCGGTGAAGCATTTTTGCAACACATCTTCCGCCATGGCGCGGTAGGTCGTCCATTTGCCACCGGTCACCGTCACCAGGCCGGTGCGGCTGGTCAACACCGTGTGCTCGCGGCTCAGGCTCTTGGTGTTGTCGCCGTCGTCGTCCTGGGGTTTGACCAACGGGCGCAGGCCGACCCAGATGCTCCGGATGTCGGCCAGTTGGGGGGCACGGGTCAGGTAGCGGGCCGATTCCTGCAGGATGAACTGGACTTCCTCCCGGAAAGGCAGGGGCTCGCGCACGATGTCCTGGCGGGGGCTGTCGGTGGTGCCCAGGATGAGCTTACCCAGCCACGGCACGGCGAACAGCACGCGCCCGTCTGCGGTCTTGGGCACCATCAGGGCGTGGTCGGACGGCAGGAACTCCCGGTCCACCACGATGTGCACACCCTGGCTGGGGGCGACGATGGGCTTGACCGGCCGGCCGATGGCCTCGCCGTCCATCTGGCGCAGGGCGTCCACCCACACACCCGTGGCGTTGACCACCGCGCGCGCGCGCACCGTGAATGGCTGGCCCGACTCGGAGTCTTCGCAGACGAAGCCGGCCACCTTGCCGTCTTCGTGGATCAGCGAACGCGCCGGGCAGTAGTTGACCAGCAGGGCCCCGCGGCTGGCGGCCGTGCGCGCCAGCGCCAGCGCGAGCCGGGCGTCGTCGAACTGCCCGTCCCAGTATTTCACGCCGCCCTTGAGCCCCTCGGTGCGGGCGGTCGGAAGGCACGCCAGCGTGCGGTCGCGCCCCAGGAACTGCGTGGCGCCCAGGCCCGCCTTGCCGGCCAGGGCGTCGTACATCATGAGGCCGATGCCATAGAACGGCGTCTCCCAGAAACGGTAGGACGGCATCACGAACGGCAGCGGCTGCGCCAGGTGCGGCGCATTGTTCAAGAGCGTGGTGCGCTCGTGCAGGGCCTCGCGCACCAGGGCGATGTTGCCCTGCGCCAGGTAGCGGACGCCGCCGTGCACCAGCTTGGTCGCGCGCGACGACGTGCCTTTGGCAAAGTCGTGCGAGTCCACCAGGACCACGCTGAAACCCCGCGCTGCCGCATCCAGCGCCACCCCCAGGCCCGTCGCCCCCCCGCCGATCACGGCCAGGTCATATTGATGGGGCTGGGCGAGGCGCGCCAGAAGATCGGCACGCCGGGTAGCAAGGGGAGCGGAAGCAGAAGCGGTGGTCATAGGGCGATTGTCCATGGGTGGGACAAAATTTAAGGGTTAACCCTTAAATTCTTGACGTATCGGGGAGAGATTCACAGCGCACCGCGAGGGCGGCCGGAATGCTCCCGCGCCAGTAAAAAGGGCAGCCGGGGGCCTTGTGGGCTCCGGCTGCCGGTGAAGACCGCCGCACTGCAGCGCAGTGCGGCGGCAGGAGAGCCGGATCAGCGGGCCTTGCCGTCCTTCCAGGCCTGCAGCAGCTTGTCGTAGGCGATGGTTTCGCCCTTGGGCTTTTCGTTCGCCAGCTTCTTCCAGGGGGCCTGCTTGTCGCTCAGCCACTTGTTGGGGTCACCCTTGGGGTTGAGCTTGGGCGCGCAATGGGCCATGCCCGCGCGCTCCAGGCGTGCCATCACCTGGTCCATCTCGTCGGCCAGCGTGTCCATGGCGCCCTGGGGCGTCTTTTCACCCGTGACGGCCTGGGCCACGTTCTTCCACCACAGCTGGGCCAGCTTGGGGTAGTCGGGCACGTTGGTGCCGGTGGGCGACCATGCCACGCGGGCGGGGCTGCGGTAGAACTCCACCAGGCCACCCAGCTTGGGGGCGGCGTCGGTCATGGCCTTGGACTGGATGTCGGACTCGCGGATCGGGGTCAGGCCCACCAGGGTCTTTTTGAGCGAGGTGGTCTTGGCCGTCACGAACTGGGCGTACAGCCAGGCCGCCGCCGTCTTGTTGGCGTCATGGCCATTGAAGAACGACCACGAACCCACGTCCTGGTAGCCGTTTTGCATGCCCTGCTTCCAGTACGGGCCGTTCGGGCCGGGGGCCATGCGCCACTTGGGCGTGCCGTCGGCGTTCACCACGGGCAGGCCGGGCTTGACCATGTCGGCCGTGAAGGCGGTGTACCAGAAGATCTGCTGCGCGATCTGGCCCTGGGCGGGCACGGGGCCGGCTTCGCCGAAGGTCATGCCCGTGGCTTCCTTGGGCGCGTACTTCTTCATCCAGTCCACGTACTTGGTCAGCGCGTAGACGGCGGCGGGCGAGTTGGTCGCGCCGCCGCGGGCCACCGAGGCGCCCACCGGGGTGCACTTGTCGTCGGCCACGCGGATGCCCCACTCGTCGATCGGCAGGCCGTTGGGCGCGCCGATGTCGGCCGTGCCGGCCATGGACAGCCAGGCATCCGTGAAGCGCCAGCCGAGCGACGGGTCCTTCTTGCCGTAGTCCATGTGGCCGTAGATGGCCTTGCCGTCGATGTTCTTCACGTCGTTGGTGAAGAACTCGGCGATGTCCTCATACGCGCTCCAGTTGAGCGGCACGCCCAGGTCGTAGCCGTACTTGGCCTTGAACTTGTCCTTGATGTCCTTGCGGTCGAACAGGTCGGCGCGGAACCAGTACAGGTTGGCGAACTGCTGGTCGGGCAGCTGGTAGAGCTTGCCGTCGGGCGCCGTGGTGAACTTGGTGCCGATGAAGTCCTTGAGATCCAGGCCCGGGTTGGTCCATTCCTTGCCCGTACCGGCCATGTAGTCGGTCAGGTTCATCATCTTGCCGTAGCGGTAGTGCGTGCCGATCAGGTCCGAGTCCGAGATCCAGCCGTCATAGATCGACTTGCCGGACTGCATCGAGGTCTGCAGCTTCTCGACCACGTCGCCTTCCTGGATCAGGTCGTGCTTGACCTTGATGCCGGTGATTTCCTCGAACGCCTTGGCCAGCGTCTTGGATTCGTACTCGTGGGTGGTGATGGTCTCGGACACCACCGAGATTTCCTTCACGCCCTTGGCCTGCAGCTTCTTGGCGGCTTCGATGAACCACTTCATCTCGGCCATCTGCTGGTCTTTGCTCAGCGTGGATGGCTGGAACTCGCTGTCGATCCATTTCTTGGCTTCCGCCTCACCCGCCAGGGCGGACTGCCCCGTCATGACCGCCACTGCCAGTGCCAGCGCTGTGTACCGCGTCTTCATAGTGCCTGTCTCCTCATAGTCATCTCCCCTTTGGATGCAAGGGTCGCGCAGCTCCGGGGAAGGGTTGAGCCGCGCAACGGGAATCCACGGATGGGTGGCCGTGTCGGCGGCTCAGCCCTTGCGCAGGATCAGCGCCAGCAGCGCCATCGACAGCACGAAGCTGATCCACACCGACGGTTCGGCCGACAGGCTGAACCACTGGACAAGCTTGCCGCTGATGCCGACAAAGATCAGGTTCACGTAGGCCGCCGACAACAGCCCGATGAAGAGCCGGTCGCCACGCGTGGTTTCCAGGGGCAAAAAGCCCTTGCGCATCGACGTGGGCGACTTGAGCTCCCACACCGTCATGCCCACCAGCATCAGCACGATGCATGTAAAGAACACCGCCACGGGCAGCGTCCAGGCCATCCAGTCAAACATGGGCACCCCCCTGAGCGCCTGCGGCGCTTCCCCCCAGGGGAACGCAGCGGGTGGCCGGGCGAAGCCCGTTCCACCGCTGCTGCTGGTCTGGGGCAGCCTGCGCACTCTGCGGCGAATTGGTGTGGTTCATCGTTTTGCTCCCTCTCTCGTCAAACGCGGCCCATCGCGAAGCCCTTGGCGATGTAGTGGCGCACGAACCAGATCACGATGGCGCCGGGCACGATGGTCAGCACGCCGGCGGCGGCGAGCGTGGCCCAGTCCATGCCGCTGGCGCTCACGGTGCGCGTCATGGTGGCCACGATGGGCTTGGCGTTCACGCTGGTCAGCGTGCGGGCCAGCAGCAGCTCCACCCAGCTGAACATGAAGCAGAAGAACGCCGCCACGCCCACGCCGGCCTTGATCAGCGGCAGGAACACCGTCATGAAGAAGCGCGGAAAACTGTAGCCGTCGATGTACGCCGTCTCGTCGATCTCGCGCGGGATGCCGCTCATGAAGCCCTCCAGGATCCACACCGCCAGCGGCACGTTGAACAACAGGTGCGCCAGGGCCACGGCCAGGTGCGTGTCCATGAGCCCTACCGTGGTGTACAGCTGAAAGAACGGCAGCAGAAACACCGCGGGCGGCGTCATGCGGTTGGTCAGCAGCCAGAAGAACACATGCTTGTCGCCCAGGAACTGGTAGCGGCTGAAGGCGTACGCCGCGGGCAGCGCCACGGTGAGCGAGATCACCGTGTTGATGGCCACGTAGATCAGGCTGTTGATGTAGCCCGAATACCAGGACTCGTCGGTGAAGATGGTCTTGTAGTTGTCCCAGGTGAAGTGCTGCGGGAAGAACGAGAACGTCGAGAGGATCTCCGCGTTCGTCTTGAAGCTCATGTTGACCATCCAGTAGATGGGCAGCACCGCGAACGCCAGGTACAGGACCAGGAAGACCGACCGCTTCTGAAAGCGCTTTTCATTCATGGCCTGCTCCTTCGTTGCTGGCGGTGCCCACGCGCTGCATCCAGTTGTAGAGGATGAAGCACAGCAGCAGGATGATGAAGAAATAGATCAGCGAGAACGCTGCGGCAGGCCCCAGGTCGAACTGGCCCACGGCCTTGGTCGTGAGGTACTGGCTCAGGAACGTGGTCGCATTGCCCGGCCCGCCGCCCGTCAGCACGAAGGGCTCGGTGTAGATCATGAAGCTGTCCATGAAGCGCAGCAGCACCGCGATCATGAGCACGCCCCGCATCTTGGGCAGCTGGATGTAGCGGAACACCGCGAACTTGCTCGCGCCGTCGATGCGCGCGGCCTGGTAGTACGCATCCGGTATGGAGCGCAGCCCGGCAAAGGCCAGCAGCGCCACCAGCGGCGTCCAGTGCCACACGTCCATCAGCAGCACGGTGAGCCAGGCGTGGGTGGCGTTGCCGGTGTAGCTGTACTCGATGCCCGCCTGTTGCAGCAGGCGACCCATGAGCCCGATGTCGGCACGGCCATAGATCTGCCAGATGGTGCCCACCACGTTCCAGGGGATCAGCAGCGACAGCGCCACCACCACCAGCACGGCGGACGACTTCCAGCCCTGCGCGGGCATGGACAGCGCCAGCATGATCCCGAGCGGAATCTCCACCGCCAGCACCGCCAGCGAGAAGGTCAGCTGGCGCAGCAGCGCGGCGTGCAGCTCTTCGTCGCGCATCACCTGCACGAACCACTCCGTGCCTACGAACACGCGGCGCTCGGGCGAGATGATGTCCTGCACCGAGTAGTTCACCACCGTCATCAGCGGCAGGATGGCCGAGAAGGCCACGCACAAGATCACCGGCAGGATCAGGAACCAGGCCTTCTGGTTCACGGGTTTGGTGGTATTGCTCATTGGAAACCTCCGCGCTGCGCACTGCGGTGCTGAGCGCCTTCGGGCGGCCGGGCGGCGCTCATGGGGCGACCTCCGCGGCCAGCAGCTGTTCGTTCTGATAGAAGCAAGTGTGTGCACCCAGCACCTGCAGCCACACTGCGTCGCCGGCCGATGGCAGCCGGGCCTCTGGCGCAAAGCGCGCCTTGAGCGTGTGCTCGCCCACCTTGGCGGTCAGCATCAGGTAGGTGCCGATGTCCTGCACCTGCACCACGGTGCAGGGCAGCGCGCCGGCCTGCTGCGGCTGGGCCAGTGCCAGGTACTCGGGCCGTATGCCCACCTGCAAGGCGCCCTCGGGCAGCGTGCGGCCCGCGGCGCCCGCCAGGGCGTGCCCAGCCACCGACAGGTTGGTGCCGTCGCTGTGCGCCGGCAAGAAGTTCATGCCCGGCGAGCCGATGAAGTGGCCCACGAACACGTGCGCAGGCCGCTCGAACAGCGCATCGGCCGAGCCCACCTGCACCGCCTTGCCGCGCGTCATCACCACCACCTGGTCGGCGAAGGTGAGCGCCTCGACCTGGTCGTGCGTCACGTAGATCAGCGTGAGCTTGAGCTCGTGGTGAATCTGCTTGAGCTTGCGCCGCAGCTGCCATTTGAGGTGCGGGTCGATCACCGTGAGCGGCTCGTCGAACAGCACGGCCGCCACGTCCGAGCGCACCAGGCCGCGGCCCAGGGAGATCTTCTGCTTGGCGTCCGCCGCGAGGCCCGCCGCGCGCTGGTTGAGCTGGCCGCTCATCTCCAGCATCTCGGCGATCGCGCCCACACGCTGCTGGATCTGCGCCTCGGGCACCTTGCGGTTGCGCAGCGGGAAGGCCAGGTTCTCGGCCACCGTCATGGTGTCGTAGATGACGGGGAACTGGAACACCTGGGCGATGTTGCGCTCTTGCGGGCTGGCGCGCGTCACGTCGCGGCCGTCGAACAGCACCTTGCCGTGCGACGGCACCAGCAGGCCCGACATGATGTTGAGCATGGTGGTCTTGCCGCAGCCCGAGGGGCCGAGCAGCGCGTAGGCGCCACCGTCCTCGAACTCCATCTTGAGCGGCATCAGCGCGTAGTCGCTGTCCTGCTGCGGGTGGGGCTTGTACGAATGCGCCAGGTCCAGACTGATGCGTGCCATGTCAGCGGCCTCCTTGTGCCAAGCGCCGCGCCGCAGGCGCCCAGACCAGCCGGCCGTCGGCACCGAACACGTAGACCTGCGCAGGGTCCAGGTGCAGGGTGACGGCCGCGCCCAATTCAAAGTAATGCACGCCGGTGAGCTGCGCCACCAGGTCACCCCACGGGGTGGACGCATGCACGAAGGTGTCGGAGCCTGAAATCTCGGCCAGCTCCACCACGCCGCCCACGCTCACATCGCCGGGCCGGGCGTGCACGCGCAGCGCGCTGGCCCGCACGCCCACCGTGAGGCCGGCAGCGGCCAGGCCCTGCGGCAGCGGCACGGCGAACTCGGCACCGCCCTGCAGGCGCACGCCCTGGGCCGTGGCCGACGCGGCCATGAGGTTCATCGGCGGATCGCTGAAGGCACGGGCCACGCGCAGCGAGTTGGGCGCGTGGAACACCTCGGCCGTGGGGCCGTACTGCAGCAGCTCGCCCTCGTCCAGCACGGCGGTGTAGCCACCCAGCAGCAGCGCTTCGCCCGGCTCGGTGGTGGCATAGACCACGGTGGACTGGCCGGCGGCGAACAACTGGGTCAGCTCTTCACGCAGTTCCTCGCGCAGCTTGTAATCCAGGTTGACCAAAGGCTCGTCCAGCAGCATCAGGGGCGCGCCCTTGGCCAGGGCACGCGCCAGCGCCACGCGCTGCTGCTGGCCGCCCGACAGCTCGGCCGGGTAGCGGTCCAAAAACATGTCGATGTGCAGGCGGCTGGCAATCTCGCGCACCCGGGCGTCGATGTTCTTTTCGCCGCGCAGCTTGAGCGGCGAGGCGATGTTGGCCGCGACCTTCATCGACGGGTAGTTGATGAACTGCTGGTAGACCATGGCGACGTTGCGCTCGCGCACCGGGGTGCCCGTCACATCCACGCCATCGACCGTCACGCGGCCGGCGGTGGGAGTGTCCAGGCCCGCCATGATGCGCATCAGGCTCGTCTTGCCTGCCTGCGTGGCGCCCAGCAGCACCGTGACGGCGCCGCTGTGCAGCGCCAGGCTCATGTCATACAGCCAGGTCTGCGGTCCTACCTTCTTGCTGATGCTGTCCAGTGCCAGCTGCATCACGCAACCTTTCTGTTGTAGTGGCCTCCAGGGCCTTTGTTCTGCGGAAATCCTGTGCCGCTGCGCACCAGCCACAGCAAGCCCTCTCGGTTTCGATTGTGTTCATTTTTGTTCTTTTATGATCGTATTGAATCAAGGTTTACCCTTAACAGGTTCCTTTTTGTTCGATTTAAAGTATCCACACACTCTGCCCGCCCCAACCGCGTGAATACGAACCCCCGACAACTGCTGCTCCTCGAAGAAGTCCGCGCGCGCAAGTCCGCCACCGTGGAACAACTGGCCGACACCCTGGGCGTGACGCTGCAGACGGTGCGCCGCGACGTGCAGCGCCTGGCCGAATCGGGCCTGCTCACGCGCTTTCATGGCGGCGTGCGCGTGCCCAGCTCCACCGTGGAGAACCTGGCCCACACCCAGCGCGAGACCCTGCACGCCGAGGGCAAGGCACGCATCGCGCGCGCCGTGGCAGCCCAGGTGCCCAACGACTGCTCGCTGATCCTGAACATCGGCACCACCACCGAAGCCATCGCCAAGGCGCTGCTGCACCACCGCGGCCTGCGCGTGATCACCAACAACCTGAACGTGGCGGCCATCCTGAGCGGCAACCCCGAGTGCGAGGTCATCGTGGCCGGCGGCGTGGTGCGCACCCGCGACCGCGGCATCGTGGGCGAGGCGGCGGTGGACTTCATCCGCCAGTTCCGGGTGGACATCGCGCTCATCGGCATCTCGGGCGTGGAGCCCGACGGCTCGCTGCGCGACTTCGACTACCGCGAGGTGAAGGTGGCGCAGACCATCATCGCCCAGTCGCGCGAGGTCTGGCTGGCGGCCGACCAGAGCAAGTTCAACCGCCCGGCCATGGTGCAACTGGCCACGCTGAACCAGATCGACCGCCTGTTCACCGACGCGCCGCCGCCGGAGCCGTTTCCGGCACTGCTGCAGGATGCAGAGGTGCTGTGCACGGTCGCGGCCTGACCCGGTCTCACCCATTGCTTTCAACCCAGCAACCAACCGTTCACGCTGAGCCTGTCGAAGCGCTGCGCAAGGCTTCGGCAGGCTCAGCCCGAACGGTCTTCATGAGTTGAACGCAAGCCCCCGCCACCCCTTTGCGGCAGTGCGCTGCTGACTTATCCTTGCCCGCCATGACCTACCTGCTCGCACTCGACCAAGGCACCTCCAGCTCCCGCAGCATCGTCTTCGACGAAGGCGGCCACATCGTGGCGCAGGCGCAGGTGGAGCTGCCGCAGATCTACCCGCAGCCCGGCTGGGTGGAACACGACCCGCTGGAGATCTGGCGCACGCAGCTGGCCACCGCGCGGGACGCGCTGGCCAAGGCGGGCATCGCGGCCGACGCCGTGCGCGCCGTGGGCATCACCAACCAGCGCGAGACCACGGTGCTGTGGAACCGCCAAACCGGCAAGCCCGTGCACCACGCCATCGTGTGGCAGGACCGCCGCGCCGAACCGGCCTGTGCGCAACTGCGCGAACAGGGCCACGCGGGCACCATCCAGGCCAAGACCGGCCTGCTCGTCGATGCGTACTTCTCGGGCACCAAGCTGCAGTGGCTGCTGGACCACGTGCCCGGCGCGCGCGACGCGGCCGAGCGTGGCGAGCTGGCCTTCGGCACGGTGGACAGCTGGCTGATCTGGCAGCTGACCCACGGCCAGGTGCATGTGACGGACGTGAGCAACGCCTCGCGCACCATGCTGTTCAACGTGCACACCAACCAGTGGGACGATGAGCTGCTGGCCCTGCTGCGCATCCCCAAATCCTTGATGCCGCAGGTGCAGCCATCGAGCTCGCACTTCGGCGACATCGCACCCGACCTGCTGGGCCACGGCATCCGCATCGGTGGCGTGGCGGGCGACCAGCAAAGCGCGCTGTTCGGCCAGGCGTGCTTCACGGCGGGCATGGCCAAGAACACCTACGGCACGGGCTGCTTCATGCTGATGCACACCGGCCACAAGTTCCAAACGAGCCAGAACGGCCTGCTCACCACCAGCGCAGCGCAGGCATCGGCCACGCCCGAGTTCGCGATGGAAGGCAGCGTCTTCGTCGGCGGCGCCGTGGTGCAGTGGCTGCGCGACGGCCTGCGCGCCATTCCGTCGAGCAGCGAGGTGCAGTCCCTGGCCGAGAGCGTGCCCGACTCGGGTGGCGTGATGATGGTGCCCGCCTTCACCGGCCTGGGCGCGCCCTACTGGAAGCCCGAGGCGCGCGGCACCATCACCGGCCTCACCCGCGGCACCACCATCGCCCACATCGCCCGCGCGGCGCTGGAGAGCATCGCCTACCAGAGCGCCGCCCTGCTGCAGGGCATGAGCCGCGACGCCACCGCCGCAGGCGGCGCGCCGGTGAGCGAGCTGCGCGTGGACGGCGGCGCCTGCGTGAACGACTTGCTGATGCAGTTCCAGGCCGATCTGCTGGGCATTCCGGTGGTGCGCCCTGCCGTCATCGAGACCACGGCGCTGGGTGCCGCGTACCTGGCGGGCCTGTCCTGCGGGGTCTACAGCAGCACGGCGGAGCTGTCGAAGCTGTGGCGCGCCGACCGGCGCTTCGTGCCCACGCTGGGCAATGCCCGCGCACAAGAACTGATGGCGAAGTGGGAGCACGCGGTGCGCCAGACGACCGCTGAATGAGCCCGGAACATCGCCCTGCGCAGCAATACTACAAAAACAATAGCAAACTATGAGACAGGGCAAGCGGTAGCGCCCCATTTGGCTAAAACCTGCAGTGTGCAGCCGGGCGGGCGCTACCATCATCGCCCCAGTTGTCGCCACCTTGCTACCACCATGAGCCTGAACACCGCCGCGTCCTCCCCCTCCTCCACCGCCCTGCCCACCATCGCCTTCATCGGCGGCGGCAACATGGCCAGCGCCATCATCGGCGGGCTGATCCGCCAGGGCCACCCGGTCGGCCAGATCGAGGTGGTGGAGCCCTTCGAGCCCACGCGCGCGGCGCTGCTGCAGAACTACGGCCTGGCCGCGCAGCCTGCATCGGGCCCGGCCCTGCAGCGCGCCAGCATCGTGGTGTGGGCCGTCAAGCCGCAGACCTTCAAGGACGCCGCAGGCGAGGCCAAGGCCCACACGCAGAGTGCCCTGCACCTGAGCGTGGCCGCCGGCATCCGCTCGGACAGCATCGCCCAGTGGCTCTCCAGCGAGCGCATCGTGCGCACCATGCCCAACACGCCCGCGCTGGTGGGCAAAGGCATGAGCGCGCTGTACGCCCGCGCCGCCGTCAGTGCCGACGAGCGCGCCCAGGTCGAAGCCATCATGGCCTCCACCGGCGAGTTCCTGTGGGTCGATAACGAAAAGCAGCTCGACGCCGTCACCGCCCTGTCGGGTTCGGGCCCTGCCTACGTCTTTTACTTCCTCGAAGCCATGACCCGCGCCGGCACCGCCATGGGCCTGAGCGAAGCGCAGGCGCACCAGCTGGCCGTGGGCACCTTCGTCGGTGCGTCAGAGCTCGCCCGCCGGTCCGACGAGCCCCCGGCCGTGCTGCGCCAGCGCGTCACCTCCAAGGGCGGCACCACCTATGCGGCGCTGCAGTCGATGGAAGCGGCTGGCGTCGGCCCCGCGTTCGAGCGCGCGATGGAAGCCGCCCGCCAGCGGGCGGACGAGCTGGGCAACGAGTTCGGCGGCTGAGCGCTGGGGTGGCAGGCGCTGCCGCCTGGCTCCCAGGCCGGGACTGATACCTTCAGCTTTCATCCATACGAGACCGTTCACGCTGAGCCTGCCGAAGCGCTGCGCAAGGCTTCGACAAGCCTGTCCTGAGCACGTCGAAGGGCTCAGCCCGAACGGTGTCGGGTATGGATGACTAAAAACGAACCCGCGTGAAGCCTCAGTAGCCGGCCTGGGCCTGCGGGCACTTGGCCTTGCTCGCAGGCTTGATCTCCACCGCCTGCAGATTGGCGTCCAGCATCCAGGCGCCGGCCCGCTTGCGCGTCACCTGCTGGCCCTTGCCCACGCTGCTGACGTTGATGGCCACCGCCTTGTCGGTCTTGCCGTAGCGGCACTCCACCTCGAACTCCAGCCCTTCCTTGGCCGTGACGGGCGGCAGCGGAACCTGCACCAGCTGGAGCGGCGGCTTGGCCATGTCTGCGGCGGACAGGCGGTCGTACGCGGTGCCGACATCGATCACAAAACCGGCGGCGGTGAAATGCTCGAGCCCCGGGCCGGCCGCAGCGCCGGGCGCGGGCTGGGCCCAGAACCGGGCGCTTTTGCCACTGGCCACGGTGTCGGACGACAGCTGGGTCCACTGCTGGCTCAGCGCCTTGCGCGACGGCAGGCCCGCGCTGGGTGCAACCGGTGCGCCGGCGGCACCCGGGGTTGCGGGCGCCGCAGCAGGGGCGGCAGCCATGGCAGGCGCCGCGGCAGGCGGTGCGCTGCGGGCCGGGCCTGCCTTGGCGGCAGGTGCCGCGGCTTCCTCGCCCTGGTAAGCGTATTTGCCATCGAACGGCACATCGCCCCAGGCGCTGGCGCAGGCCTCCACGCGCATCTGCATGCCGCCGGCGGCACGTTTCAAGGTCATGGTGCAGCGGCCTTCGCTGAAGGTCCAGCCGCCCGGCGCATCGGCCAGCCTGCCTTCGCCCGAGCCACTGCGCAGGTTGCCGGGTTTGCCTCTCTCGGCCACCTCCAGCGTGAATTTGCCGTTGGGCTTGACGGTGAGCAGGCGTTCGAAGCTGCCGTCGCTCGCCTCGTACACCCCGGCCTTGGGGTAAGGGCTGTAGTCCGCCGCGAGCACCGGCGCGACAAGGCACGACAGGGCCGCACCGGCCGACAGGAAACGCAGAGCGCGCAAAGTGTGTGTTTTATTCTTCATGCAAGCCTGGAGTCTTTGGAGTGACACGCCACAGGCACAGGCCCGCAGCGCAGAGATTCACCACCCCTCGGCCGCCAGGCATTTCAGGGCCTGGTTCCTCGCCTTCGGGTGGCGGTGCCTGAACCGGCCCGGGCCAGATTCTCAGGAGCGCCCAGGCCATGGGCCAGCCCTGTCACAACTCTTACAACCCCGTCGGCCGGGATGCAACACTTTCACCCCTTGCCATCAGCCGCTCAGGCGCGGCCGGCCTTCAGCCAGGCCACCAGTTCGTCGCTGATGAGCGCCTGGTTGATGGCGTCGTCCGGCTGCTTCACCCAGCTGCGCACCTGATTGACGGCGGTGAAGCCCACGTTGCCGAACTGCTCGCCCAGGCGCTCGATGTACGGAAACTTCGCCGACTGGTTGCTCACCCCCAGGAAGTGGAAGTACACGCCATCACCCCGGGCTTGCGAGGCCTTGAGCAGCGCGGTGGTCTTGGCTTCGTCGGAGCTTTCGCCGTCGGTCACGAAAAAGATCAGCGTCTGGCGCGGCGCGACGGCGGGCGCCGCGGCAGCGCTGGCGCCCAGCAGCCTGGCGAAGAAGCCTTGGGGCCGGGCCGCAGCGGGCGCCCAGCCAAAGTCGGCCAGCACGCGCTCCAGCACGTACGAATAGTCGGTGCCGCCCTGGTAGCCCGGGCAGCCGATGATTTCGCGCTGCACGTAGCCCGCGTAGTTGCGGGCGCTCACGTCGACCGCGTGGTGCACGTTGCGGGGGCCGTTGGAGAAGGTGTAGACCTCCATCTTCTGGTCGGGGTCGAACAGCGCAGCCCAGGGGATCAGCCGCGTGAGCAGGTCGTTGGTGACGCCCTGGCGGTGTTCATCGTCGAAGGACCCGGACACGTCCATCACGAAGGCGACGTCCACCTTGGGTGGGTCGCTCACGCCCGCTTTGGCCAGGTTCAGCACGAGGGCTTGCTGCGATTTGTTCAGGTCCAGGGTCAACGCCATGTGTGGGGTCCGTGAAGTCAGGAGATGTGAAGCAGGCCCAGAAGGCCTTGCAGTTGTTGGGCGAGCGCGTAGCGCTCGGTGTCGTTCAATGGGCGCGACTGGGTGGCCAGCGTCACCTTTTCCATCCAGGCGGGCAAGGCCATCAGTACGGTGTCCTGAATGCGGTGGATCAATGCGTCCAGGTGGTGCTGGCTGCCCTGGCGCAGCACCATGCCGCCGTGGATGTGCAGCACCGTCTGCGCCAGCGCGCTGGCGCGTTGCACCAGAGCGTAGGCGCGCGGGTCGGCGTCGGTGCCCGGCCCGGCGCTCACCGCATCGGCCAGGTAGTGCGCCGCCAGGCTCAGCGCATCGAGCCGCAGCGCCAAGGGGGCGAGCTCGCCCGAGATGGCTTGCAGCTCGGCCTGCAGCGTGCGCAAGGCCGGCAGGGCCTGCGACAGGTGCTGCCGCAACTGCGCCAGCTCGGCCTGGCTGGCTTGCAGCACCTGGCCGGGTCCGGCATCGCTCTTCCAAAAGCGCAACGAGGATTTGGCGGGGGCCTGCCATTTTTCGGCCACCACCCCCAGCAGGGCGTGCAGCCGGGCCATGTGGCGCAGGCTGGCCTGCAGCGTGTCGGAATGGATGATCTGCAAGGACGCATCGACCAGCGCGCCATAGTGGCGCTGTGCCTCGTCGCCCCAGCGGGCGGCCTGCGCTGCGCTCAAGGTATCGATGACCGTGTCCTGCAGCAGGCGCTCGGCCTGCTGCAGCACTTCGGGCCGCGCGCCGGGAAACCGCTCGGACAACTGGCGCAGGCTGACATCTACCCCCCGCCGGATGGTGCCGGGCACCACCGAAGGCGGCGCCCTGCGGCCCACGGCGGCACTGCCTGGCGGGGACACGACGGTGGTGGGCGCTGCGGAGAGCCCCCCCGGTGCAGGCATTGCCGGCGCTGCAGCGGGTGCGCCGGGTGCGCCGGACGCGATCACCGTGGCGCGCAGCACGCGGCCGCCGCCCGCATCCTGCGGCCCCTGGGCAGACGGGGCGCCGGGTGGCGGGGTGGCGGGCGTGTGGGTGATGACCTTGGGCTTCATCCAGTGCAGGCAACGCGGCGGTGGCGGGCCTGGCGAGGGCCGCTCACGGCATGTCAGGAAAAGTGCGACAGGATGAAGTTGAAATCGCCGTTGAAGCCGCTGCCCGCGGCCAGGTAGTGCCAACCGCTGCCTTCCAGCAGCAGGCTGCCCATCTGCACGGCATTGAAGGGGCCGAACTCATTGGACAGCAGGTACTCGCCCAGCACCAGCCCCTGGTCGTTCTTGATGCGGATGCCGGCATTCTTCACCGACGAGAAATTGGCCGCCCCGGCAGCGTGGATGGTCACGAAGATCGGGATCTCGTTCACGCCGGCCGGGATCTTGCTGCCGTCGATGGACAGGGTTTCGTCCACGTCCAGGTTCACGCCCGTGCGCGCGTCGCCCGAATGGGTGATGCCGCCTTCCGGGGTGGAGAACGAGCCGTCGGCGTGCGTGGTCAGCACGCCTTGGGGGTTGGTCTTCTTGGCGTTGTAGGTGCTCAGCACCTGGTCGAAGCTGGTCACCTTGGCACCGCCGCCGCCATTGGTGGCCAGCAGCGCGTGGGTGTCCAGGTCGTGCGCGGAATCCCAGTACAGCTCCACGGTGAAGCGCGCGGGCTTGGCGAGGTTCAGCGACAGTTTGGGGGCGGCGTCGCCGGGTTTGGAGAGTTTGAGTTCGAGGGCCATGTCGGGTTTTTGGACGTTGGATCTGTTGAAGGGTCAGCTGCGCCGGGTCAATACTTCAGGGGCTGGTCGGGGCGCAGCTGCTGGCCCACGGCCAGCATGTCCCGGCGGGCCTGGGCGAACATCTCGCGGGCCTGCGCGAATTTCTGCTGGTTGTCGGCGCGGGCCTGCTCCACCACGCCCACCAGTTGGGCGGTATCGGCGACGATCGCCTGCAGCTGCTGCGCCTGGGCCAGGCGGTTGTCGCCCGGGGCGTTGGCGGCCTTGGTCACCACGTCCTTCATCAGCACCGAGCGCACACCCGCCAGGTTCTGGTCCAGCGCCGCGCCGTGGTCGGCCAGCTGCTGTACCGACTGGGTGACGAGCGCGCCGTGCAAGGTCAGCAGCGTCATCTTGATGCTGGCGAAGCGGCTCGATGCGGTGGTGGTGGTCTCTTGCAGCGTGGCGATGGCGGCGTTCTGCAGCTGGCGGATCACGAGCTGGTCGGCCGGCAGGCGGCTCAGCGTGCCCTCCAGCGCCAGCGCGCGCGACTCCAGCGCCTGCAGCTTGTCCTTGAGCTCGCTCAGGCGCACGGATGCTTGCGCATCGCCCGGCTGCACGGCCTGCTCCGCCTGCGCCACCAGCTCGCGCGAGCGCACCAGGAACACGGACAGGAAGGCCACCACCACGGCGAAGTCGCTGTAGCGGCCCCGGTAGGCGTCCTTGAGCTGCTCCAGCGCGCGGATCTCGCCGTCGAGCTTTTGCTGCTCCTGGCGCAGTTCGACATCCATCTTCTGCACCACGTCGACCAGCGTCTTCGTCTTGCCCTGGGCCAGGCGGCGGGTTTCCTCCCACACGGCGGCCAGCGCCTTGGCCGCCGCGGCCTTGCTGAACAGGCCGCCGATGCGCGAGAGCAGGCTGGGCTCGGGGTGGGTGATCTTGCGGGCCAGGGCCGGCAGGTCTTCCTTGTCGACCGCCTCCTTGAGGCTGGCGATGAGCTTGAAGATCTTCGGGTCGCTGCCCTGGTCGATGCGCGCCAGAAAGCCGTCGAGCGTGCGGTGCAGGGCCGTCTCAATGTCCGCCCCCAGCGTGACGACCTCGCGGGTGGGCATGGCCAGAAAGTCCACCTGCGACAGGCTTTGCTGCACCTGTTGCTGCTGCTCGGCATTCAGGGCGACGGGAAAGTGGGCGGGGAGCACCAGCGCTCCGGTGGCATCTGGCCCGGTCGCGGGCCAGGCCGCGGCAGCCTGCGGTACCACCGCGTTGCCGCCAATCACAGTCGCAGTCAAGGGAGAGGTGGCCATGCGTATCTCGTGTTGGATCTGGGGACAGGGGGATGGATCGGCGGACGCCAGTTTACTGGCGCACCAGGTAGCTGCCCGCGATGCCTGCAAACACCGTGGCGCCCAGCCAGTGGTTCACCCGGAAGGCCTTGAAGCAGCCCTCGCGGGTGCGGTGGCGGATCAGGCTCCAGTGCCAGGCCACCTGGGCAAGCGCGGCGGCGATTGCTATATAAAAAATAGCGCCTAGCGCATACGGGGCCAGCGCCAGGAACCAAATAGCCAGGAAAGCCAGGTAGAAGGCCACGATCGCCGGCACATCCCGTCGGCCCAGGGTGATGGCCGATGTCTTGATGCCGATCTTGAGGTCGTCGTCGCGATCGACCATGGCGTACTCGGTGTCGTAGGCCAGCACCCAGCACAGGTTGCCCAGCCACATCCACCATGCCACGGCGGGCACGGTGCCCTGCACGGCGGCGAAAGCGATCACGATGCCGAAGTTGAAGGCGATGCCCAGCACCGCCTGCGGCATGGAGATGATGCGCTTGGTGAACGGGTAGGCGATGGCCACCATCAGCGCGGGCACCGACCAGGCAATGGCCGCCGCGTTGGTGGTGAGCACCAGGCCGAACGCCAGCAGCGCCAGCACGGCGCCCAGCCCCAGCGCTTCCTTCACCGACACGGCACCGGTGGTCACGGGGCGCTGCGCGGTGCGCTTGACGTGCTTGTCGAAGTCGCGGTCGGCCACATCGTTCACGCAGCAGCCGGCGCTGCGCATGAGGATGGTGCCCAGCACGAACACCGCCAGCAGGTGCCAGCCCGGAAAGCCGTCGGCCGCGATCCACAACGCGGACAGCGTGGGCCACAGGCACACCAGCCAGCCGGCGGGGCGGTCCCAGCGGATGAGGTCGAGGTACAGGGCGAAGCGGCTGCGGGGGGCGACGGTGGACATGCGGCAGGCAGATGCGAAAGAATGGGCTGGAACGCGGCACCAGGCGGCACAGCGGCGGCACAAGGGCGCACAACGGGGGCAGGATCAGCCTGCCGGGGGCGCGGGCTGTGCGAATGTAGCAGCCGGCTGGCCGGCCGCACCCGGGTCCGGGCCTGAGCGGTGAGCGCCGATTGGCCGCACCCCGGCAGGGCTCTCCCTGTAACAAGCGTTGCAAACCCGGTAAAGTCCCCGGGTCACACCACCCCTAAGGACCTGCACCGCATGCCCAGATCCTCCAGTACACAGGCCACCACACGCTTTGCCATCCCCCGCACGCTGATGGCGGGCTTCGTCGTGGCCGCACTGGCCACCCTGGTCATTGCCCTGGTCAACTTCCGCGCGTCCGAAATGCGCGGCGACGCCGTGGCGGCCATGGACCGCACCACGCTGGCGATGCGCCAGCTCAATTTGTTCAACTCCGCGCTCAAGGACGCCGAAACCGGCCAGCGCGGCTTCCTGCTGACAGGCGAGGTGGGCTACCTGCAGCCCTACCAACTGGCATTGACGTCACTGGACCGGCAGATGACGGCTCTCAAGGCCAGCACCAACGACGACCCGATCCACCGCCGCATGGTGACGCAGATCGACGACCTCACGCGGCAGAAGCTGCGCGAGCTGAACGAAACCGTCGAACTGTACAAAGGCGGCAACCGGGACGCCGCCATGGCCCTGGTGCGCACCGACGCGGGCAAGAACCTGATGGACCGGGTGCGCGACCTCTCGTCCGACCTGTTCACCCTGCAGAGCCAGCAACTGGAATCCCGCCGCCAGGCCTGGGTGGATGCCGCGACGATGTCGGCCTACTACTCGTGGGGCGGCTCGATCGTGCTGCTGGCGCTGATCTGCGCCTCGGCCGCCATGACCTCGCGGGAATACCGCTCCAAGTCGCGGCAGTCGTGGGTGTCCGCCGGCCTGACCGGCCTGGGCCAGCGCCTGCAGGGCGACCACCGGCTGGAAGACATCGGCAAGCTGGCCCTGGAGTACCTGGCCGGCTACCTCAAGGCCAATGTGGGCGCAGGCTACGTGGCCGAGTCCGGCGGCGGGTTCTCGCTGTTCGGCGGCTATGCGCTGCCGCGCGAGCGGCTCACCCAGACGCTGCTGGCCAACGAAGGCCTGGTGGGCGAGGCAGCGCGCACCCGCACACTGCTGCACGTGCGCGACGTGCCTTCCACCCACTTGCTGGTGTCGTCCAGCACGGGCCAGTCGAGCCCGGCCGAGCTGCTGGTGGCCCCCGCGGTGGAAAACGGCAAGGTGTATGCCGTGATCGAGCTGGGCTTCTACCGCGCGCTGGACGATGCCGAGCGCAGCCTGATGGAGCGCGCCTCCGAGATGCTGGCCATCGCCATCCGCTCCGGCGCGGACCGCACCCGGCTGGAAGCGCTGCTGGAGGAAACACAGCGCCAGTCCGAGGAACTGCAGACGCAGCAGGAAGAGCTGCGCGTGAACAACGAAGAGCTGGAGCAGCAAAGCCGCATCCTGCAGGAGTCGCAGGCGCAGATGGAGGTGCAGCAGACCGAGCTGGAGCAGACCAACGCCCACCTGGAAGAGCAGACCCAGCAGCTGGAATACCAGCGCGAACAGATGCTGCGCGCCCAGAGCGCCCTGACCGACAAGGCGCGCGAGCTGGAAACGGCCAGCCAGTACAAGAGCGAGTTCCTGGCCAACATGAGCCACGAGCTGCGCACCCCGCTGAACTCCACGCTCATCCTCGCCAAGCTCTTAGCCGACAACAAGCCCGGCAACCTCTCCGGCGACCAGGTGAAGTACGCCCAGACCATCTACTCCGCGGGCAACGACCTGCTGGCGCTGATCAACGACATCCTCGACCTGGCCAAGATCGAGGCCGGCCAGGCCACCGTGTCGGTCGAGACCGTGCAGGTGGGCAAGGCGGTGCAGGCGCTGGTGGAGCCGCTGCGCCTGCTGGCCCAGGAAAAGGGCCTGGCACTGTCGGCCACCGTGGCCGCGGACGTGCCGACGATGGAAACCGACCCGCTGCGCCTGGGCCAGGTGCTCAAGAACCTGTTGTCCAACGCGCTCAAGTTCACCGAAAAAGGCTCCATCACCCTGCAGGTGTCGCGCGGCACGGGGGACACGGTGGTGTTTGCGGTGCGGGACACGGGCATCGGCATCCCCGCGCACCAGCAGGAGCTGATTTTCGAAGCCTTCCGCCAGGCCGACGGCAGCACCCACCGCAAGTACGGCGGCACGGGGCTGGGCCTGTCGATCTCGCGCGACCTGGCGCAGCTGCTGGGCGGCGCGATCTCGGTCGAGAGCACGCCTGGCGAAGGCAGCGTGTTCACATTGACGCTGCCGGCGCGGCTGGCAGCGCTGCAGGCAGATGCGGCAGCGGTTGCGGGCACTCCGTACACCGCACAACCCGCCCATGCCGCACACACCGCCCCCATGGCGACGCCCGCGGCCCTGGCACCGGCCGCGCCCCAACTGGCGGGCGTGGCCCAGGCGCTGGGCGCCATCGCAGCGCCTCAGGCGGCCGCCACCGGCGCCGCAACGCCCGTGCGCGCGAGTGCCCGCAGCATCCTCGTCGTGGAAGACGACGAGCGCTTCGCCAACATCCTGTGCGACCTGGCCCGTGAAATGGACTTCGAGAGCCACATGGCCTTCAACGCGGCGGACGGCCTGGCCATGGCCGCGCAGCTGCTGCCCAGCGCCATCGTGCTGGACGTGAACCTGCCCGACTTCTCCGGCCTGGGCGTGCTCGACCAGCTCAAGCGCAACCCGGTCACGCGGCACATCCCCGTGCACGTGGTGTCGGTGGCGGACTATTCGCAGGAGGCCATGGGCCGCGGCGCCGTGGGCTACGCGCTCAAGCCCGTCAAGCGCGACGAGCTCGTGCAGGCCCTGCAGCGCCTGGAGGCCAAGTTCACCCAGAACCTGCGCCGCGTGCTGGTGGTGGAAGACGACGAGCGCCAGCGCGAGAGCGTGCGCCACCTCTTGAGCCGCGACGACGTGGAGATCGTCTGCGCCGGCACCGCCGGGGTGGCGCTGGACCACCTGCGCGGCTCCACCTTCGACTGCATGGTGATGGACCTGAACCTGCCCGACCTCACCGGCTTCGAGCTGCTGCAGCAGATGACCGAGCAGGACGGCGTGTCGTTCCCGCCCGTCATCGTCTACACCGGCCGCGCACTGTCGCGCGACGAGGAGCAGCAGCTGCGGCGCTTCTCCAAATCCATCATCGTCAAGGACGCCCGCTCGCCCGAGCGGCTGCTCGACGAGGTCACGCTGTTCCTGCACCAGGTCGAGTCCGAGCTGTCGGCGGAGCACCGCCAGATGCTGCAGTCCGCGCGCAGCCGCGAAACGGCGCTGGAAGGCCGCAACGTGCTGGTGGTGGAAGACGATGTGCGCAACGTGTTCGCGCTCTCGAGCATCCTGGAGCCCACGGGCATCAAGCTGCAGATCGCCCGCAACGGCATCGAGGCGCTGCAGGCGCTCGAGCGCGCCGACGCCAGCGGCCCTGCGGTGGACCTGGTGCTGATGGACATCATGATGCCGGAGATGGACGGCTACACCGCCATGCGCGAGATCCGCAACCGCCCCGCGTGGCGCCGCCTGCCCATCATCGCGCTGACCGCCAAGGCCATGAAGGACGACCAGGAGAAGTGCCTGGCCGCCGGTGCCAACGACTACATCGCCAAGCCGCTGGATGTGGAAAAGCTCCTGTCGCTCGTGCGCGTCTGGATGCCGAAGTAAACCCTGCAGCGAGCCCCGACGCCCGGCCCATGTCCCTCCTGAAGAAAGCGAAGACCGCAGACATCGAGCAGCACCTGCTGATCGATGCGATCTACCACCGCTACCACTACGACTTCCGGGGCTACTCGCCCGCATCGCTCAAGCGCCGGCTGAACACGGCGCTGATCGAGTTCCAGTGCAAGACCCTGTCGCAGCTGCAGGATCGCGTGCTGCACGAGCCCCACGTGTTCCCGGCGCTGCTGGAATACCTCACCGTGCAGGTGAGCGACATGTTCCGCGACCCCACGTACTTCCGCTCGCTGCGCGAGGAAGTGGTGCCGCTGCTGCGCACCTACCCCTCGCTCAAGGTCTGGGTGGCCGGCTGCAGCGCGGGCGAAGAGGTGTACTCGCTGGCCATCCTGCTGCAGGAAGAAGGCCTGCTGGACCGCACCCTGATCTACGCGACCGACATCAACCCCCACGCGCTGCGCCTAGCCGAGTCCGGCGTGTTCGACCTGGCGCGTGTGGCGGCATTCACCGAGAACCACGCCCGCTCCGGCGCGCGCAGCTCGCTGTCGGACTACTACACCGCGCGCTACGGCCGCGTGGTGTTCGACAAGTCGCTGCGCGAACACGTGGTGTTCTCGGACCACAGCCTGGCCACCGACAGCGTGTTCGCCGAGGTGCACCTGGTGTCCTGCCGCAACGTGCTGATCTACTTCGAGCGCGACCTGCAAAACCGCGCGCTCGGGCTCTTTCGCGAGGCGCTGTGCCACCGGGGCTTTCTGGGCCTGGGCTCCAAGGAGTCGCTGCGCTTTTCGGCCGAGGCCCCGGCGTTCGACGACTTCGTGCTCGAAGACCGCATCTACCGCAAGAAGGCCGGCCTGTGAGCGCCGCGACCACCGCTGCGGCGGCCGCCCCCCGCCCCGCCTACGACGCCATCGTGGTGGGCGGCTCCTCGGGTGGCGTCGAAGCCCTCGTGGCCCTGCTGCCGGCCCTGCCGGCCACGCTGCAGGCCCCCCTGGTGGTGGTGCTGCACCTGCCGCGCGACCGGCGCAGCCTGCTGGCGGACATCTTCCGCCAGCGCTGCGCCCTGCCATTGCAGGAGGCCGGGGACAAGGACGAGCTGCAGCCCGGCAACGTGTACTTCGCGCCGCCGGACTACCATCTGCTGCTGGACGAGGGGCCACGCCTGTCGCTGTCGGTGGATGCACCGGTGCACTTCTCGCGGCCCTCCATCGATGTGCTGTTCGAGTCCGCCGCCGACCTGTACGGCCAGCGCCTGGTGGGCATCCTGCTGTCGGGCGCCAACGAAGACGGCGCACGGGGCCTGGCGGCCATCCGCTCGGCCGGCGGCCTGGCCATCGTGCAGGACCCGGCCAGCGCCCCCATGCCGGCGATGCCCCTGGCCGCGCTGGCCAGCACGCCCGTAGACCACACCCTGCCCCCCGCGGGCATCGCAGCATTGCTTGCGCAACTGCACCAACAAAGCCTGCTGTGACGATGATGTACCCGGACCGCCCGATGACCCCCCTGACATCGCCCCCCCCGCCTGCGCCCACCGAGCGCATCAAGTGCCTGCTGGTCGATGACGTGCAGGAGAACCTGATCGCGCTCGAAGCCCTGCTGCAGCAGCGTGAAGGCATCGAGATCCTGAAGGCCCAGTCGGGCCCCGAGGCGCTGGAGCTGCTGCTCAGCCACAGCGACGTGGCCCTGGCGCTGCTGGACGTGCAGATGCCCGAGATGAACGGGTTCGAACTGGCCGAGCTGATGCGCGGCAGCGAACGCACGCGGCACATCCCGCTGATCTTCATGACCGCCGGTTCGCGCGAGCAGAACTGGCAGTTCCGGGGCTACGAAACCGGGGCGGTGGACTTTCTGTACAAGCCCATCGACCCGCACATGCTCGCCACCAAGGCCCAGGTGTTCTTCGACCTGCACCGGCGCAAGCAGGCGCTGGCCCACGAGTTGCACGAACGCACCCAGGCGCTGCGCATCAACGAGATGTTCATGGCCGTGCTAAGCCACGACCTGCGCACCCCGCTGATGTCGATCACGGCGGCGGCCACCCTGCTCAAGCGCCAACCCGAGCCGGACAAGATCGAAGCCATGGCGGACCGCGTGCTCAGCAGCAGCCAGCGCATGGCCGGCATGATCGAGGACCTGCTGGACGTCACCCGCATCCGCCAGGCCGGCGGGCTGGGCCTTCAGCCCGGCCCGACCGACATGCAGGTGCTGGTGCAGCGCGTCCTGGGTGAAATCCAGACCGGCCACCCGGACCGCACCATCGCGTCCACGCTGCAGGGGGACCTGTCAGGCACATGGGACGGCGAGCGGCTGTGCCAGGTGGTGACCAACCTGGTCGGCAATGCCGTGCACCACGGGACGGAAGGCGAGCCGGTGCAGGTGCTGCTGGACGGGCGCCTGGCCGACACGCTGGTGCTGGAGGTGGCCAACGGCGGCACCATCGCGCCCGACCTGCTGCCCCATCTGTTCGACCCGTTCCGCGGGCGGGAGCGCGCGCCCGGGCGCCATCAGGGGCTGGGCCTGGGCCTGTTCATCGCCCACCAGATCGTGCGGGCGCACGGCGGGCACATCCATGCGTCCTCGCAGGACGGCACCACGCGCTTTCGGGTGGAGCTGCCGCGGGTGGCGCCCTGCCCAGCCGCCGACCGGCGGGCGGACAGGCCGGGAGACAGGCTGGCGTAGCGCGGGCGCAGGCCCAAAGCCAACCCGGCGGGGGCTCGACAGGGACGGGAAGGGGTGGGGGGTCGGGGTGGCCTGTACTGCTGCGGTACAGGCCGGCTCAGGGCGAAGGCTCGGGGACAGGGCTCAGAGCGAAGGCGCGGCGTCCGGGCAGCGGGCGGCGGGCGGCGCCGAAGTGCCTGTCAGGCCGCGGTGCGGTGGACTGCAGCGCGGATGGAGTCCAGCAGGCTCTCCAGGTCTTCCAGCTCGAAGGGCTTGAGCAGCGTGCGCACGTTCGGGCCCCAGGCGGAGGCATAGTCGCCCAGCTCGTAGCCGGTGCACAGCACCACCCAGCGCTGCGGGTCCACGGCCAGCACCTTGCGGGCCAGGTCCGTGCCCGACATGCCGGGCAGGCTGACGTCGGAGACGAGCAGGTCGAAGGGGTCCTCGGCATCAAGGGCCAGCGCCTCTTCGGCCGTGGCGCACGAGGTCACCGTCTGGCCGTCGCCTTCCATCAGCATGCCGATGGTTTCGCGCAGCTCGGGGTTGTCTTCAACGTACAGGATTCGCATAGATCACCGGGTTGGTCCAGCCGCCACACCGCCGCGATGGGCAGCATGATCAAAACTCGCATCATCCGTACAACTGCTCACACGTTCTGTAGGACAAAACGCACTTTGCAGACGTCCCCCGGCACGCGGGATGGCCGCTCCGGTGCACCGGAGCGGCGGCCCTGGGCTGCCACCGAAGCGGTGGCTTACTTACCCGGCTCTCATTCTTCCAGCAGCGAGCGCAGCATCCACGCGGTCTGCTCGTGCACCGTGAGGCGCTGGGTCAGCAGGTCGGCGGTGGGCTCGTCGCTGGCCTTGTCGGCCAGCGGGAACAGGCTGCGCGCGGTGCGGGCCACGGCCTCATGGCCTTCGACCAGGATGCGCACCATCTCCAGCGCCTTGGGCGGCTGGCTGGGCGCGTCGGGCACGGTGGCCAGCTTGCCGAATTCGGCGTACGAGCCGGGGGCCACGTGGCCCAGCGAGCGAATGCGCTCGGCGACCGGGTCGACCGCGTTCCACAGCTCGGTGTACTGCGCCATGAACATGGTGTGCAGCGTGTTGAACATCGGGCCCGTCACGTTCCAGTGGAAGTTGTGCGTGGTCAGGTACAGCGTGTAGGTGTCCGCCAGCAGGCGCGAGAGGCCTTGCGCGATGGCGGCGCGGTCCTTGTCGCTGATGCCGATGTTGATGCGGGGGGCGGTGGTGGCAGGTGTGGTGGTCTTGGGGGCCTTGGCCATGGGAAGCTCCTTCGTTGGGATGGCGGTCAATCGATGGAATCCGCCGTGCGCCGTGGTCCGGAAGGCTCCGGAGCCGCAGCGCACGGCGGCTGGTGGTCACTGTAGCGCAGGCGCCAACGCCATCACTGCATCTGGCTCAAATTCCCGATGCGCACGAGCATCTCGGTGAACATCTGCATGTCCGCGTCCAGGTCCACCACTTCCTTGAACTCCTTGGCGTTGTGCGCCGTGTATTTCTTGCCGGGCATGGCGGGGCCGAAGTTGATGGCGTTGGGCATGAGCTTGGCCGTGGTGCTGCCGGCCGTGGGCACGGGCTTGGCTTCGAGGCCCGTGGTGTCGCCGAAGGTGTTGAGCAACGTGGAGAGCCAGGCGCCCTTGGGGTCGCGGGCCATCCAGTTGCCCTGTTGGTGGTCCACCTCCACCGCCACGCCGGCCTGGGTGCCCCAGGCCTTGATCCTGGCCGAGGTGGCCTGCGAGAGCGCCTCGGGCGTGCTGCCGCGGGGCATGCGCACGTTCACGAGCACATCGACCTGGCCATCCTTCTCGCGCACGAGGTTGGGCGACATGGTCAGCGGGCCCATGAAGTCGTCGGCATACGCCAGGCCCAGCGTGCGGCCCAGGTAGTCGGTGCCATACAGGTCGGTAAGGTAGCGCACGGCCTGCGCGTAACCGTTGGGGGCCAGCGCGACGCCGGACTCCTTGAGGAACAGCGCCAGGCGCGGCAGCGGGTTCACGCCTTCTTCAGGGCGCGAGCCGTGGGCCGATGCGCCGGTCACCTTCACCTGCACGGCGGCGCCGTCCTGCGTGACGTCGATGCTGAAGGGGCCACCCTGCGGCTTGTACTTCTCGACGAACGCAGCCTTGGCAGCGTTCAGGCGCGCCGCCACATCGGCGGTGTTGCCGCCTTGCAGCCTGGCCGTGGCGGTCTGCGGCACGGCATTGGTCGATGCGGCCCCTGCCATGGCGGTGATGGCGGTGGCACCGGCACCGGCCGCCGGCCCCAGCGCGAACGAGGCGCGCAGCGCGCCGGAGCCCTTTTCGGCCACCACGGCGGGGTACTTGCTGTCCAGCACGATGTTGTACTCGGGCAGCGCGGTCTTGGCGCGGTAGTACTTCATCGCGTCGCCACCGGTCTCTTCGGTCGTCTCGATCATGAGGCGGATGGTGCGCGACAGCGGCAGGCCGCTTTCCTTCACGGCCTTCATGGCGTACAGCACGGCAGCGATGGAGCCCTTGTCGTCGATGGAGCCGCGGCCGTACAGGTTGCCGCCCACGCGGGTGAGCTTGAAGGGGTCCAGGCGCGTGCCGTCGTCCAGCACCCATTCGTCGGCCACCACGGGCACCACGTCGGCGTGGGTGAGGATGCCGAACTCCTCACTGCTGCTGCCGGGCAGCTTCACTTCGAAGATGCGGTTGTCCACGTTGCGGTACACCAGGCCGAAGTCGCGGGCCATGCCCTCGACCAGCGCGCCGAAGGCGATGATGTTCTTGTCCTCGTGCGGCGGCACCTTGTCGGCGCGCACCGTGGGGATGGCCACCATCTTCGCCGTGGCGTCGATCACCGCGGCCTGGTTGTGCAGGCGGTTGTACAGGCCCAGCAGCCGGCTGATGTTGACCAGGTCATCGCCCGCCAGCGGCTGCTTGGCCGCATAGGCCGCCACGCTGGCGCGCAGCAGCGGGTTCTCGCGCGCGGCCTGGGCCAGGAACTCGGTGAAGCTGCCTTGCGCTGCAGCGGGCAGCACGGCCACCAGGCGGTCCATGTCGGCCTTCTTCACGGTGCCTGCACCTGCGGTGTCGGTGGGCATGCTGGTGCACGCGGCCAGGCCCACGGCCAGGCTGGCGGCCATCAGAATCTTCTTCATTGCTTGTTTTCCTTGGGTTGTGGAGTGCGCACGGCGCCTGCGGGCCGCCTGTCGCTCGGCCTGCAGTCCGGGCAGCGCGTTGTCGCCGCCCGTGGCGGGCCCCTGAAAGACTGCACGCCATGCGGGGCGAAAGTGTAGCCCTTGCCGCCCTGCTCAGGCGGCGATCGAAACAGCCGTCGAAGCGATGTTCAGGACAGCCGCTTGACGCCCGGCAACTCGCACGCGTACACCGCGTTGCGCAGCGCGGCAATCGCCTCGTAGCGGGTGAAGCTGCGCCGCCAGGCCAGCACCACGCGGCGCATGGGCGGCGGACTGCCGTCCTCTTCGCGGATGGGCAGGTAGCGCACGTAGGTTTCGTCGCTCTTGCGGCGGCGCGACACCGTGAGCAGCGCATCGCGCGGCACCGACAGGCGCGGCACCAGCGTCACGCCCATGCCTGCCGCCACCATGTGCTTGATGGTCTCGAGCGACGAGCCCTCGAACGACTTGCGGATGCCCTCGGCGTTGCTGGAAAAGCGCGCGAACTCGGGGCAGACCTCGAGCACATGGTCGCGAAAGCAGTGGCCCGAGCCCAGCAGCAGCATGGTCTCGCTCTTGAGCTCGGCGGCGGTGACGGACTTCTTGGCCGCCAGCGGATGCGAACTGGGCACGGCCGCCATGAAGGGCTCGTCGTACAGCGGCGCCATGGCCAGCCCGGTGTCGGGGAACGGCTCGGCCAGGATGGCGCAGTCGATCTCGCCGGTGCGCAGCATCTCCAGCAGCTTGACGGTGAAGTTCTCCTGCAGCATCAGCGGCATCTGGGGCGAGCGGCCGATGGCCTGGCGCACCAGGTCGGGCAGCAGGTAGGGCCCGATGGTGTAGATCACGCCCAGGGTCAGCGGGCCCGCCAGCGGGTCCTTGCCGCGCTTGGCGATCTCCTTGATGGCCGCGGCCTGCTCCAGCACGCTCTGCGCCTGCCGAACGATCTCCTCGCCCAGCGGCGTGACCGACACCTCGCCCGCGCTGCGCTCGAAGAGCTTCACATCGAGCTCTTCCTCCAGCTTCTTGATCGCCACCGACAGCGTGGGCTGCGAGACATAGCAGGCATCGGCCGCATGGCCAAAGTGCTTCTCGCGCGCCACGGCGACGATGTATTTGAGTTCGGTCAGGGTCATGGTCTGTTCCTGGGCTGGGGGTGAATGGCAGTCCCCTGCCCGTGGCGGCTTCGGGGGAATGCCATCTTCATGCCTTCAGATAGTCCGATTTTCCACCCAACCAGCGCGCCACGTGTTTCGCCGCCAGGTCCGGGTAGCGGTCCAGCATGACCGGCGCCAGCTCGCGGGCCCAGTCGAGCAGCACGGTGTCGGTGGCCAGGTCGGCAAAGCGCAGCAGCGCGTCGCCCGACTGGCGCGCGCCCAGGAACTCGCCGGGGCCGCGGATCTCCAGGTCGCGGCGGGCGATCTCGAAGCCGTCGTTGGTCTCGGCCATGGCGCGCAGGCGTTCCTTGGCGGTCTCGCCCACGCGGCCGCTGTCGTTGGTGGCATACAGCAGCACGCAGGCCGACGCCGCCGCGCCGCGGCCCACGCGGCCGCGCAGCTGGTGCAGTTGCGACAGGCCGAAACGCTCGGCATGCTCGATGACCATGAGCGAGGCATTGGGCACGTCCACCCCCACCTCGATCACGGTGGTGCTGACCAGCACGCCCATCTGGCCGCTGGTGAACAGCGCCATCACCGCCTTTTTCTCGGCGGTGGGCATGCGCGAGTGCAGCAGGCCCACCATGCAGCCTGGCAAGGCTTCGCTCAGGTCGGCGTGCGTGGCCGTGGCGTTACTCAGGTCCAGCGCCTCGCTTTCCTCGATCAGCGGGCACACCCAGTACACCTGCCGGCCGGCCTGCACCTGGGCGCCGATGCGCTCGATGACTTCGTCCTTGCGGCTGTCGGCGATCAGCTTGGTGACGATGGGCGTGCGGCCCGGAGGCAGCTCGTCGATCACCGAGACGTCGAGGTCGGCGTAGTAGCTCATGGCCAGCGTGCGCGGGATGGGCGTGGCGCTCATCATCAGCATGTGCGGCTCCATGCCGTGCTCGGCCAGCTTTTGCCGCAGCGCCAGCCGCTGCGCGACGCCAAAGCGGTGCTGCTCGTCGATGATGGCCAGCGCCAGGTTCTTGAACCGCACCTGATCCTGGATCACGGCGTGGGTGCCCACCACCAGCGCGGCCTCGCCGCTCTCGACCAGCGCGAGCATGGCGGTGCGGTCCTTCTTCTTTTGCCCGCCCACCAGCCAGGCCACCTTGCGGCCGCGCGCGGCCAGCAGCGGTTCGAGCCAGCCGATCATCTTGGCGAAATGCTGTTCGGCCAGAATTTCGGTGGGCGCCATCAACGCGCACTGCCAGCCCGCGTCCATGGCAAGGCACGCGGCCAAGGCGGAGACCACGGTCTTGCCCGAGCCCACGTCGCCCTGCAGCAGCCGGTGCATGGGCACCTGGCGCGCCAGGTCGGCCGCGATCTCCTCGCCCACGCGGCGCTGCGCGGCGGTCAGGCTGAAGGGCAGCACGGCCATCAGTTGCTCGTGCAGCGGCAGCGCACCATCGGTGGGCCGACGCACGTGCAGCACGGGCGCACGCAGCATGTCCCGCGCGCGGCGCGATTGCTGCTGCGACAGCTGCTGGGCCAGCAGCTCCTCCACCTTGAGCCGCTGCCAGGCCGGGTGGCTGTGGTCTTCCAGCGTGGACATCGCCACGTCCGGCGTGGGGTGATGCAAAAAAGTGAGCGCCTCGCGCAGGCTGAACAAGCGCGGGAGGCCATTTTGGCTATTGAACCGCGCATACGGCGGCTCGGTGCCAGGGGGCAGCGTGTCCGACAGGTCCACCCGGGCCAGCGCACCGACCACCGCGCGGCGCAGGTAGGGCTGCGGCAGGCCGGCCGTGGTGGGGTAGACGGGCGTGAGCGCGGCGGGCAACTCGCCGCCCGCCAGGCGAAACGCCGGGTGCAGCATCTGCCGGCCCCAGAATCCGCCCTTGACCTCGCCGCGGATGCGCAGGCGCGCGCCCACCGACAGGGTCTTCTGGTGCGAGGGGTAGAAGCTGAAGAAGCGCAGTTCGCAGGTGCCGGTGTCGTCCTCGACCTGCACCAGCAGCTGGCGGCGCGGCCGCAGCTGTACCTCGCTGGCGATCACGGTGGCTTCGACCTGCACCATCTGGCCGTCGCGCGCGTTGGCCAGCGGCGTGATGCGGGTCTCGTCCTCGTAGCGCAGGGGCAGGTGCAGCGCCAGGTCGATATCGCGCTGGAGGCCCAGCTTGTGCATCGCCTTCTGCGCCACCGAAGCGCCGCCTTTGGCCGCGCCAGCAGGCGCTGCCGCGGCTTTGGGGCTCAGGGGAACGCGGGGGGCAGCGGCAGGCATGGAGCGGGGTGGTGCGAACAAAGCAATCGAATCAAAAAGGCTACCACGGTTACCGTGGCCAGCGCCTGAAGGCGCGCGTCTTTTCCCCGGTCCCGGGCCGCCAGGCCCGCTCGGGCGCATCGCGCTCCGGCACGGCCCGTGGCGCGTAATGCAGGAGGCCGCGTGGGACAATCGCACCCTTTCTTCCCCTGACCTCCGCCTTTCTTGGCACGGGCCCGTCCGGCCCTCAAGCACCATGACCGACATCGACCCCGGCGCGCCGCGCGCCTACACCCTCAGCGACTTCGACTTCTCGCTGCCCCCCGAACTCATCGCCCAGCACCCCGCCGCAGAGCGCAGCGCATCGCGCCTGCTCGACGGCCGCGCCATCGAGCCTGCCGACCGCATCTTCCGCGACCTGCCCGGCCTGCTGCGCGCGGGCGACCTGCTGGTGTTCAACGACACGCGCGTGGTCAAGGCGCGCATCTTTGGCGAGAAGGCCAGCGGCGGCAAGCTGGAGCTGTTGATCGAGCGCGTGCTGCCCGCCGAAGCCGACAACCCGGGCAATGAAGTCGTCGCCCACATGAAGGTCAGCAAGAAGCCCCTGCCCGGCAGCACCGTGCACATGGCCGGCGGGCGCCACGGCGGCGGCTTCGACGCCACGCTGCTGTCGCGCTGGCCCCATGATGACGGCCCGCTGTTCCGCTTTGCGCTGCAGGGCCCCGCGGGCGAATCGCCCTGGGAGCTGATGGAGCGCCACGGCCACCTGCCGCTGCCGCCCTACATCGAGCGCCAGCAGAACGCCGACCACGACCCCGACGAAGCCGAGGACACCCAGCGCTACCAGACCGTGTTCGCCCGCAACCCCGGCGCCGTGGCCGCGCCCACGGCCGCGCTGCACTTCGACGACGGCGTGCTGGACGACCTGGCGGCGCGCGGCATCGAGCGCGCCAGCGTCACGCTGCACGTGGGCGCCGGCACCTTCCAGCCGGTAAAGACCGAGAACCTGGCCGAGCACCAGATGCACAGCGAGTGGTACGAGGTGCCGCACGCCACGCTGGCCGCGCTGGAGCGCTGCCGCCAGCGCGGCGGCCGCGTGGTGGCGGTGGGCACGACCACGGTGCGCACGCTCGAATCATGGGCCCGCTCGGGCCAGGCGTCGGGCGACACCAGCATCTTCATCACGCCGGGGTTTGCCTTTCAGGTGGTGGACGTGCTGATCACCAACTTCCACCTGCCCAAGAGCACGCTGATGATGCTGGTGAGCGCCTTTGCCGGCTACGCGCATGTGATGGGCCTGTACCGCCACGCCATCGCACAGAAGTACCGCTTCTTCAGCTACGGCGACGCGATGCTGCTGGAGCGCACGCCCGCGCGCTGACCGGCGATGCGGCCCGGCGGCCCCAGGGCAATCGGCGGGATCAAGGGCAGTTGGTGACGGGCGCCACGCGCGGTGCGGCGCCCACATCGGGCAGGCGATTGGCCGATGGCAACCGCACGCAGTAACTGCTGCCGCCCAGGCCCTGCACCTGCGCCACGCGCGACCCATCGCCCCCACGCCATTCACGGGTCGCAACCGCGCCACCCCAAGGCATGGCAGCACCTGCGCCGGCCGCCCGTTGCGCCGCCGGAACCTCACCGTGGCGACGCTGCCATTCGCGCTCCTGGCGGTCGGCACGGCCCACGGCGTCGGGGCTCCAGCGCAGCGGGGCATCGGCCATCCGGCTGTCGGACGCAGGCAGCTGCGGCGCGGGCGCCGCGGCAGTCGCGGCCTGTGCAGGGGGCTGCTGCACGGCAGGTGCCGGGGCGTCGATGACCGTGCCGGTCACTGCCTCGGCGGGCGCATTGGCGCTGCGGGGGCGTTCTGCCGCACGCACCGGCCGCGATGCAAATGCGGGAACGGAACCCTGGGGGCGAGCCTGCGCACGCTCCGGCTCGCGCACCGCCGTGGCGGGCTGCAGCACCTCGGCAGGCGTGATCCACTGCACCTCCATCGCCTGTCGCGGTGATGCGGATGGCGGCGGTGGTGGCGACGGGAAGATGCGGCTGCTTGGCAGATTCCACGCGGTCAGGATGACGCCGTGCAGCAGCACGGAGGCCAGCACGGCCACCGCCACGCGCCTGCGCCGGCTGACGGAAGCGGCACCCCAGCCCCACTGGCGCACTTACACGCCTTCTTGCACCGCGCCGTCGTCGGCGCCATCGCCGCCACTGTCCACCCACGCCAGCAGGTCGCCGGGTTGGCACTGCAGGTACTCGCAGATGGCCGACAGCGTCTCGAAGCGCACGCCCTTGACCTTGCCGCTCTTGAGCAAGGACAGGTTGGCCTCGGTGATGCCCACGTGGGCCGCCAGATCGCGCGACTTGACCTTGCGGCGTACCAGCATCTCATCCAGGGTGACAACAATCGTCATGGTGTGGCAGTCGCTCTCGGAACCTGTTTTCAGACAAACGCATCGGATTCGGCCTTCAGGCGGCTGCCCTCGGCGAGCACGTGGGCCAGCAGCAGCATCATCAGCCCGACCACCACCACACTCATCTCGAACGAGCTCACGCCCAGCACGACCATACCGCCCTTTTGCCCCGACGCGAGCCACGACAGCAGCGCCGAGACGCCGACCTGGTAGACCAGCGACGCCACGAACATCGCCAGAAAGCCCCAGCCCACGCCCCTGAAACCGCGCACGACCTCCGGACCGAACACCTCGCCGCGCAAGAAGGCGCGGCAGATGCGGTGCACGCACAGCACGGTGTACAACAAGGCCAGGCCGGGTATGCACTCCAGCGCCACGCCCAGCCAGCGCCAGGCCGTGTCCATCGTTGCCGGGGCGACCACGCCCGCCACCATGGCCTGCGCAGGCACCACGGTCACAGGCAGCCAGCGCCCCCAATCCATCGCATGCCCGATGGCGGCCCAGCGCGCCAACGACAGCCCGATGGACACCAGCGCACAGGCCCAGCTGGCCACGAGCAGCCCCCAGGCCAGCCGCCGAAAGGCGGTGCTGTGGACCGATGAGCGCTGCAAAGCAAAGGAATGAGGCATCTGGGCACCTGGAATTTTCTGTAAAACAATAATAACATGCCGTTTTACAGTAATTATTGCCCCATGCAACCCAGCTCCCTGTCTTCCCCGAGCAACCCTGAGCCCGCACCCGCACTGCTGCGCGCTGCCCACTCAGCTTTTTACGGCAGCCGCCGGGCACTGTGGAGCAGACCCTTGCTGCTGGCTGTGTGCGCCGCGGGGCTGCTCGCCGCATGCGGCAGCGTGCCGGTGTCGTCGCTCTGGAAGCTGCGCAAGCTGCAGATCGAAACCCTGGACCCCGCGGCGCTGCGCGCAGCCGTGGTGCACAGCCCGAGCCTGCGGCTGCACGGTCAGTCGCTGGTGCTGTCGGTGGGCGTGTCGCGCAAGGTGCACCTGCCCGGTGGCCGCGACACGGTGGAACGCCTGGAAGAAAAGCTGCCGCTGCAGGAACTGCGCAGCACCGCGGAACGCAGCCCGCTGGCGCCGTACGAGTCCATCCATACCGTGGTGCAGGTCTGGCGCATCGAGCCTGCCGCCCTGCCGCGCCTGCAGGCGCTGCGCGACAAGGCCCTGGCCTGGAAGGCCGCCGACGACGGGCCGCGGGAACTGAGCCTGGGCCTGGAGCTGGCCGGCTGCCAGATGAAGAACGGCCCGAGGAACCAGGTGGTGAGCACCCTGATGCGCTTCACCGACCCGGGCGAGTACATCCCCCTCGTGCGCAACATCGACGTGGCAGAGACCATGCCGGCGGCCGAGTTGCAAAAGCGCTTTCCGGACTGCGCAGCGGGCTGACACGCGCGCCGCGGCCGTGGACGGCCTGCGCCCCCGCCGCCTGCGCGCCAGGGCCGGTGGTCAGAAAGCGACCGCGTGCCCGTCCTTGCGCGGGTCGGAGCCGGCGATGTAGTGACCGCCCTCGCGCAGCACGAGTTGCGCGCCGCCGAAGGCGAACACGCCGTTGCCCTCTTCCACCGTGACCTCGTGGCCCCGCGCACGCAGCGCCGCCACCACGGCGGGGTCGAACGCGGGCTCCACGGCCACGCCCTTGCCGCCGGTCACGCGCCAGCGGGGCGCGTCGGCGGCGGCCTGGGGGTTCTGGCCGTAGCGCAGCACGCGCAGCGCCATCTGGGTGTGGCCCTGGCTCTGCATGGGGCCGCCCATCACGCCAAAGGCCATCTGCGGCGTGCCGTCCGCGTGCATCGCAAACGCCGGAATGATGGTGTGCGAGGGGCGCTTGCGCGGGCCCACTTCGTTGGCGTGGCCGGGCTTGAGGTTGAAGCCGTGGCCCCGGTTCTGCAGGCTGATGCCCGTGCCCGGCACCACCACGCCCGAGCCGAAGCCCATGTAGTTGGACTGGATGAACGAGACCATCATTCCGGACGCATCGGCCGCCGCCAGGTACACCGTGCCGCCCGGCCGCGGCGCGCCGTGGCCGGGGTCGCCGGCACGCTCGGGGTCGATGAGCGCCGCGCGGCTGCGCAGGTAGTCGGCCTGCAGCAGGTCGCGGGGAGTGACCGGCATCGCATCGATGTCGGCGTTGTACTGGTCCAGGTCGGCCAGCGCGAGCTTCATGGCCTCGATGCTCGCGTGCACGGTCTCGACGCTGTCGAGCGGATGCTTGCCGACACCGTGCGCGTCGAGCATGCCCAGCGCCATCAGCGCAGCAATGCCCTGGCCGTTGGGCGGGATCTCGTGGATCACCGAGTCGCCGAAGCGCTGCTCGATGGTGCCCACCCAGTCGGCATGGTGCGAGGCCAGGTCTTCGAGCGTCATCGCGCCGCCGTGGGCCTGCGCATGGGCCACCATGCGCTCGGCGATGACGCCGCGGTAGAAGGCCTCGCCCTGCGTCTCGGCGATCAGCTCCAGCGTGCGGGCATGCGCCTCGCTGCGGAAGATCTCGCCCGCCTGCGGCGCACGGCCACCTGGCAGAAAGCATTCGGCGAAACCGGGCTGCGCGCCCAGCTTGGCACCGCCCAGCGCCCACAGGCGGGCGATGGTGGGCGACACCGGAAAACCATGGCGCGCGTAGTCGATGGCGGGTTGCGCCAGCTGTGCGAAGGGCAGCTTGCCCAGGCGCTTGGACAGCGCCACCCAGGCCGAGACGGCGCCCGGCACGGTCACCGCATTCCACCCCGTCTCGGGGATGCCGCCCAGCTTCTCGAAGTACTCCGGCGACCACGCGGCCGGCGAGCGGCCCGAGGCATTGAGGCCGTGCAGTTCCTTGCCGTCCCACACGATGGCAAAGCCGTCGCTGCCGATGCCGCAACCCGTGGGCTCGACCACGGTGAGCGCCATGGCGGCGGCGATGGCGGCATCCACCGCGTTGCCGCCCGCCAGCAGCATGCGCAGCCCCGCCTGCGCGGCCAGCGGCTGCGAGGTGGAGACCACATTGCGCCCCATGACCGCGCTGCGGTGGGAGGCGTAGGGAAGGGACCAGTCGAGGGTTGGGTTATTCATGGCGTTCTGAATGGGTTGCCCGCAAGGGTTCGCGGCGCTTGAAACTGGCGCGGCGCAAAGCGAGAGGCACCGAGGAGGGCCCGCCCCGCACCGAGGGTGTCGTTCTCTCGGGCGAGGGGCCGAAGGCGGCTCCTGCCCAAGCCGTTCGGGCTGAGCCTGTCGAAGCCGTGCGCGGCGCTTCGACAAGCTCGGCGTGAACGGTTCTGTCGTTGTTTGACGGCAAACGGGTACCGGGGAGATGTCACTCCACCGTGATTTTGTGCTGCCGAATCACCGTCGCCCAGCGGTTGCTGTCGGCCTGCACCATCGCACCGAACTGCGCGGGCGTGCGCGGCGCTGCGGGCTCCACGCCCAGCTTGGCCAGGCTCTCGGCCACTTCGGGCGCCTGCACGGCCTTGGCAAAGGCCTTGTGCACCTTGTCGACCAGCGCCGGCGGTGCGCCTGCGGGCAGGTACACGCCGAACCAGGTCACCGACGAATACCCGGGCAGGCCGGACTCGGCCAGCGTGGGCAGCTCCGGCGCCAGCGTGCTGCGCTTTTCGCTGGTCACGGCCAGGGCGCGCAGGCGGCCGGCCTTGGCGTGCGGCATGCCCGTGGGCAGCGAATCGAACAGCACATGGGTCTGCCCGGCGATCAGGTCCGGAATGGCCAGCGCCGTGCCCTTGTAGGGGATGTGCGTCATCTCCACGCCGGCCTGCGCGCTGAAGGCCGCGGTGTTCAGGTGCACGATGGTGCCGTTGCCGCTGGTGGCGTAGTTGAGCTTGCCGGGATGGGCCTTGCCGTAGGCGATCAGCTCGGCCACGTTCTTGACGGGCAGGGAGTTGGTCACCAGCAGCACGCTGGGTGCGTCGGCCACGTGGGCCACCGGCGTGAAGTCCTTGCGCGGGTCATAAGCCAGGCGCGGCATCAGGTGGGGCGAAATGGCGTGCGTGCTGCTCGTGGTGAGCAGCAGCGTGTAGCCGTCCGGCGCGGCCTTGGCGGCTTCGGCCGTGCCGATGGTGCCGCCCGCGCCGGGCTTGTTGTCCACCACCATCTGCTGGCCCAGGTCGGCCGCCACGCGCTGGGTGACCACGCGCGCGACCAGGTCGGTCGCCCCGCTGGCCGGGAACGGCACGATCACGCGCACGGGCTTGTCGGGCCACGCGGCCTGTGCCTGTGCGCTTGCGCCCCACACCATCAGCCCGGCCATGAACAGAACACGACGGCTCCACGGAAAAAGACGCATACAGGTACTCCAGAAGAAGGGAAAGGACGCAGGCAAGCAGACGGAAAGACAGACAGGGTGTCAGCGAGGCAGGCCGGCAAGCAGGCGGCGGCACGGCACACGCCCCGAACGCCCACGACCATCTTAGAAAGCCCGCGCCCGCAACACCAACGCCAAATAGGCAAGCAGCTTTGCCGCGGCGGCAAACCACTTCATACTTTGGGCTGCCCAACGGCAAAACACTGCAAACCCCATACCCGCTCGTTGCCCCATGCGCCCCCAGCTTCTGCAAGACACCGCCCTGCGCTACTTCCTGGAGGTGGCGCACAGCGGCTCGCTCACCGAGGCATCGGCCCGCCTGCACGTGGCCGCCTCGGCGTTGAGCCGCCAGATCGCGGGGCTGGAGGCGCAGCTGGGCACGCCGCTGTTCGACCGGCACCCGCGCGGCATGGTGCTGACCGCCGCGGGCGAGATCTTGGCCGTGCACGCCCGGCGCACGGTGCTGGACGCCGAGCGCGCGCTGGGCGAGATCGGTGCGCTGCAGGGGCTGCGTGCGGGGCAGGTGCGCCTGGCCACATCGGACGCTTTTGCCAACGAGCTCGTGCCGCGCCTGTGCGTGGAGTTCCAGCGCACGCACACCGGCATCCAGTTCAGCGTGATCTCGCTGCCCACCGCCCAGGTGCCCGACGCGGTGCGCAGCGGCGCGGCCGACATCGGCCTGTGCTTCAGCCGCGCGCCGCACAAGGACATCGAGGTGGCCTACCGGCAAAACGCCCCGGTGCTGGCGCTCGTGCCGCCCGGCCATGCGCTGGCGGGCGCGGCCAGCGTCACGCTGGCGCAGATGGCCGCCTACCCCCTGGCCCTGCCACCGGCCGAGACCACGGTGCGCCAGATGATCGACATCGTCTGCAGCCGCCAGGGCCTGCAGCTCGAAGCGGTGCTCATCAGCAACCACGCCAAGACGGTGCTCAACTTCGTGGCACACGGCGGCGGGCTGTCGGTGGCCAGCGAGATCGCGGCGCGCCACCTGGTGGCCGCCGGCGCCGTGGTGGCCGTGCCCATCAGCGACGCCGGCATGGACCTGCGCGACCTGGAGGTGCAGACCCTGGCCGGCCGCAGCCTGCCGGTGGCCGTGCAGGCGTTCTTGGATCTGCTCAAGGAGCGGCTGCCGGGGCGCTGGTGAGGGCCGCAAGAGGCATCCGCCGGGCGCCCGGCGCGCCGCCGCGTCAGTGCGGCTGCCACAGATGCGCCAGCCGCGGGAACCCGCTGGCGTGCGGGTCTTCCCGCGCCACGATGTGGTCCGCCTCGCCAGGCCGGGACAGGTCCACCACCCGCTGCTCGGTGTGCAGCCGGGAGCGCAGCGAAAAGAACACCTTCACCTTGGGGGCGGTCAGCGCGCCCGGGTTGTGCTCGACCACGACGGCCAGGCGGTCGGACGCCAGGCGCACGAGCGAGCCCACCGGATAGATGCCGACGACCCGCACGAAGGCATGCAGGACCGAGGGGTCGAAGTGCCCCTCCCACTGCGCCATCCGGGCCAGGGCCATCGCCGGGTCCCAGGCGTTCTTGTAGGCCCGCTCGGAGGTGACCGCGTCGTACACGTCGCAAACGGCCGCCATGCGTGCCAGCAGGCTGATCTACCCCTGGGCAAGGCCGTGCGGGTAGCCGCTGCCGTCGAGCTTCTCGTGGTGGTGCAGGCAGACGTCGATCACCGTGTCCGGCACATGGCCGCCGCGCCGCAGGATGTCGACGCCCTGCTGGGGATGCCTTTGCATCACACCGAATTCTTCAGGCGTGAGCTTGCCCGGCTTGTCCAGGATGTGCCGGGGCACCAGCAGCTTGCCCACGTCGTGCAGCAGGCCGCACATGCCGGCCTCCCTCACCTGGTCCGGCCCCATGCCGATCTGCCGGGCCAGGGCGATCATCAGCGTGCACACGGCCACGGAATGGGCGAACGTGTAGTCGTCCTTGCTCTTCAACCGCGCCAGGCCGACCAGGGCGCCCGGCTGGCTGGCCACCAGGGCCGCCAGTTCGTCCACGATGGCCAGGCTGTGGTCCAGGCAGATCGCCTGCCCTGCGCGGGCTTGCACGAACAGCGCCCGGACCGCATCGCGCGCCTGCGCCGCCAACCGCTCGGCGCGCCGGGGGTCGGCGCCGGCCGAGGCCCCGGGCGGCCGTGCGGCGCGCGGCCTGTCCACCGGCACGGCGACCGGGCCGGGCTGTGCGGGGGTGCTGGGCAGTTCAGCCCCGGGCGCAGCACCGGCGGCGACATCCGCGCCCCGCGACACATCGATCCAGCAATGCGCGACGCCGCTCTGGCGCAGGGACCGCACGTCGTCTGCGCTGTGCAGGGTGAACCGGCTGCACCAGAACGGATGGGAGACCCAGGGCGCATCCAGTGCGTGAACGAACATGCCAGGCGCGGCCTGCTCCACGGAAATCCTTTTCAGCATGCGGCCGTTTTCCGTCTCCATGCCCGCGGTGCGCAGCGGCACCCGGCCGACACGCGCGCCACCGAGCCCTCCAGCTCCATCAGAACTGCTTCCAGGCGTCTGCCGCCAGCGCGACCCGCCCACTGCCGGCGCCCACCGCGGGCTGCGAAGCCTCGCGCTGCTGCGTGCGCGGCAGGGCCGCAGCCGTGCGCAGCGGCGCCGCAGGCACCGTGTGCCCTGACGTGGCGGCGGCGCGTGGCGCGCCATCGCCCAGGTCGAAGACGGCGACGGCCTGCACCAGTTGCTGTGCCTGGTGGTTCAGGCTGTCCGCGGCCGCGGCGGCTTCTTCCACCAGGGCGGCGTTCTGCTGCGTCACGGTGTCCAGCTGGATCACCGCTTCGTTGATCTGGCCGATGCCCGCGGTCTGCTCCTGCGTCGCCGAGGTGATCTCGCCGATCAGGTCGGCCACGCTGCGCACCTGGGTGACCAGCGTGCCCATCACCTGGCCGGCATCGTTGACCAGCTGGCTGCCTTTCTCCACCCGGCCCACGCTGTCGTGGATCAGGCCCTTGATCTCCTTGGCCGCCAGCGCGCTCTTTTGCGCCAGGCTGCGCACTTCCCCCGCCACCACGGCGAAGCCGCGCCCCTGCTCGCCGGCCCGGGCCGCTTCCACCGCGGCGTTGAGCGCAAGGATGTTGGTCTGGAACGCGATGCCGTCGATGACGCCGATGATGTCGGAGATGCGCTGGGAGGAGGCGTTGATCTCCTGCATCGTGGTCACGACCTGCCCCACCACCCGGCCGCCGTCCTGGGCCGCAGCGCTGGCGGTGCGCGCCAAGTCGGCCGCCTGGCGCGACGCGTCGGTTTCTTCCAGGTTGCTGGCCTGCTCTTCGGTACGCTGGGACAGGTCGGTGTTGCCCACCGCAATCTGGCTCGCGCCCGTGGCGATGCTGTCGCTGGCCTCGCGCACGGTTCCGACCACCTCGCGCAGGGAGCGCTGCATGCCGTGCATCGCCGCCACCACGCTGCCGGCACCGGCGCGCGAGGTATCGATCGGCAGCGACAGATTGCCGGCGGCAATCGCGTTGGCGGCCTGCGCGACGTCCGCCGGCTCCCCCCCGAGGGACCGCGTGAGGCTGCGGGTCAGGGCGATGCCCACGAACAAGCCCACCAGCACGCCACCGGCCGTCAGCGTGATCAGCAGCACGCGGATGTGGCCGTAGATCGCATCGGTTTCCTGGTTCAACGCCTTCGCATCGCCGCGCTTGCGCTCGACCAGCTGGCCCAGCAGATCGTCGGCCTGGTCCGCCAGGGGGCGAACGGCCTGCATCTTGTCGATGGAGGCGCGGGTGCTGTTCAGCTCCTCGCCTTGCAGCAGCACGGCCACCTGGTCCAGTCCGCTGGCATAGGCACGCAGCGCCGTGCCGGCATCACGCGCCAGCGCCTTCCCGGCGTCGCTCACGAAATACTGGGTGGAACTCTCCAGCTCGCTCTGCGCGAGCGTCAGGCGGCGCGTGACGGACTGCAGGTGCCTTGCGCGCTCCTGCTCGGTGGCCGACAGCACCGCACTGCGCATGGACCGGCCCGCGGCGATGAGGCTGATGTTGGCTTCGGTGGCGTGCAGCATGCCGGCGATCTCGCGCTCGTACATCAGCTGGGCGAGGTCATTGATCTGCGAAGACTTCTGGATGCCGTTGACACCGATCAGCGCGCCGATGGCCGCGACAGTGAGGAAGCCTCCGATCAGCTTGCTTCCCACCGTGAGTTTCTTGAACCATTGCACGACGACGTTTCCTTTTCCGGGTTGATGGCAGCGCGGCGGGGGTGCTCTGCGCGCTGCGCGGGGGCTGCCGGTGCCCCCGGCCTTGCGGGATTGTCCGTAAGGGGTTACCCGTGCGTATACACGATTCGCGCAATTGCCTGCGCGTTTAACGCAAAAGTGTGATCATGCGTGTGCGTTGGGCGCTGTTGACTGCGCAGCTCGGCGGTACACTGCGAAGCCCGAGGACCGGGCCTGACACCCCAGGCACTGCCTCTTCACGCACCGACCCTCTTGCATTCAGCGGTATTGCTCCCTGCCTCACACGCCAGTACCACCCCCTTGCTCTTCGGCGACGACCGTTGCGTGACGTTCTCCGCCCCGGCCGCATTCGGAGCCGCCGTGCTGCCGCTGTGGCCCCGGCTGCAGGACTGCGATGCCAAGCCGCGCGACGGGAGCTTTGCGGGGCGGACCGCGTCCATCCTGCTGCCCGGCATGTCGGTGATGGCTGCGTCGTTCACATCGCTGCGGGTGTCCGTGTCCGACAACACGCGCACGTCCGTCGCCTTCCAGCTGCAAGGGAACAACCGGCTGCGCATCCAGAACCGCACGCTGGAGTTGAACGGCACCCGGTGCCTCTTCGTGCCGGTGGGCTCCGGCCCGCAGGAGGCTGTCGGCCAGGACCAGAACGTGCTCATGATGCAGATCGATCCGCAGGCGCTGCACGCGGCGGCGCGGGCGCTGCGGGGGCTGGAGCCCGACCACCCGGTGGACCTGGACTGCGGCCACGCGCGCTTTCTCACCGCGGCGACCGGGCCGTCCCTGGAGGCGCTGGCACGCCACATCGGCGCCACCATCAACCTGCACGCGGACCACATCCACCTTCTGCACCAGCTCGGGTTCCAGGACTTCGTGTACCGCCAGCTGGTCCTGCTGTTCAGGCCCGACTGGCTGACCGACGCCCCCCCGCTGCCGCGCGCGGGCAGCCTGCGGGAGCGGCGCGCCATCGACAGGGTGTGCGATGCCATGCTGGCCGACCCGGGGGCCCGGTTCACCATCGGCGGGCTGGCCGAGCTGGGGGGCCTGTCGGTCAGGGCCCTGCAGTACGCGTTTCAGAGCCGCTTCGGCCAGTCGCCGATGCAGTGGCTGCGCGACCAGCGGCTGGACCATGCCCGCAGGCTGCTGCTGCAGGGCAGCGCGCAAAGCATCGCGCAGATTGCGCTGGGCTGCGGTTTTGCCACGGCCAGCAGTTTCTCGGCGTTCTATCGCGAGCGCTACGGCGAGTCGCCCGCACAAACCCGCGCGCGGGGCCTTTGAGGGCGGTGCGCTGCCCGGCCCCTCAATAGCCGTGCTGCGCCCGGAAGTCCCGCGCCTGGCCGAAGTGCCCATTGCCGATGAAGGGCACGGGCGGGCGCAGGGCGGACAGCGGCGAGGGGTGGTTGGACATGAGCAGCAGGTGCCCGCGGTCCTGGGGGATCAGGGCGCGCTTGGATTGCGCGTGCGAGCCCCAGAGCATGAACACCACCGGCCGCTCGCCCTCGGCCACGTGGCGGATGACTGCGTCGGTCAGCGCTTCCCAGCCTTTGCCGGCGTGGCTGGCGGGCTGGCCCTCTTCCACCGTGAGGCCGGTGTTGAGCAGCAGCACGCCGTTCTTCGCCCACTTCACCAGACTGCCGCCGGGCTGCGGGAACGGCGGGAAGGCCACGCCCAGGTCGCGCTGCATTTCCTTGAAGATGTTCTGCAGCGAGGGCGGCAGGCGCACGCCCGGCGCCACCGAGAACGCGAGCCCCTCGGCCTGTCCGCGGCCGTGGTACGGGTCCTGGCCCAGGATGACCACGCGCACCTCGTCCGGCGGTGTGAGCTCCAGCGCGCGCAGCGGGCGCGGCGGGAAGATCACCGCGCCGGCATCGAGCCGCGACTGCAGGAACGCGCGCAGCGACTGCCCCCGCGCCCCGGCGAAGAAGGCATCGACCAGGGGCTGCCAGCCTGGGGCCACCGGCCAGTCGGCCGGGTCGGCGCTTTGCAGCTGGGTGGGGTTAGCAGCGGCGTCATTCATGGTCAAAAATGCCTTTATCGCTTGGTGGACAAGCGCAACCAGCTATAGATTTAGGAGTAACCGGGCAATCAGGCGAACAGTTTTGCCAGCGCTTCGCCCGGCTCCGGCGCGCGCATGAACGCCTCGCCCACCAGAAACGCGTGCACGCCAGCATCGCGCATGCGCTTCACGTCGTCGGGCTTCAGGATGCCCGACTCGGTGACCAGCAGCCGGTCCGCGGGCACATCCTTGAGCAGGCCCAGGGTGGTGTCCAGCGTGACCTCGAAGGTGCGCAGGTTGCGGTTGTTGATGCCCACGAGCGGCGTCTTGAGCTGGAGCGCGCGCTCCAGCTCGGCGCCGTCGTGCACCTCCACCAGCACCGCCATGTCCAGGCTGCGCGCGATGGCCTCGAACTCGGCCATCTGCGCGTCATCGAGGCACGCCGCGATCAGCAAGACGGCATCGGCGCCCATGGCCCGCGACTCATAGATCTGGTAGGCATCGACCATGAAGTCCTTGCGCAGCACGGGCAACTGGCAGCTGGCGCGCGCCTGCTTCAGATAATCCACACTGCCCTGGAAGAACTGCTTGTCCGTCAGCACCGACAGGCAGGCGGCACTCACCCGGCCGTCGCCATCGGCATAGCTCTGCGCGATATCGGCCGGGATGAAATCCGCACGCAGCACGCCCTTGCTGGGGCTGGCCTTCTTGACCTCGGCGATCACCGCAGCCTGGCCCTTGGCGATCTTGGCGCGCAGCGCGCCTTCGAAGTCGCGCGTGAGCACACGGCTCTCGGCATCGGCACGGACGGCGTCGAGGGGCGTGCGCTTCTTGGCAGCGGCCACTTCTTCGTGCTTGACGGCCACGATCTTGTTGAGGATGTCGCTCATGGGAAACCTGCCTTTTCAACCCCGGCGGGGTTGCGATTGAACGTTGAAACATGGCGCGAGCGCAACGCCCGCGCGGCCCGAAGCGGAGGACACCGCAGCGCTGGCTTTGTCAGGCTGCGGGTGTCGTCCCCCTCTGCGCAGGAAAAGGGGGAGGCGGCACTGCCGCTCAGGGGGTTGATCTTCATGCAGCCAGCGCATGCGTGCGCGTGACCATCTGCTCAAGCTTGGCCAGCGCTGCGCCGGAGGCGACCGCAGCCCGCGCTTTGGCCAGACCTGCGGGCACCGAGTCGACCACGTTGGCCGCATACAGCGCCACGCCCGCGTTCAGGCAGACGATGTCCTGCGCGGCGCCGGGTTCGCCCTTGAGCACGCCGATCAGCATCTCGCGCGACTGCTCGGGGGATTCGACCTTCAAGGCGCGGTTGCTGGACATCGACATGCCGAAGTCCTCCGGGTGGATTTCGTACTCGGTGATCTGCCCGTTCTTCAGCTCGCCCACCAGGGTGGCCGCGCCCAGGCTGACTTCGTCCATGCCGTCGCGGCCGTAGACCACCATGGCGTGTTCGGCGCCCAGGCGCTGCAGCGCGCGCACCTGGATGCCCACGAGGTCGGGGTGGAACACGCCCATCAGGATGTTGGGCGCGCCGGCCGGGTTGGTCAGCGGGCCCAGGATGTTGAAGATGGTGCGCACGCCCAGCTCCTTGCGCACCGGGGCCACGTTCTTCATGGCCGGGTGGTGGTTGGGTGCGAACATGAAGCCGATGCCCACCTCTGCGATGCACTGCGCGATCTGCTCGGGCTTGAGGTTGATGTGGATGCCCAGCGCCTCCATCACGTCGGCACTGCCGCTCTTGCTGGAGACGCCACGCCCGCCGTGCTTGCTGACCTTGGCGCCCGCCGCTGCGGCCACGAACATGGAGCAGGTGGAGATGTTGAAGGTGTTGGCGCCGTCACCGCCCGTGCCCACAATGTCCACCAGGTGCTTGCTGTCCGGCACGTGGACCTTGGTGGAGAACTCGCGCATGACCTGCGCGGCCGCCGTGATCTCGCCGATGGTTTCCTTCTTCACGCGCAGGCCGGTGACGATGGCCGCGGTCATGACGGGCGACAGCTCGCCGCTCATGATCATGCGCATCAGGTGCAGCATCTCGTCATGGAAGATTTCGCGGTGCTCGATGGTGCGCTGCAGCGCTTCCTGAGGGGTGATGGACATGGGAATAGGTCTCCGTCTCTAGGTTTTCAGGGCGCCGGGCGGTCTGAGAACGCCAGCTTGAGGCCGAAGCCGATGAACATCGCACCCGCGACGCGGTCGAGCCAGTGCATGCCGCGCTGCACCGCGCCCACGCGGCGCGCCATCCAGCCCGCCGCCAGCGCCCAGGCCGTGTTCACAGGGATGGCATTCACGTTGAACAGCACCCCCAGCAGCACGAAGGCCAGCGCCTTGTTGTCCGTGCCCGGCGCAATGAACTGTGGCACGAAAGCCAGGAAGAAGATGGCGACCTTGGGGTTGAGCACGTTGGTCCAGAAGCCGCCCATGAAAATGCTGCGCAGCGAGACTGGAACAGCCGGGGCCGCCTGGGCTGCGGCAATCGCCGCACCGCTGCCGCCGTCGCCCGATGCCTTGGAGAACAGCATGCGCACGCCCATCCACAGCAGGTAAGCCGCACCCACCCACTTGAGCACGGTGAACGCCGTGGCCGATGCGGCCAGCAGCGCGCCCACGCCCACCGCAGCGGCGAAGATGTGCACGAAGCACCCGGCGGTGATCCCCAGGCCCGCCACGATGCCAGCACGTGTGCCGGAGCGCAGCGCGTTGGAGACGATGTAGAGCACGTCGGGGCCGGGCGTGAGGTTGAGCAGCCAGCCGGCCGCGATGAACATGAGCAACTGGTGCGTTTCGATGATCATGCGCGCTGCTCCAGGAAGTTCTTGAGCATCGCGTGGCCGTGTTCGGTGAGGATGCTTTCAGGATGGAACTGCACGCCCTGGATCGCCAGCTCCTTGTGGCGCACGCCCATGATCTCGCCGTCATCCGTCCAGGCGGTGACCTGCAGCACGTCGGGGCACGCGGCGCGCTCGATGGCCAGCGAGTGGTAGCGGTTGACCGTGAATTTTTCGGGCAGGCCCGCGAACACGCCCTGCTGCGTGGTGGTGATGACGCTGGTCTTGCCGTGCATGAGCTCTTGCGCACGGACGATGGTGCCGCCGAACGCGGCGCCGATGCTCTGGTGGCCCAGGCACACGCCCAGGATGGGCAGCTTGCCCGCGAAGTGCTGGATCGCCGCCACCGAGATGCCGGCCTCGGCGGGCGAGCACGGGCCGGGGGAGATCACCAAGCGGTCGGGGGCGCGCTGCGCGATGCCTTCGAGGGTGATCTCGTCGTTGCGGAACACCTCGACCTCGGCACCCAGTTCGCCGAAGTACTGCACGATGTTGTAGGTGAAGCTGTCGTAGTTGTCGACCATCAAGAGTTTCATGCTGCGCTCCCTGCGGTCTGTTGTGCGGCCGCGTCGCTGGCGTGCCCGGCGCGCAAGCGCGCGAACTCGCGGTGTTCGTAGGCAATGGAGGCTTCCATGATGCCGCGGTAGATGGCTTCGATCAGGTCGGGTTGGCCGCCTTCGGCTTGGGCCGCGGCGCGCACGCGGCGCACGATGGCCTCGATGCGGGCCACGTCGCGCACCTGGGCGTCGCTTTGCTTGATGCGCGCGGCCTGCGTCATGTAGCCGCTGCGCTCCACCAGCAAGGGCACGAGCACGTCGTCGAGCGCGTCGATGCGCGCACGCACCTCGGCCATGGTGGTGCAGTGCTGCACCTTGCCGATGGCCTGCGCCGTGACGCCGGTGCCTGCGTCGGCGGTATGGGTCGCGTTGCTCATTCCAGCCCCTCCTCGACGAGTTCGGCCGCGCGCAGCAGGGCGCGGGCCTTGTGCTCGGTTTCCTTCCATTCCAGCTCGGGCACCGAGTCGGCCACCACGCCGGCCGCCGCCTGCACGTAGAGCGTGCCGTTCTTGATGATGCCAGTGCGGATCGCAATGGCCACGTCCATGTCGCCCGCGTAGCTCAGGTAGCCGCAGGCACCGCCGTACAGGCCGCGCTTGGTGGGCTCGAGCTGGTCGATGAGTTCCATCGCATGCACCTTGGGCGCGCCGGTGAGCGTGCCGGCCGGGAACGTGGCCTTGAGCACGTCGATGGCCGTCATGCCGTCGTTGAGGATGCCTTCCACGTTGCTCACGATGTGCATCACATGGCTGTAGCGTTCGATGGCAAAGGCCTCGGTCACCTTCACGGTGCCGGTCTTGGCGATGCGGCCGATGTCGTTGCGCGCCAGGTCGATCAGCATCACATGCTCGGCGCGCTCCTTGGGGTCGTTGATGAGCTCGACCTCGGCCGCCTTGTCCTTCTCCAGCGTGGCGCCGCGGGGGCGGGTGCCGGCCAGCGGGCGGATGGTGACCTTCTGGCCTTCGGGCGTGTTCTCCTGGCGCACCAGGATCTCGGGGCTGGCGCCCACCACATGGAAGTCGCCGAAGTCGTAGAAGTACATGTACGGCGACGGGTTCAAAGATCGCAGCGCGCGGTACAGCGAGAGCGGGCTTTCGGTGTAGCGCTTGTGGATGCGCTGGCCCACCTGCACCTGCATGAAATCGCCGGCGGCGATCAGCTCCTTGGCGCGGTCCACGGCGGCCAGGTAGTCGGCCTTGGAGAAGTCGCGCTGCGCGGGGTGGCTCTCGGTGGGCTTGACGATGGGGGCACTCACCGAATACTTGAGCTGCTCCTTGAGGTCGCGCAGGCGCTTCTTGGCCTTGGCATACGCCTCGGGCTGGGCCGGGTCGGCGTAGACGATGAGGTAGAGCTTGCCCGACAGGTTGTCGATGACGGCCAGTTCCTCGCACTGCAGCAGCAGGATGTCGGGGCAGCCCAGCGTGTCGGGCGGGCAGGTGTCTTCAAGCTTCTTTTCGATGTAGCGCACCGCGTCGTAGCCGAAGTAGCCAGCCAAACCGCCGCAAAAGCGCGGCAGCCCAGGGCGCAGGGCCACCTTGAAGCGCTTTTGGTAGGCCTCGATGAAGTCGAGCGGATTGCCCGCTGCGGACTCCACCACCTGCCCATCGGTCACGACCTCGGTCTTGGCGTTGGCGCCGAAGCCGCTGGCGCGCAGCAGCGTGCGCGCCGGCAGGCCGATGAAGCTGTAGCGCCCGAAGCGCTCGCCGCCCACCACGGATTCGAGCAGGAAGCTGTGCTTGCCGCCGTCTTTGCTGTGCGCGAGCTTCAGGTACAGGGAGAGAGGGGTTTCGAGGTCCGCAAAGGCTTCGGCCATGAGCGGAATGCGGTTGTAGCCTTCGCCGGCCAGGCTTTTGAATTCAAGTTCTGTGATCACGGGGAGAGCTCCCAGCATTTCGCAGCGCGTGTCCCGGCTTTGTCAGCAAGCAGATAGGTCAACGGGGCGCTACGGTCCATTCGGTCGGCCTGCCGCTGCAGGCTGCAGGGCGAGGGCCACGGGTGCACGCTGGGGCAAGAGCCCAGGTGCCATCAGGCGTTCAGGCAGACAGGCGGACGCCAGGGCCAGGCTCCCCGGTCGCTGCAACCTGTGATGAACACGTGGTGAATGAACATGGGCCAAAGTGTAGCAAAGGTTTTTTGCCGATCCATTTTCGACGGGCCTCCCTACAACGCCGCAACCAATCGAAAACCCTGTTGCGGCAAAAGCCGAGCACAGCAACAATTTGAAACGAACGACCGTTCTTTTTTTAGGAGTTGCGCATGAAGTTCTGCAAGCGTTGCGCGGTGACATTGGCTGCCTGGGTACTGGCGGCCAGCGCGATCGCCCAGCCCGTGACCGTGGCCGACGTGAAATACGCGGAGACCGCGACCGTGAGTGGCAGCACGCTGCAGCTCAATGGCGCAGGCGTGCGCTACAAGGCCGTGTTCAAGGTGTACACCGCGGGCCTGTACCTGGAGAAGAAGGCGCAGTCGCCGCAGGAAGTCGCAGCCCTCAAGGGTCCCAAGCGCGTGAGCATCACCATGCTGCGCGAGATCGACTCCACCGAGCTGGGCAAGCTGTTCTCGCGCGGCATGGAGGACAACATGGACAAGGCCGCGTTCTCCAAGCTCATCCCGGGCGTGCTGCGCATGAGCCAGATCTTCTCGGAGCACAAGAAGCTGCGCGCGGGCGACCAGTTCATGATCGACTGGATTCCGGGCACCGGCACCGTGATCACCGTCAAGGGCGAGCCGCAGGGCGAGCCTTTCAAGGAGCCCGAATTCTTCAACGCGCTGATGGGCATCTGGCTGGGCAATGCGCCCGCGGACTGGAAGCTCAAGGACGCCATGCTGGGCAAGCCCGCAGGCTGACTGCACGCCAGAGGGTCCGGGTCAAGCCCCGGGCAAACCCCCACGCGATGAGGCCACTTCTTGTCGCGCGGCCGACAGATGCCGGCACTGCCGGCGCGTAACCTTCATGCAGGGTTTTTTTACAGCGCCGCACCACCCACGGACCCGTACTGACCTACACCGACCCGCTACTGCACATCCCCTGCAGCGCGGCGGGCCGCAGCCTCCTCCCCGCTACCCGCGCGCCGGAACGAGCTGTCTGCAACGCAACGACCTCCCGCCTTTCACGACGACCTCTTCTGCGCCGGACACCACCATGACATTCAGCAACCTCTCCGTCGGCCTGCGGCTGGGCGCCTCGTTCGCCGCCATCTTGCTCATCACCGCGCTCATCGCCGCCATGGGCATGTGGCGCATCGGCAGCCTGCACCGCGCGAGCGAGCGCGTGGCCACGCAGGAGATCGAACAGCAACTGCTGGTGGAAGACTGGGCGGCCGACATCCGGCTGAACTGGGTGCGCACCGAAGCCTTCCTCAAGGCTATCGACCGCGACTACATGGACAAGCTCACGGCCGACACCACGGCCACCGCCAAGGGCATGGACACCAAGGTGCAGCGCATCGAGGCGCTGGCGCAGGGCGAGCAGGCACGCACGCTGCTGGCGGCCATCGCCACGGCCCGCACGGCCTACAACGACAAGCTGACCGAGATCCGCGAACTGCACCGCGGCGGCGAGCCCAATGTGCCGGCCCTCGTGGACAAGGACCTGCGGCCGCTGGCGGACAAATACCTCAAGGCCCTGGACGACCTGCGCAAGGCCATGGCCACGCAACTGGCCGAGGGCCAGGCCGACACCGGCACGCTGGCCACGGCCAGCCAGGTGCTGCTGGGCGTGGGCACGCTGGTGGCCGTGGCGCTGGGCGCGCTGCTGGCCTTCACCGTCACCCGCTCCATCGTGCGGCCGGTGCAGCGCGGCCAGCGCGCCGCCGAGAACATCGCCGACGGCGACCTGACCCACCCCATCGACACCGGCCGCAACGACGAGACCGGGCAACTGCTGCAGGCCCTGGCCACCATGCAGGCCCGCCTGGCCACCATCGTGGGCAACGTGCGCCACAGCGCCGAAGGCGTGGCCACGGCCAGCGCGGAGATTGCCTCGGGCAACAACGATTTGTCGGCGCGCACCGAGCAGCAGGCGTCGGCCCTGCAGCAGACGGCCGCGTCCATGGAAGAGCTGGGCTCCACCGTCAGCCAGAACGCGGACAACGCGCGCCAGGCCAACCAGCTGGCCATGACCGCGTCGACCGTGGCCGTGCAGGGCGGCAATGTCGTGGCTGAAGTCGTGGACACCATGAAGGGCATCAACGACAGCAGCAAGAAGATCGCCGACATCATCAGCGTGATCGACAGCATCGCGTTCCAGACCAACATCCTGGCGCTGAACGCCGCGGTCGAAGCCGCCCGCGCAGGCGAGCAGGGCCGGGGCTTTGCGGTGGTGGCCAGCGAGGTGCGCAGCCTGGCCGGGCGCAGCGCCGAGGCCGCCAAGGAGATCAAGGCCCTGATCAGCACCAGCGTGGAGCGCGTGGAGCGCGGCACCGTGCTGGTGGACAAGGCCGGCGCCACCATGACCGAGGTGGTCAGCGCCATCCGCCGCGTGACGGACATCATGGGCGAGATCAGCGCGGCCAGCGGCGAGCAGAGCCAGGGCGTGTCCCAAGTGGGGGAAGCCATCACGCAGATGGACCAGACCACGCAGCAGAACGCGGCGCTGGTGGAGCAAAGCGCTGCAGCGGCCGACAGCCTCAAGACGCAGGCAGGGCTGCTGGTGGATGCGGTGGCGGTGTTCCGCCTGGCGCCGGGTGCTTCGGGCACTTCGGGCACTTCGGGCACTTCGGGCACTTCGGGAGCGTCCACGCGGTCGGCCACTGCAGACCCCTCGACACCTTCGGGCGGCGCCCGCCTGGGCTACCGCAGCGGCGCTGCGCCGCGGCAACTCCCGGCGTGACGCTGGCTGGCCCAGCAGCCCGGATCGATCACCGGGCGCGGGCATTGAGGATCGAAAGACGCTAGCGCAGCGCGGCCAGGGAATCCACAAAACCGTCGGCATCCACGCCGCGCACCGGCTGGCCATGGTTGTAGCCGTAGGTCACCAGCACCACAGGGCAGCCCGCCGCGCGTGCGGCCTGCGCGTCGTTGCTGGAGTCGCCCACCATCAGCGTGCGCGCCGGTACGGTACCGAGGGCCTCGCAGGTCTTGAGCAGCGGCAAGGGGTCGGGCTTCTTGCGCTCGAATGCATCGCCGCCGAACACATGGTCGAAGAAGCCGTCGAGCCCCTTGGCCTGGAGCAGCGGCACGGCGAAGTCCGTGGGCTTGTTGGTCAGGCAGGCCAGGCGCAGACCGGCGGCGCGCAACGCCTGCAGACCATCCACCACGCCCGAGTAGACTGCCGAGTACTGGCCATTGATGGCGAGGTAGTGCCGCTGGTAGCTATCCCACGCAGCGGGGTACAGCGCATCGATTTGGATCGCAGCCTGCGCTTTGTCATCCTGCGCAAGGACGTGCTGAAGCACCGAACGCAGCAGGTTCTCCGAGCCCTTGCCCACCATGGGCTCGATGCGCGCAGCCTCGATGGACAGCAGGTCCAGATCGCGCAGCATGCGGTTGATGGCCTCGGCAAAGTCACCCATGGTGTCGACCATGGTGCCGTCCAGATCGACGATGGCGGCGTCCAGTTGTTTCTGGTTCAGGGGAAGGAAGTTCAAGGCAGCACGATGAAGTAAAAAATGCCTTGGATGGTAACGGGGCGCGGCCCTCGGACACCCCACGCGGACTGAGCCGCCGGCTTTGCTACCCGTGCAGGGGAATCACCGGCTTGGCGTCGCCGGCCGAAACAGACGCAGCCTCTGCAGGTGTGGCTGTGGAGCCCGACAGCACTTGCTGCGCTTTGGCGGCCGAGACGGCCCGGGGGCAGGACTTCTGGCACGAAGTCAACGCCCGAAAGCTATCGCAGACCAGCAACTGGCTCGAAAAGCATTGGTATTGAAGGCTTTGCATGGACGACGGCTGAACAGCCAGTTTCAAACCGGACCATTCCGTTTTGGTTGCCCGTAGGCTCGCCGACCGCCGGGCACCAGCGCGTAGGCGGACAGCGGTCGGGGTGTGTAGGCCGCCATCTGGACTGGAGGCGCCAGCGCCGCATGGCAGGCTCGGGGCAGCAGGATCTGCGGTACTGGGGCTCTGCATGGGTGGGACGTGCCGAGGCGCAGACAGCACACACGGCGACGCCATGCGCTGGCGGCCACTGCCCAGGATGGCGCCCCGCTCACCGCCAGAAAGACTACGATTCGGATGCGCCCTGTCAGATCTGCCAGGTGCGTGCTTCGTTGCGATTGGATAGAACACCGGCCATGCTCACGCTGCCCCGCTACCTTCACTCCCTGGAGCAATTCCACAGCGTGCGCACGCCGCAGGAGCTCACGCAGTTGCTGTCGAGCGTCGGCCAGGCACTGGGTTACGACAGCATCGTGCAGGGCCTGCAAAGCTACTCGCGCCAGGGCGGGCTGCATGTCGACTCGACCTCGGTGATCTCCGACAAGTGGCACAGCCACTACCTGAAGAAGAACTACTACAAGGTCGACCCGCGCGTGCACCACTGCGCGCGCCACACCACCCCGCAGCGCTGGAGCAGCGCCGACTTGTACGACCACCCCCGCGCCGCGCAGATGATGCAGGAGGCCCACGACTTCGGCGTGCGCGCGGGCATCTACGCGCCCACGCACAGCATGGATGGGCGCTTCAGCCTGCTGTGCCTGAGCTTGCGCCATGTGCCCGTGGCCGAGGCCCAGGACCTGGTGCTGCACACGGCGCCCTTGATACCTGCACTGGCGGCGCATGCGCACGAGGCGGTGCTGCGCATGTTGCGTGCGAACGCCGAGCAGGAGCCGGTTCTCACGCGGCGCGAATGCGAATGCCTGCAGTGGGCGGCTGCGGGCAAGACGTCGTGGGAGATCGGACTGGTGCTGAACATCGCCGAGCGCACGGTGAATTTTCACCTCAGCAATGCGATGGCCAAGCTGGGCTGCCACAGCCGGCAGCATGCCATCGTCAAGGCGCTCATGCAGGGGCTGGTCGGCCTGTAAGAACAGCCAGTTCAAGCCGCAGGGCCTGTGCGCTGCAATCGCCCCACTTCATGCGCTGTGCGTGAAGCCATTCATTGGGGAGTTTCACTTTGCGCACTGCACCTGCCACCTTTCCTTTCATGCCACGCCTGACCGTGGTCGCCTGCATCGCCGCCCTGCTCACCGCTTGCGGTGGAGGGGGCGACGACGATACCGGCGGCGCGGCGCCCCATGCCATCGGCGGCACGGTGACCGGGCTGGCCGCCAACACCGAGCTGGTGCTCAACAACAACGGCGGCGATGCCTTGCGCATCAACGCCAACGGTGCTTTCCAGTTCGCCCAGCCGTCCACCGGCTACCGGGTCGAAGTCGCCACACAACCGGCCGGGCAAAACTGCAAGGTGGCCAACGGCAGCGGCACCGCCACGGCGCCCGTCGCCGATGTGCAGGTGAACTGCGCGGCCGGCACGGGCGGTGGCGACACGGGCCCGGTCATCACCGCGGGGATCGCCGGCCTGCTGGGCGAGTGGCAGCAAAACAGCTGCGTGGCCGCGGGCGGCGGCCAGTGGGCCCGCAACTACCTGCGCCCCGTGCAGGTCAACGGCACCACCCTCTCGCACGTGCAGGGCTTGCGGCTCTTTGGCAACAGCCAGTGTTCGGGTGCCGGCACGGTGCTGGGCGGCACGTCGCTGGGCCAGGTGGCGTTCTCTCGCTCCGAGTCCAACGCCAGCGTGGCGGCCAACTGGGGCACGTTCCGGCAGATCACGGGCCTGACCAGCCAGGCCATCTGGGCCAAGCGCGGCGAGAACACGCTGTGCCTGCTGGGGGATGAAAACCCGTCCATCCTGCCGACCCTGGCCCGTGTGGCCGCAGCGCTCGACACCCTGCCGGCGTCGGCCTGCTACAGCCGGCTGTAGAAACGCCCGCTCCCCCGCTGAGCATCAGCAGGGGAGCGTTGCGTTCAACGCAGGCTCAGCGTCTGGCGCTTCCAGCCTGCGTCCTGCCAGCGCTGGAACAAGGGCAGCGATGCGACGTCACCCGTCACCCGTTCGGTGGCCAGGCCGTCGATGCGGACCACCTCGAAGCTCTTGCGGTAGCGGCCCTGGCCGCGCGCCTCGCGGGCCACCAGCATCTGCTGGCCGCCGGGGACCCAGCCGGCGAATTCGGCATAGCCGGTTTCGGGCAACGTGGCTGCAGGGGGCAGCACGTCCACCACCCAGGCATCGCCCGCCTTGCGCATCACCCACAGCTCGCGCCAGCCTTCGAGCGGCTGCACGGCCAGGGCCACGGCACTGCCTTCGCGGTTGACGGTGGCGGACGCCGCCCAGACCACGCCGTAGGTGCAGCGGCGCACCAGCGGGTCTTTGGCGCCATGCTGCGCGTCCACCAGCAGCACGCAGCTCTCGCCGGGCACACCCGGCTGCACCACCACGGCGGGCCGCTTGGCATCGGCCACGGGTGCGGCGGCGGGTACCAGCGCCCAGCGCACCGCGCTCACGCGCATGGCGGCGTCGTTGTACGCAACCTGGTCTTCGTCGGGCAAATCGTTGCGGCTCACGCCCGCAAACTCCGCCAGGGCCCGCGATGCAGCAGCGCCCGCGGCGGGGCCGCCGTCCTTGCGCGCCTGCTGGAAGGCCACGGCGCTCCACAGCCCCGCCCGGCGCATCTGCACCCGGTTGCGCAGGTAGCTGGGCAGGCCGGCCACGTCGACTTTTTCCAGCAACTGGGCCTGCCAGTCCTGCAGCTTGGCGCGCTCGTGGGCGGGCAGGTCGGGGTTGGTGCATTCGGGCCGCGTGAGCGCCAGCGCCGCACGGGCACGCTGGTCGGCATCGGCCGAGGGCATGGCCAGCACGCGGCGGAAGGCCTCGCCGTCGTAGCAGATCTGCATGCGGCCTTCGACCTCGTAGGTGGTGAACCGCACGCCGTAGCCGTTGGCTACGTCGAGATGTGCGGACAGCGTGGCGCCGTTGGCCTTGCCTGCCGCCGTGCCCGACGGTGCCAGCGATGCCCTGCGCGCCAGCCGGTCGGCGAACGTGCCCAGGGCATCCAGGGCCTGCGCACCGCGCTCGCCCGATAGCGCTGCCGCAGGCGCTGCCTGCAGGTAGGCGGCGGTCAGGCCGATGCCCAGCGCTTCGGAGCCGGGCGTGTCCCGCACGAAGCGCAGCACCGACAGCAGCGCAGGGCCGTCGGCCTCGGTCAGCGAGACCCGGCGCACGTCGCTGGCCCGGATGAACCCGCCGCGCTCGCGCTTGTGGTCCCACACCTGCAGGTAGTCCATGCGCTCGCCACGCACTTCCAGCACCTCGCCCTGCCACAGCAGCGTCTGCTGCTGGGCCGAGTCGCGCGGCGCGGCACGCAGGCTGGCCTGGTCCTGCACCACGATGGCACTGCCGAAGTCGCTGGCAGGTGCGCTGATGGATGCGCTGGCCGCTGCGCCGGTGGGCACGCTGGCGGTGGCAGCGGTGGCCACCGTGGTGGCCGCCGAAGCGATGGCCGTGATGAGCGTGAAGAGAGTGCGCAACATGTTCATTGCTCCGTGGCGGGGGTGGCGGATGCGTCGTCGGCGCCGGAGCCTGCAACAGCCTGGGCTGCAGCGGCCTGGGCATTGCGGTTGCCGCCCAGCAGCGCTGCACCGATGAAGTCGCCATTGGTGGGCGGCGGCGCGATGATGACCTGGATCTTGTCCGAGAGCTTGTCGGCCAGCGTCTTCTGGATGAGCAGCGGGTGGCGCGTGACCAAGGCGCCTTCGCGGGCCATCTGCTCGGCGTTCACCTTGCCGATGCGGTCCATGCGGTAGGCCTCGGCTTCGGCCAGCTTCTGGCGGGCGTCGGCTTCGCCGTTGGCCTCGATGCGGCGGGCCTGGGCGTTGCCTTCGGCGGCCTTCACACGGGCCACGCGCTCGGCTTCGGCTTCCAGCTGGCGCTGCTCGATCTGGCGCTGCTTGAAGGGCAGCACGTGCTTCATGGCTTCTTCCTGGGCGCGCGCGGCGATCACCTGTTCGCGCGCTGCGGCTTCGGCGGCCACTTCGCGGCGGACCTTGTCTGCCGATGCGTCGAGCTCGGTTTCCTTCACGCGCTTGTCCTTGAGCTCCAGCGTGTAGCGCATCTTCTCGGAGGCCAGCTCTTCGGCCAGCAGGCTGTCCATGCCGCGGCGGTATTCGGCGGGCAGGTCGACCTTGCCGATCTGCACGCTGCGCAGCACCACGCCATCGGCCGCGAGGCGGGTGCGCAGCTCGGTCTCGATGATCTGTGCGATCTCGGCACGCTTGGACGAGAAGATCTCCCGCACCGTGTAGCGGGCGAACACCTTGTAGACCAGGCCCTGCACCGCCGGGGCCACGACGTCGCCATCCACATCGTCGGGCAGGTTGCCGGACTTCACGGCGTTGGAGGCCGGGTCCAGCGCGTAGCGCACGCTCAGATCCAGGCCGAACGACAGGCCTTCCACCGACTGCAGGGGCGCGCTGCCGGTGGCCTGGCGCATGGCTTCAGGGCGGTAGCTCTGGTCGCGCAGAGAGAGCACCCGCACGCTGTGCACGCCGGGCAGCACCCACACGCCACCGTCGCGCCACTGGGTGACCGAGCCGGTGAACTGGTTCGTGCGCAGGCCCAGCTCGCCCTGGTCCAGATGGCGCACCGGCGGGTTGCGTACCACTGCCACGCCCGCAGCGACCACCACAGCACCCAGGGCCAGCCAACGCACGGTGCGTGCCGTGGGCAGCAAATAGGCCCAGCGGAGGGGGCGGCGGTCTTCGGCAGCCCAGGGATTGGCCGCTGCGGCCCCCATCGCGCTGTCGTACTGAGCGTCCAGGGCTGCGTCAGCGGCGGCGGAGGGCGTGGCGGCGGAGCGGCCGCGCAGGGCTTGGACGATGCGGTTCCAGGTGAATTTCATGGTTTTTCTCTCTCTCGGACGGGTTGAATTTGTTGTCTTGGCCTGAACAACCTGCGGGCTGTTCATTGGTAGGTGATTCTTCGGGGAACACCCGGAAGCAACAACGCGCACCACAGCCCAGAGTCCGCCCGCCGGCCGAGCGAATGCTCCGGCCCCGGAAGAAAAACTCACACCGCCCCCGGTGGCGCGCCGGGATAATCCGGCCACCACCACTGCAAAGCGCTTTCATGACCCTCAACGCACGCATGGCACGCATCGCCGTGATCGAAGACGACCTGCCCACCAGCAACCAGCTGGCCGGCTGGATTGCCAGTGCGAAGAGCGGCATCGTGATCGACCAGTGGTTCACCCGCGACGACGCCGAAGCCGCCCTGGCGCGCGAGCACTACGACGCTGTGGTGCTGGACATCGAACTGGGGCGCGAGCGCCATGCGGGCGTGGCGCTCATCAACGCGATCAACAAGCTCGGCCAGGGCACGCCCGTGCTGGTGGTGTCGGCCATGCCCGCGGCCATCTACCGCAGCATCATGAAAGCGCTGGACGCGTGGGACTACCTGCAGAAGACGACCTTCGAAGAGGCCGACTTCATCGAGACCTTTCTCGACATCCTGCGCACCACGCAGACCGCCCCCGCCCAGGCCGCGCCCGCTGCGGCGCCAGGCGACGCGCTGGTGCTCGACCCGCTGTGGCAGCGCACCCCCACCTGGCGCGGCGAGCGCATCAACCTGCCGCTCACCGCCCAGCGCATCCTGGCCACGCTGCACCAGCGCAGCGGCGAGGTCGTGTCGTACGACGAGCTGTTCGATGTGGTCAAGAGCGGCCGCAACCGCGACAACGTGCGCAAGCATGTGAGCACCATCCGCGAGGCGCTGCGCGAGGTCGATCCGTCATTCGAAGGCATCGAGAACGTCCCCATGCGCGGCTTCCGTTGGGTAAGGCAGTGAAGCATCCCCCTGAGCGGCTTCGCCGCTTCCCCCTTCTCTCGACTGGCTGCGCCATTCGGGAAGTGGGACGTCGCCAGCGCCCGCAAGCTAAGCGCCGCCCGGGCAGCTTGGCGACCCTTGCGCGGCGACCCTGGTCCAGGCCACGCCCTGTTCATTCGCCATCTGCCGTGCCAAGTGCCTTTGATGGGGGGAGCTGGCAATGAAGCGCCTGCTGCGGCGCCCGGCGCTGGAGATGCCGCGGCTCGAGATGCCCCGCCTGGGCCTGCCGGCGTTTCGCCTGCGCATCCTCGTGCGCAGCGTGTTCCTGCTGCTGGCAGCGGCCACGGTGGCGCTCAGCGTGGTGCTGCTCAAGGAGGAAAAGGAGCGCGCCTGGCAGAGCTACCAGAACGGCTTCAAGCGCAGCCAGTCCGAAGTGATGGCACGCCTGCGTCACCCGTCCGGCCAGTTGGCGCTGCTGAACGCACACATCCAGGGCCAGGGCGCCACGCCGCTGGCGCCGCTGCTGCTGCCCTACGCCGCCATCGACTTCGACGACCAGAACAAGGCCCAGCAGGCGGTGGAGATGGCGGGCTGCGCGGTGCAGTACCCGGACGGCGCCTCGGCCTGCGCGGCCATCGGCAACAACCCCTATGCGGGCGGCTTCATCTACCTCGTGGGCAGCTTTTATGCGGGCGAGCTGGTGGCGCGCGAACGCGGCGCGCTGGACCTGGCCGCCGTGCACCGCGCCCGGGTGACGCTGGACATGCGCGGCACCACGTCGCGCTGGGTGGCGCCGTTCGAGGCGCTGCCCCCGCAAGGCAGCATCCAGACCCGCGGCCGGCTGACCGGCTTTGCGGACGTGGGCGAAGAGACGCTCGACGTGCGCGCGCGCCCGGTGCGCGACTTCCGCGGCTGGCTGTGGCAAAGCAATGCGTGCCGCGACCCGGCGGGCACCGCGCCCGGCTGCCTGCGCCGCACGTTCTATTCGATCCGCCTGCCCGTGGAGCTGTTTCGCGAGGCGCTGTTCGGCAAGCAACCGCTGGTCTGGCCGCCCGAGGACCTGGGCAGCATGCGCGTGCGGGTGGAGATGCTGGGCCCTGCGGCCGACGCCGGCAGCGGCCCCACCCGCACGCCTGCGCTGTTCGACAGCAACACGCCCGGCGCGCAGCCCGCCGCGTCGCTGGCCGACGTGGCCCGTTCGCTGCTGCCGGGCGAGAAGGTGCAGATCCGCAAGCTGGGCAGCAGCGAGCAGGACGCCCTCACGCTGCGCGGCACCGAAGTCGAGGCGGGACCGACGGCGCCGTGGCTGATCCGCCTGATCAGCTGGCTGCCGCTGGACCTGCAGGGCCCGGGTGAAGCCAAGGTGCAGGAGGTGCCCGCAGGGCTCGACATTCTCGACACACCGCTGGGCAACTACGCCGTCACCTTCACCGGCAACCTGCGTGGCGTGGAGCAAGGCCTGGCGGTCGTGGCCACGCGCATGTCGTGGTACCTGGGGGCGATGCTCGCAGCCATCGCGCTGGCCTGGCTGGCGGTGGAAGTCGGCCTGCTGCGGCGCGTGACCGCGCTGACGCGGCGCGCGGCCGCCGTCTCGTACAACGTGCAGGACGGCCACATCGGCCCGCGCCTGGGCGACCTGGATGTGTCGGACCTGCGCGGTTCGGACGAGCTGGGCATTCTGGCTGGCGGCCTGGCCGACCTGCTGCAGCGCGTGAAGGACGACATCCAGCGCGAACAGCTGCGCGCCCAGCAGGAGCGCGACATGTGGCACGCCGTGGGCCACGAGATCATGTCGCCGCTGCAGTCGCTCATGGTGCTGCACGGCGGGCCTGGCGACCCGGGGCACCGCTACGTGCAGCGCATGCAGCAGGCCGTGCACGTGCTGTACGGCACGGCCTCACCGGCCGAGGCGCTGCAGGCTGCCGACCTGCCGCAGGGCCGGCTGGACCTGGACGCCTTCTTGCGCCACGTGGCCGACAACGCGCATTTCGCGGGCATCGGCAACGTGGTCTACCAGGGCGGCACGGGCCCGGTGGTCGTGCGCGCCGATGAGTTCGCGCTGGAGGACGTGGTGACCCACATACTGGGCAACGCAGACCGCTACCGCCCGGCGGGCACCGCGATCACGCTCACGCTCAAGGCGTCGGAGTCCACGGCCAGCGCCACGCTGCACAACCAGGGCTCCACCATCGAAGAGGACTTGCTCGGGCGCATTTTCGAGCTGGGCGTGTCCGACCCCAGCCTGCCCGTACCGCCGGGCGGCTCGGAGCACCGGGGCCAGGGCCTGTTCGTGGCCAAGACCTACATGGCCAAGATGGGCGGCACCGTCAATGCGCGCAATACGGAGGACGGCGTGGCGTTCACATTGACCTTCCAGCGCCTGGGCTGAGGCCGGTTTCGCACACCCGCCCCGGTGGCAGAGAAGGCACCTGCGCGCACGGCGGCGGGGCGTGCCGTCCGACAGCGGTGCAAAGGCACGCGCCCTACGCTGCAGGATTGCACTGCACCCAGGTGCGCCCTGTCACAACCGCGCAAGGAGACCTTCTCATGCCCCGCTTCGCTTTCATCACCGCTGTCCTGCTGGCAGCTTCCGCTTCGGCCATGGCACAGGCCCCCGCCCCTTCGGGCGACGCCCGTGCCCGCTACGAGCAAGAGCGCGAAAAGTGCATGACGAACAACACCCAGGATTCGCTGGCGACCTGCCTGCGTGAAGCCAACAACGCGCTGGACGCATCGCGCAAGGGCCAGCTGAGCAACCCCGGCCCGGCCGCTTCGGAGAACACCACCCAGCGCTGCGAGGCCTTCCAGACGGCAGCCGAGCAGGCCGAGTGCGTGCGCCGCACCCAGTCGTCGTCGGTGAGCGGCTCCGTGTCCGGCGGTGGCGTGCTGCGTGAATCGGTCACCACCACGGTGATCCCGGCCAAGTAAGCGCTCCGGCGCTCCATGAAACCGAATGAAAATGGGCACCACCGCTTGCCCAATCAGCGCCAACAGCTATCAATAAAATAGCAAACGCCCGCCGCAGCGGGCGCGCGCCGGGACCCTCGCACTCGTGGACCTGGCGATGCCAGGCCAACGGGTGTGTCCCCCATGGGCGAAGGCGCTCAGCGCCTCAGGGCTTGGCCAACGCGTCACGCATCGCGTCGATGACACCCTTGTAGTCTGGCTTGCCGAAAATGGCGCTGCCAGCCACGAAGGTATCGGCCCCGGCATCCGCCACGCGGCGGATGTTGTCGGTCTTGATGCCGCCATCCACTTCCAGCCGAATGTCCTTGCCCGTCGCATCGATGCGGCGGCGCACGTCCTCGATCTTGCGCAGGGCCGAGTCGATGAAGCTCTGGCCGCCAAAGCCGGGGTTCACGCTCATGATCAGGATCAGGTCGATGTCGTCGATCACCCAGTCCAGCACGTCCAGTGGCGCCGCGGGGTTGAACACGAGGCCGGCCTTCACGCCTTTGGAGCGGATGGCCTGGATGCTGCGGTGCACATGGCCCGAGGCATCGGGGTGAAAGCTGATGTAGTCGGCACCCGCATCGGCAAACGCGGCGGCCAGCGCGTCCACCGGCTGGATCATCAGGTGCACGTCGATCGGCACGGCCACGCCATCGGCCGTCTTGGAATGGGGCTTCAGGGCCTGGCAGATCATCGGGCCGAAGGTGAGGTTGGGCACGTAATGGTTGTCCATCACGTCGAAATGGATCCAGTCCGCGCCGGCGGCAATGACGTTGCGCACTTCTTCGCCCAGGCGGGCAAAGTCGGCAGAGAGGATCGAGGGGGCGATTTGGAATGTGCGGCTCATGCCCCGATTGTCTCAAAGCGGGCGGCCTGTGGCGATGTGCGGGATGTTTCCGCGGGTTTTAAGGGCCGCCACGGTTACCATTCCGCCATGCCAAAGTACCAGTTTGACGTGACAGTGCTGCCCGAGTACCTGCCCGAGCAGTCCGCGCCGGACACCGGGGTGTTCAGCTTCGCCTACACGATCACGATCACCAATGCCGGCGACACGCCGGCCCAGCTCATTGCACGCCACTGGATCATCAGCGATTCGCGCGGCCACACCGAAGAGGTCAAGGGCCTGGGGGTGGTGGGACACCAGCCGCTGCTCAAGCCGGGCGAATCCTTCCAGTACACCAGCGGATGCCGCCTGCGCACGGCCAGCGGCACCATGCATGGCACCTTCCATTGCGTGGGCGAAGAAGGCGAGCCCTTCGACGCAACCGTCCCGCTGTTCATGCTGGAGGCGCTGGGCCACGGGCCCGCAGGCCAGCCGCTGACCGGTCGGGTGCTGCATTGAGCGCAGCCCCTCGCGCTCCCCACGGTGTGGGGGCTTCGCCCCTGCGCGGAGCATGGCGATGAAGAAACAACCCCATCCCGCCCACGATCTGCCCGGGCTGCTGGCCCGGCTGGACCCGGCCGCCGACCTGGCCCACCGCCACCTGTGGCTCATCCACCTGCTGGACTGGGTGCGCGGCAAGAGCGACTCCATCCCTGCCGCCGTGGGCCGGGTGCAGCTCTTCCTCGATGCTGTCGAAACGCGGCCGGACGTGCAGCTGCGGCTGCGCGCCTGGTGGGCCACGCTGGTGGACCAGGTGGACGTCACCACGCTGCTGGCCGACTTCGGCTTTGCGCCGCGCACCGCGCTGGTCAGCGAGATCTCCGAGCGCCTGCGCACCAAGTTCCTGCCGGGCAGCCCCGAGACCATCGATGCGTCCGAGCTCTTCATGCTGGCGCTGCCCGGGGAGTTCGATGCCCAGTGGCTGCTGGCGCTGGACGAAGCGCAGCTCGCCCGCCTGGTGGCCTTGCTCGCGCCCGCGGACCCCGATGCCCACACCGGGCCCTCGCGCTGGCACAAGGCGCTGCTCGATGCCATCACCTACTGCGCCGGCCAGATCCTGTCGACCGGTTTTGCGCCGGAGCTGCGCCTGCGCATGAGCGAATCCGCGCGCGATGCCCAGCCTTTTCATGCGCTGATCCACGATGTGGAGAGCCTGCGCGTGGAAGTGTTGCTGGCGCTGCGCACGCCCGACCGCCTGAACGACGCCGCCCAGCGCCTGCGCGAGCGGCTCGAAGCGTGCCGCGCGGCGGCCTCCACCGTGTACACGCATTTCGAAGACAACGGCATTTCGGTCGGCCTGGTGTTTCGCCTGCGGCAGCTGCGCGAGCGCATCCTGCGCGTGCGCGAGCTGCTGGACTGCCTGCTCTCGCCCAAGCCCCCGGTCACCGCGGCGCGCCTGCTGGCCCACCTGGTGATGGTGGGGCAGGAGCGGCGCAGCCTGCGCGCGCTGCTGGCCTCCAACTCGTCGCTGCTGGCGGCCAAGGTGGCCGAGCGCAGCGCGGAAACCGGCGAGCACTACATCACCCGCAACGCGGCCGACTACCGGTCCATGGTGGGCAAGGCCGCAGGCGGCGGCGCGCTGATGTCCGTCACCACGCTGGTGAAGTTCGGGCTGCATGCCCTGGCGCTGTCGGCCTTCTGGGGCGGCTTCATCGCGGGGGTGAACTACGCCGTCACCTTCGTGCTGATCCAGCTGCTGCACCTGACGGTGGCCACCAAGCAGCCCGCGATGACCGCACCCGCCATGGCCGCCAAGCTCAAGGAGCTGGACGCCAGCGGTGCCATCGAATCCTTCGTCGACGAGATCACGCACCTGGTGCGCTCCCAGGTGGCCGCCGTGCTGGGCAATGTGCTGGTGGTCTTCCCGGCGGTGCTGCTGCTGGCCACGGCCATCGCGCTGGCCACGGGCGCACCGGCCATCAGCGAGAAGCAGGCCCTGCATGTGTTCGAATCCCTGCACCTGCTCGGGCCGTCGCTGTTCTTCGCGGCCTTCACCGGCGTGCTGCTGTTCGCGTCGAGCATCATCGCCGGCTGGGCCGAGAACTGGTTCGTGCTCAACCGGCTGGACTCCGCGCTGCACTACAACCCGCGCATCACCCGCTGGCTGGGCGCCGAGCGCGCGGCGCGGTGGGCGCGCTTCCTGCGCGAGAACCTGTCGGGCTTCGCGGCCAACATCTCGCTGGGGTTCATGCTCGGTCTCGTCCCTGCCTTCGCAGGGTTTTTCGGGCTGGGCCTGGATGTGCGCCATGTCACACTGTCCACGGGCCAGGTGGCTGCGGCCAGTGCGACGCTGGGGATCGGCGTGTTGCACATGCCGGCCTTCTGGTGGGCGGTGGCATCGCTGCCGCTGCTCGGTGCGCTCAACGTGACGGTGAGTTTCTACCTCGCCTTCAGCCTGGCGCTGCGGGCGCAGAACGTGAGCGGCGTGGACCGCTCGCACATCTACAGAGCGATCCGCGTGCGCCTGCGCACCGCGCCCCTGAGCTTTTTCGTGCCCGCCCGCCGCACAGCCTGACGAGAGACCCGGAAAGACGGGCCCGGCGGCAGCGGCAAGCCCCGCCCCTGTCCTACATGGACGGGATGTTTCGGCCTGTAAATTCAGGCAACGCTGGTGCGTCCCTGATTTTTCAGGGTTTCTGCGCACCCGCTTCTTCACTCCCGGCGGGGCCCGTCCCCGCCTGACGCAGAGGTTCCAGACATGAATGAAATCCTGACCTTCTGGGCGCAGTGGCTGCGCCCCTCGGCCGGGTTGCCGACGGTCCAGTGGTCACTGCTGCTGGCAGTGGCGGCCATGGCAGGCTATCTCACCCAGCGCCACACCGGTCTGCCCAAGGTATTGGGCTACTCGCTCGTCGGCACCGCCGCGGGGCTGGCCGGCTTCAGCGGCGCCGTGTGGCCGCTGCAAGGCATCGGCCTGTTCCTCCTGGAGCTGGGCATTGCCATCGTGCTGTTCGAGTGCGGCGGCCGCATTCCGCTGCGCTGGTTCCGCCACAACCCCATGGTGCTGGTGCAGAGCATCGCCGAATCGGTGTTCACCTACTTCGCCGTGTACTGGGTGCTGGTGTGGCTCAACCTGCCCACGCAGGTGGCCGGACCGCTGGCCCTGGTGGCGCTGGCCGCGTCGCCCGCGGTGCTGACCCGCGTGGTGGCCGACACCCGCGCTGCCGGCCCGGTGACGGAACGCGCCATCGTGCTCACCACCCTGTCCACGCTGTATGCGCTGACGCTGGGCAGCGCCAAGGCCGAGCTCATCAACCGCCAGGGCCTCACCCTGATGGAGACCATGTCGCCCGTCGTGGTGGTGCTGGGCGTCTCCATCGTCGTGGCTGCCGTGCTGGCGCTGGTGCTGCGCATGGCGCTGCGCGTGATGAGCCCAACGAGCGAGAACACCTCCATGCTGTTCCTGGCGCTGGTGGCGGCCGGCACGGCCGTGGCCGCGCACATGGGCGGCTCCGCGCCGCTGGCAGCGCTGCTGGGCGGCATGCTGCTCAAGCAGCTCAACCCCCGGCCCTGGGCCTGGCCGCGCCAGCTGGGCAACGCGTCGTCGCTGCTCACCATGCTGATGTTCGTGCTGGTCTCCACCGTGGCCGCGCAGGCCGACTGGAGCGCCCCCGTGGCCGGCGTGGTGCTGGCGCTGATCGCCGTGCGCCTGGTGGCCAAGGCCACGGGCGTGGCGCTGGGCAACGTGGGCAGTGGCGCCAGCTGGAAGCAGGCGCTGTGGGTGGGCTGCGCGATGACGCCGATGTCCTCCATCGCGCTGCTCATCGCCTCGCAGTTCGTCCTGGCCTCGCCCTCCACCGGCCATGTGATCGCTGGCGTGGCCCTGCCCGCCATCTTGCTGATGGAAGTGATGGGCGCCGTGATCGCCACCGTGGCCATCTACCGCGCAGGCGAAAGCTCCAAACCCTGGGCGGCGCTGACGGCCCGCGGCCAGAACGGAGACACCCAATCATGAGCACCGCGCGCGCCAGCCACCCGCCAGCGCGCACCGCAGTGCACAGCACGGAACGCATCTAATGTCCCTTGAAGCCTTCAACCATTCCGAGCCCCTGACCCTGGGCGTCGAGCTGGAGCTGCAGCTCGTCAACACCAACGACTACGACCTCGCGCCCTATGCCGAGGACATGCTGCGCCTCATGCACAAGACCCCGCTGCCCGGCAGCGTGGTGCCGGAGATGACGAACAGCATGATCGAGATCTCCACCGGCATTTGCCACTCCAGCAGCGAGGTGCTGGGCCAGCTCACGCCCATCCGCGATGCGCTGGTCAAGAGCGCGGACAAGCTCAACATCGCCGTGGTGGGCGGCGGCACGCACCCGTTCCAGCAGTGGCACGAGCGGCGCATCTACGACAAGCCGCGCTTTCGCGAGCTGTCGGAGCTGTACGGCTACCTGTCCAAGCAGTTCACCATCTTCGGCCAGCACGTGCACATCGGCTGCCCCGATGCCAATGCCGCGCTGCTCATGCTGCACCGCATGTCGCGCTACATCCCGCACTTCATCGCGCTGTCGGCATCAAGCCCCTATGTGCAGGGGCAGGACACGGCGTTCGACTCCGCGCGCCTGAACTCGGTGTTCGCGTTCCCGCTCTCGGGCCGTGCGCCACTGGCGCTCACCTGGGAAGACTTCACCGTCTACTTCGACAAGATGACGCGCACCGGCGTGGTCAAGAGCATGAAGGACTTCTACTGGGACATCCGTCCCAAGCCCGAGTTCGGCACCATCGAGATCCGCGTGTTCGACACGCCGCTGACCATCGAGCGCGCCGCGGCGCTCGCGGGCTACGTGCAGTCGCTGGGCGCCTGGTTCCTGGCGGACCAGCCCTTCATGCCCACCGAAGACGACTACCTCGTCTACACCTACAACCGCTTCCAGGCCTGCCGCTTCGGCATGGACGCGGTGTATGTGGACCCGGCCACCGGCGACCACATGCCGCTGCGCGAGCACATCCTCAAGACCATGGACAAGATCGCCGGCCACGCGGCCGTGCAGGGCTCATCGAGCGCCATGCACATGCTGCGCACCGAGGTCGAGGCCGGGCAAAACGATGCGCGCTGGCTGCGCGAGCGCCAGCGTGAAGAACAGTTGCTGGCCGAAGTCAGCCGCCAGGCGGCGCAGCGCTTTCGCGGCGCGCTGGCCTGACGCGCCCCCCTTACGCAGACGGCGTGGCGGGCAGGCGGCGCCTGCCGGTCACACCGCGCGCGCCGTGCGCTACGGCGCAGAGGGCAGCGGCTCCGCCGCCAGGCGAATCTCGACGATCTGGCCGAAGAAGCCGTCGGCGCGCCGCCAGCTCCACGAGCCCGCACCGCCCTCCACTGCATGGTGGCCCCGGCCGTGGCGATGCGATGCCCGACGCGTCCGCGCTGTTGCGAAGCACGGGTACACCCTCCCCATACATCGTCGTCTCGCCCTTCGCGGGGTTGCCGACGACGGCCACGTGGACCCAGCGGTCCACAAGAAGATCGCTCCCGACCAGCTGGCCTGCGGCGCACGGGCGCCGGCAAGCTGCGGGGCTTGTGCACCCCACCCACGGAGAGGACGACAGCACGTCGATGGTGTTGTGGGCCAGGTCGAACCCCTTCAGCCGCATCTGGCCGTTGCCGCCCTGGCAGGCCATTTGGTAGTCCACCGCCATTTCCTAGACCGCATTCCCGAAGTCGTTGGTCTTCGTGAGGCGCGCTGCTCCGTGGTGGTGGCCGCAGAATGGGTGGAACGGCCATTGCGATCTGAAATCATGATCTTTTGCCGGTGTGAGGTGGTGCCAATGCCAAGGACGTGAAGCCAGCGCATGCGTGGCAGAGCGCAGCGCAGCGGAGCGGAGCGCGTGCTGCGGCACCTCAGGAAGCCGGCATGACCCATCCGTGACAATCCTCTGGCCACACGGCCGGCGCCCAAAAAAATCAGGGACTTGTGCTTTTCCATGAATGAATTCGAACTGATTCACCGCTACTTCACCCGCGCTGCCAGGCCCGATGGTGCTGCCGTGCTGGGCGTGGGCGACGACTGCGCGCTGCTGGCACCCGCTCCCGGCATGCAGCTGGCCATCTCCAGCGACATGCTGGTGGAGGGCCGCCACTTCTTCGCCGACGTGGACCCCGAGGCGCTGGGCCACAAGGCGCTGGCGGTGAACCTGTCGGACCTGGCGGCCTGCGGCGCGCGGCCGTTGGCCTTCACGCTGGCGCTGTCGCTGCCGCGCGTGGACGAAAGCTGGCTGGCCGGCTTTGCGCGCGGGATGTGGCAACTGGCCGATGCGCACGGCTGCGAGCTGGTGGGCGGCGACACCACGCAGGGGCCGCTCAACATCTGCATCACCGTGTTCGGCGAGGTCCCTCCGCGCCAGGCCCTGCTGCGCAGCGGCGCACGGCCCGGCGACGACCTCTATGTGAGCGGCACGCTGGGCGATGCACGGCTGGCGCTGGAGGCGCTGTTGGGCCACACCACGCTGCCCGCCGAGGTGCTGGCCCGCGCCCGCCAGCGGCTGGAGCGCCCCACACCACGCGTGGCCCTGGGCCTGCAACTGCGCGGCATTGCCAGCAGCGCCATGGACCTGAGCGACGGGCTCGTGGGCGACGTGTCGCACATCCTCAAGGCCTCCGGCGTGGGCGTGGTGATCGATGTGGACGTCACTACTGATTTGATAGCTGCTGGCGCCCATCCATCCAGCGGTAGCGGCATTTTTGATGCTGAAATCTTGCGCCGCTGCACCTTGTCGGGCGGCGACGACTACGAGCTGGCCTTCACCGCGCCGCCTGCGCAACGCAACGCCGTGGCGGCTGCCGCCGCGGCCAGCGGTACACCCGTGACCCGCATCGGCACCGTGGTGGCCGAGCCGGGCCTGCGCCTGGTGGACGGCCAGGGGCAGCCGGTGGAGAACCGGTACGCCTCGTTCGATCACTTCGGGTAAGGGGCGTGGCAGCTGCAGGCCGGCCAAGAAGGATCAAGAAGGATCAAGAAGGATCAAGAAGGATCAAGAAGGATCAAGGCGGGTCAGGCGGGTCAGGCGGGTCAAGCAACCCAGTACGGACACGAAAAATATTTGCCAGCGCATGAATCCTTGGCCGGATCCGGCGGCTCTTGGTGGGGGAGGCGCGCAGTGAGTGCGCCTCGCTGTCCCTTCTCATCCATCCCACCGATTCCCAGGAGTTTTTCACCATGCTGTACCGCAAGAACATCACCCGCCCCGAAAGCCTGCTGCGCATTGCCGGCGGCATCGCCCTCGTCGCCGTCGGCCTGTGGTGGCAAGGCGCATCGCCCCTGGGCCTGGTGCTGGCCGCATCGGGGGTGGGCAGCGTGCTGAGCGGCGCCTTCGGCTACTGCCCCGCCTGCGCACTGGTGGGCCGCAAGCCGGTGGAGTGAACTGACGCCCCCTGAGTCGCTTCCAACGGAGAATCCCATCCATGCCACGCCCCACCCTCGCCCAACTGCTGCCCGCCGCCCGCGATGGCGACGCGCGGGCCATGGAGCAACTGCTGGCGCTGGCGCGTCCGGACATCCGCCGCTACGCGCTGCGCCACTGCGCCGCCACCACGGCCACCGACGACGTGGTGCAGGAGGCGCTGATCATCGTGTACCGCCGCGTCGGCGCGCTGCGCGAGGTGGCGGCTTTTGGCGGGTGGGTGGTGCGCATCGTGCAGCGGCTGTGCATGCGACCGGTGCTGGGCTGGCTCAAGGGCGAGCCGCTCGCGCAGGTCGAAGACAACCTGGCCTGGTCGCACAGGCCCGACCACGAACTGCGCCACGACCTGGCCCTGGCCATCGACTCGCTGCCGCCCATCTACCGCGATGCGCTGCTGATGCGCGACTTCGAGGAACTGACCATCGAAGAGATGGCGGAGCGCCTGGGCACCACGCGCGAGGCGGCCAAGAGCCGGCTGCACCGCGCAAGGACCCTGGTGCGCGAGTACCTGGTGCCCTCTGGCACCACTGGCAGCGCCGTCACGCCGTGAGGAGCACCGCAGCGGCAGCGATCACGGAATGCCGCGCTACTTCGCAATGATGGTCAGCAGCTCTTCCCGCGTGGTCGGGTCGGCCATGTATTTGTTGTAGAGCGGCGCCATGCGCCGCACGAAGGGCGAGACGTCCTTCACGCGCACGAACTGGGAGCCCTGTTTGGCCGTGGTCTCCAGCGCCTGCGCCACGCGCTTGTTCCACAGCTCGCGCATCAGCAGGGCCGACTGGACACCCGCGTCGGCAAAGGCCTTGCGGTCTTCGGCCGAGAGCTTGGCCCACAGCGCGGCGGACACCACCAGCGCCTCGGGCGAGATCACGTGGTTGGTCACGTAGACGTTCTTGGCCAGCTTGTGGTGCCCCGTGGATTCGTACGAGGGCATGTTGTTCTCGGCGCAGTCGATGCTGCCTTTCTCGAAGCCGCCCAGCACTTCCTTGAAGGGCAGCGCCACGGGCTTGGCGTCCAGCAGCCGGATCATCTCGGTGAAGATCTCCGACTGCTGCACGCGGATGGACGCGCCCGCCAGGTCGCGGATGGTGGCGGGCGAGCGGTTGGCGCAGTAGAACGATCGCCCCCCGCCGTCGTACCAGCCCAGCACCACGAAGCCGGCCGACTGCAGGTTGGCGGCAAAGCGCTGGCCCAGGGCACCATCCAGGTGACGGAACATGTGGGCCGAGTCGGTGAAGAGGAACGGCAGGTTCAGCACCTTGATGCCGGGCACCGCGTCCGACAGCGGGCCCGAGCTGAACTCGGCGATGTCGATCTCGCCGCTCTTGAGCATCTGGACCGCTTTGGGTTGGTCGCCCAGCGTGGCGTTGGAAAACACCTCGATCTGGAAGCGGCCCTGCGTGGCCTTGCCCACCTGCTGCGCGAAGCTTTTCATGGCCTCGGTGACGGGGTAGCCGTCAGGGTGAATGTTCCAAGCGCGCAGCTTCGTCTGCCCCCACGCCGCACCCGCGCACAGCAATGCTGCCGCCACCAGACAACCGGCTTTCCATCTCTTGACCATGCTTGTCCCCCATCCTGTTGTTCTGTGTGCATTGTTAACGTAATCATCTGACGTCATACAAATAATCACAAATTTTTAGTGTTTTGATAGCGCGGCGTCAGCACGTTCTGCGGCGCACTGTGCGTCGCGGAAGCGGACCGTCGAAAATCCCGCGAACCTGAGATTCCATGCGGATTTCAAGGCATACGCGCTCGCACCCACCTCGTTCTCGCGCCCGATTCTGCAGCGACCAGTGCCACAGGCCGATTGGGGTTAACGCCAGTCGCAGCAGGAAATCCCGCGCCCAGAATTCGCGCCAAGCTGTACGACGTCATCTGTCATGGTGCCGTATGGCCTGGGGCCGGGCCACCGGGGCGGCAGCCGGTGCACCCGCTTCGGCCCCTTTCAGACCCACTGCCATCCAACGAGGAGACATTCCATGCTGACCATGAAGCGCAGAGACTTCACCCTGAGTGCCCTGGCCCCCCTGCTGCTGAGCGCCTGCGGCGGCGGCAGCGACGACCCCGCGCCCACCTTTCCGCCCGGCCCCAAGGCCGACGCTGCCGACGCCCTGAAGCGGGCCACGCACTACATGGACGACACCGTGTCCTACCAGGGCGGCTACGTGTGGTCGTACTCGCCGGACCTGAAGCAGACCTTCGGCGAGATGGAGGCCTACCGCACCATGTGCTGGATCCAGCCACCGGGCACGCCGTCGGTGGGCCATGTGTACCTGGACGCCTACCACGCGACCGGCGACGAGCGCCACTGGCGCGCGGCCGAGCGCACCGCCACGGCCATCATGGCCGCGCAGCACAGCTCGGGCGGGTGGAACTACATCCACGACTTCGCGGGCGAGGCGTCGCTGAAAAAGTGGTACGACACCATCGGCAAGAACGGCTGGCGGCTCGAAGAGTTCCAGCACTACTACGGCAACGCCACGTTCGACGATGCGGGCACGGCCGTGGCATCGCAGTTCCTGCTGCGCATGTACCTCGAAAAGCGCGACGCCCGCTACCTGCCCGCCGTGCAAAAGGCGATCGACTTCGTGCTCAACGCGCAGTTCGGCCCCGAGTACGGCGTGGCCAATGGCGGCTGGCCGCAGCGGTTCCCGCACTTCCCCGGGGCGATCAGCAGCATGCCGCTGCCCAACGCGTCGCAGCTGCCCGCCGGTGCCAAGGCCGGCATGGACGACGGCGACTACACACTGCACGTGACCTTCAACGACGACGTGATGGGCGAGAACATCAAGTTCCTCACCCTGTGCGTGATGGCGCTGGGCGAGACGCGCCTGCTGCCCAGCATCACCCGCGCGATGGAATGCATGCGCCTGATGCAGCAGCCCGGCCAGCAGGCGGGCTGGGGGCTGCAGCACCTGTCGCGCGCCAAGGACGGCCGCCCCGCCGGGTCGCCGGCCGGTGCCCGCAGCTACGAGCCCCGGTCGCTGGCCACGCACACCACGCAGACCAACATCCGCCAGATGTTCAACTACTTCCAGCTCACTGGCGACCGCAAGTACCTGGCGCGCCTGCCCGAGGCGATCGCCTGGCTCAAGAGCTGCCCGCTGCCGGCCGACGCCGCCACGGTGAACCCGCTGCTGGGCGGCGGCCGCACGCACCCCACGTTTGTCGAGCTGGGCACCAACGACGGCCTGTACGTGCACCGCTACGGCTCCAACATCCACAACGGCGCCTACTACTACGACAAGAACTACACCAACACCGTGAGCCACTACTCGGCCGGCCGTCCCATCGACATCGCGGGGCTGGAGGCCACGTACGCCAAGCTCAGCGGCATGACGGACGCGGCCGTGGCCGAGATGGCCGCGCGCTCGCCGCTGAAGGTGGCGGGCGGCGGCAAGGCGCTGCCCAAATACTTCTCGATCCGCGAGGTGGACTTTCCGGACCTGTTCACCGGTGCAGTGATGGCCACGCCCGCAGTGCCCGAATCCGAAGTCGCCACGCTGCTGACCGAGCTGGGCACGCGCAACTACTGGACATCGCCCGTGCCCGAAGTGGTGAACCCCTACCAGGGCGACGGCCCCACCGCGCCGTACACCGGCACGGCCCACCGCAGCAAGCACGTGGGCGATGTGTACGACACCTCGCCCTACCCGGCCGACAACCCGCCCGAAGTGCCGCCGTACGTGAAGAAGGACAAGCCCCAGTTCATCGTCACGGCCGAATGGATACGGCGCATGGGGCGGCTGATTGCGTTCGTGGCGCCCGTGGCTTGATTCCGATGGTCTCGATGGGCGGGTAGAACCTCACCCGTTCACGCTGAGCCTGTCGAAGCGCTGCACCAGGCTTCGACAGGCTCAGCCCGAACGGCTCTGTGGCATTGGAGCGCCGATTCTGGTCAACTCCCGGCGCCTGAAACCCGCTCCGCCCCAACCGGCCCGCTTCACGCCTGCACGAACTGACCCAAGGGCCGGCGCGGCGTGGCAGGCACCTCGTCCTGCGGGTAGCCAATGCGGCAGAACATCTGCACGGTGGCATCCTCAGGCGCGCGCGGCGCGGAGCGCCCCAGCACCAACTGGTGCACGCGCTCGTAATGCGGCGCCATCTCGGCAAACTCTTGCAGCGCCTGGCTCATGGGGTGCATGCCCACGCCCAGCGCGGTGGCCTGCAGCTGCAGCCGCACATAGGCCCGGCCCGCATCGACCTGGTCCGCGCGCGTGTTGCCGCCGGTGATCCACACAAAGCCCATCGCCGTGCGGCTGTGGCCCTCGAAGCGGCCCATCGCGCTCTTGTACGCGGCGCTGCCCTCGGCGGGTGGCGCGGACCGGTCGAACATGCCCAGCGCCGACACTGCACGCACGAACGGCGAGTTGAGCGAGATGCCGTCGCGGTGGCGCAGGATCTCGGCCGGTCCGACGCGTGTGAGGTGGATGCTCTCCATCATCGTGCGCGGCGTGAGCAGCTCCACCTGCGCGGACTGCCAGCACAGCGTGCGCAGCGGCTCCAGGCGCGCAGCGTCGACCGTGCCACCCACCTGCAGCCCTGCTGCGGGCCGCTGGCTGGACAGCAGCGCGGCCAGCACGTCGGGCGCCACGGGGCGGGCCATGTCGAAGTCGCTCTTGGGCGTGTGTCGCTGCAGCACCTGGGCAAACAGCGCATCGGGCTGGCCCGCAGGCTTCAAGGTGACACGCGCCACAGGCCGATCATCCCAGTCCGCCAACGCCGCAGGCAGCGGGCCCTGCGGCCACAGCAGCACGTCGCTGCCCACGCCCTGCTGCGCCAGGGCCAGCACCAGCAGCTCCAGAAAGGCGCCGTGGCCGATGAGGATCTGCCGGCCCAGGGGGTCGGTGTGCGGCAGCACGCGTTCGCGGTCGGTGCGCAGGGTGATCACGCCGTCTTCGCGCAGGTCCACCACCCAGGGCTGCAGGTTGTGCGGGTTGGGCGCGGTGATGGCGTAGGCCACGGCGCGGCGGCGCACCTCGGTCTCGCCCACCGGGCCTTGCCACGCCTCCACGGCTTCGGCGGGGTAGTGCGGGCTGGCCACGCCACAGGCGGCCAGGGTGCCGGCCGTGGCGGCGACGACGGTGCCACCGCCTGCCAGGCGGATGAAATTGCGACGGTTCATGGCGGGTCCTTCTGGCACTGTGGGCCGGTGGGTGGGTGTCAAAAAAAAGCGGTGAAGACAAGGTGGTGAGGCCAGGCGCGCGCGCCAGCTCGCCACGACCGCGGGCGGGTTGGGTGTGGCGGTGCAGCGGTGACAGGCCCGTGGGCGCCGCGCCTTCAGGCCAGCGCGGCGCGCGGGGCGGGCGCAGCACCCAGCGCCAGGTCGTTCAGCGCCTGGCGCGCCGCCTGCTCGAACGGCGTGTGGGGCTCCTCGCCGATCAGCGCACGCAGGCGGGAGTTGTCCAGCCGGTGGGGCTGGTGGCGCAGGTAACGCATGGCGGCCAGCGACGCGAGCATGGGCATGAACACACCCGCCACGCGCAGCAGCGTCCAGTTCAGCCGCTTCACGCGCAGCGTGCCGGCATCGGGCAGCCAGCCGCGCTCTGCGGCCAAGGTGGAGAGGCTGTGCAGCCAGGGCTGCGCGCTCACGGTGTGGCCCTGGAAATGCAGGCAGTCGAACGCGGCCAGCCGGTGGCGTTCGTCGGCGACGCGCACCAAGGTGGCCGCCAGGTCGGGCAGGTACGCCCAGGGCGTGGCCACGTTCAGCGGGCCGGGCCAGGTGACGCGGCCCCGGTGCAGGTCCTTGGCGATGGACTGGTCGAGCCAGCCACTGGCGCCGCTGCCGAAGAAGTCGCCCGCGCGCACCACCACCGCCCGCATGCGCCCGCCCAGCGTAGCGGCGGTCAGGCGCTGCTCCATCGCCACGCGCACCAGCCCCTTGCCGCCAGCGGCCGCCTGGGGCGTGTCTTCGCGCAGCACGGCGGGCATGCCCTCGCCGAAGTTGTAGACGTTGCCCGGCAGCATGAGCGTGGCGCCGAGCTGCTGCGTAACGTCGATGGCAGCGTCCAGCAAGCCGAGCGCCTCCAGGCGCCATGCCTTGTCCGTGTACGCAGGGCTGATCGCATGCACCACCACCTGTGCGCCGCGCGCCTGGCGCAACAGCTCCGCCGTGTCATGCACCGCCACCGGCATCCACCACACACCGCCCATGGCGGGCAGCGCGTGGCCGCCCGCAGCGGGCCGCACCTGCGCCAGCACCTGCCAGCCGGCCTGGGCAAAGGCCCGTGCGGCAGCCAGCCCCAGGCGGCCGCGCGCGCCCAGGATCAACACCGTGGGCTGAGCGGCTGGTGCTGCCTGTGGTGCGGCAGGAGCGAAGGGAGTGTTGAGCGGTGCGGTCATCGGAATCTCCACGGCGGGAAAGGAATGGACCGATTGTGAAAACGCACCGACAACCACACAATTGCCTAACCATCCATACCAGCAATTCATTTTTGAATAGCTAAACACCGCCGAACCGGAGCACGCTACCGCCATGAATCAGACCTTCGACTGGAGCCTGGTGCAGTCCTTCCTGGCCGCGCTGGACCAAGGCAGCCTGCTGGGCGCGGCCCGTGTCCTGAACGCCAGCCAGCCCACCATCGGCCGCCACATCGCCGAGCTGGAATCACAGCTGGGCGTGGTGCTGTTCGAGCGCACCGGCCGCGGCCTGCTGCCCACCGCCACGGCGCTGCAGCTGGCCGAATCGGCCCACGCCATGGAGGCAGGCGCCCATCAACTGGCGCGCAGCGTGTCGGGCGCCGAGGCCGGCGTGAGCGGCACCGTGCGCATCACCGCCAGCCAGCCCGTGGCCTGCGTGCTGCTGCCGCCGGTGCTCGCGCGCATGCGGCAGGCGCTGCCTGAGGTGCAGGTGGAACTGGTGTCCAGCAACGAGGTCACCAACCTGCTGCGCCGCGAAGCCGACATCGCCCTGCGCATGGTCCGCCCCGACCAGGCCAGCCTGGTGGCCAAGCGCATCGGCGCCGTAAAGCTGGGCGCATATGCCCACCGCGACTACCTGCGCCGCAAAGGCACACCGCGCCAGCCGTCAGACCTGCTGCAGCACGAGCTGATCGGCAACGACCGCCACGAGGACATCCAGCAAGGTTTTGCCGCCATGGGCTACCCGGTGGACCGCCAGCGCTTTGCCTTCCGCACCGACGACCTGATCGCCTGCTGGGAGGCCGTGCGCGCTGGTTTGGGCGTGGGCTTTGTGGGCGACTACATGGCCCGCACCGACCCCGACGTCGTGCCCGTGCTGCCCATGCTGCCTCTGCCCGAACTGCCCATCTGGCTCACGGTGCACCGCGAGATCCGCACGAGCCGCAGGATTCGCGCGGTGTACGACTTTTTGGCGCGGGAGGTGCCGCAGGCGTTGGGGTGAAGGTGGTGGGGGAGGGCGTTGGGTGTGTAGAAACGGGGGAAACGGTGGAAGGGTAGCTGATGACAGAATACGGCCAAAAGCGGGCACCGAAATAAACATCACGACGACAGCCCCACTAGAAGACTCCAACTCTATGAAACTTCCATCGATTGCTCGTATTGCAATGGCTGACGTCCTGCGTGACGGAGGCTCTTACTTCCTGCTGCTCGAAGGAAAAGGAGGCCAAACCTTCACTCTCAGGTTGCCAGTAAAGCTAAGCGAGTTGGGGGTACGGACCGCATACGGAACTCCCTCGTTTTCCGAGCAGGCTACAGGTAAGTCTGACTCGTTGAATTGGAATGATGCGGCTTATCTGGCTCGAATGCTGGAGGAGATTTGCAGGGGGGAAATCGCCGAAGGAGGCATACGACGCGCCAATGAATGCATTGCACTGCTCGCCGGGGCTGGTTCATTGAGCGCTCTGCCGACAGATGCAGGGCATTAATTTCGCGCCAGCCAAGCGCCCGGTCTGAGCGGCTGCTTTGAGCCCTAAGCAGCCGGTGGACGAAACGACCCCAAAGCTGCCGTTGACTGTTTGCTTGCCCTCCAAACCGCGCTGCCTCACTGTCCGGTGCCTGCCTACTGGCAAGCTATAGTCAGGCGCTGCTATTGCCCAATCTGCAAAGAGTCGTAGGCGCCGCACGAGTCACCGACTCTGTGGTGAAAACGCCTAACCCCGCGTTCGAGTCGACCTCTGCGAAAAGCCGCGCAGGCACCTCAACTCCACGTTATGCCCCATGAACGAGGCCCCCTTGGACATCAAAGCGCTACTCACTTCCGCTGAAGAGGTGTTCCTCGAAGAGACAGGTTGGCTGGACGACTGCTCTCCTGAGGAACTCGAACGGACATACACCGACTTCGCAAGCCGTTTTCGTACATGGCGGGCGAGACTGGCGGAGAGCCTTGGCCCGCCCAGCGTTACCCGTGAGCGTGCGCCCGATCTGGCTGAGGAGCTCTACTTCGAGGCCTTTGAATTGGCGGCTTGGCCAAAGGACCACGGGTACTTGGTCCTCGCCTGCGGCCAGCACGATCGGGAGTCCCCGATTTTCGTCTCATTTGGCTACAGGGAGCCAAATGGTGCATGATTTCACATGGAGTGTCCGCTTTCGTACGCCGCCACAGACCGCTCCTGGCCGATAGCCGTCCGAGTACCAACCGCTCCAACGCCCCAGCTCCTGTCATCTCGAATCTGGCCTATGAAGGTGTGACAGCCTCTAGCTTGCGCCTGCCACATGGCAAGCACCCTACTCCCCCTCCCGCTTCGGATTCCCCCGCACCACGAAGTGCCGCGAGAACCCCACGGGCCGACTCACACCGGTCGGCTCCGACCACAGCGGAACCCGAAAGCCAGACTCCGCCAGCACCTGCACGCTCCAGTCGGTATCGCCAATGAAACGAAACCGCAGCGTGTCAGGCTCGGGCGACGGGAGCAGCGAGAACGAGCCCGTGGAATACATCGCCCCCACCGTTGCAGTGTCGATGCACTGCAGGTCCGCATCGAGCAGGTGGATGTGCAGAAATTCTTCCGCCGGGATGTCGTCGGTCGTCAGCAGCAGCGTAAAACCTTGCCATTGCGCAGCCGTCTCCAGCACCGCGCCGGGCACGTGGCGGCCGGTGGGCTGGCCGTTGCGCAGGATGTGGCAGTGGGCGGGTGCGTCGTCGGGGCGGCCTGCCAGGCGCTCGACCGACAGCTCTTGGAGTGTGAGCAGGTGCATGGGCGCTGCGTCCTTACCAGAAGTAGTCCACGCCGAAGGCCGCCAGCGCGCCGCCGACAAAAGCCCCGACGGTGACGCACACAGGCGCCCCGGGGCCGCAGGCCAGGCCGGCCAGGGCGCCGCCGGCGATGCCGCCGCCAATGCCGGCGCCGGTGACAGCCACTTCGCGGCGGGCGGCGCCGGCCTTGTCTTCGGCCTTGGCGATGGAATACACGGACAGGGCGATCGACAGCACCAGCAGGCCCCGCCCTGCGCGCGAGAGGTTGCGCATGGTGGCGGTCACGCGCGGGTTCGACGTGCCGGCGGATTTGACGATCTCGGCATACACCGCGTTCTGCTGGGTGGTGGAGAGCCGGCCGAAGTCCGCACCGGCGCCGTGCAGTTGCTGCGTCTTGCGCGCGATGAGTTCGTTGAGCGTCTTGCCTTCGCGCTTGAGCCGCTCGGCCATCGCGCGGCCCACCGGGGTGCTGCGGCCGCGAATGACTTCCATGATGGCGTTGCGGGCCTCCTGCGCCTGCTGGGCGGCCTGCGCCCAGGTCATGCGCCCGCTGCTCACCTGCCCGCGCAGTTCGTTGGCCATCGCCTGGATCTGCATCGAATACGCCTGGCGCGCGGTGGCGTCGATGGTCAGGTGCGTGCCGGCGTTGGCGATCTCGAACTCCAGCGCCCGGATCGCGGAGTCAAAGGCGGTCTTGTCGTTGTCCTGCACTCGGTGCTCCTCGTGGTTGGTTGGATGGATGGATGGATGGTTGGATCGTGCGGCGATGGCGGCCAGGCCGAGCCCTGCGCGGCGTGCGCTGGCAGGCGGCAGGCGGCCCCCTGGCGTTTTAAACGGAGCGGGCGAACATGCCCCTAGGGCACTCCCCGAAAATCGTTACAAGAAGTGGCTGCAGCGACGGCGCCAACCCCCTGAATCCACCGCTGCCTGCCGCCCCGGGCCTGCTAGCATCCGGCACCCGATCCACACCCCTTCGAGGAGCCTGCGATGCCCAGCCCCACCGCGTTGCGCCCACGCGCTTTTGTCGTCCACCGCGCGTGGTGGATGGCCTGCATCGTCAGCGGGGTGGGCGCGCTGCCCTTCGTCGCCATGGCGCAGGACGCGCCACGCCCCGCGACCGGCGACACATCACGCATCGCCCGCGTCACCGTGTACCCCGGCAGCGCCACCGTGGAGCGCGTGGCCCGCGTGCCAGCCGGCGCGCGCAGCCTGACCATTGGCTGCCTGCCCGCATCCATCGACGCGCAGAGCCTGCAGATCAGCGCCGACGCCGCCGTGCGCGTGGGCGAGTTCAACGTGCTGACCGAAGACCGCGATGTGGCCGCCGCCTGCGCGAGCCCGCTGGACGGCCGCATCCGCGAGCTGGAGGACCAGATCGCCGGGGTGAGGGCCGAGGCCTCGGCGCTGCAGTTGGTGGACGGCTACCTGCGCGGCGTGGCCGGCGTGGGTGGTGCGGTCACGGGCGACGACGCCACGGCAGCGGCCACCACGGCGACCGCCACCAACACCCGCATCGCCAGCCCCACGCCCGCCCAGATCACGGCCACGGCCGAAGTGCTGCGCAAGTCCGGGCAGGACGCGTTTGCACGCACGCACCAGCTCAAGCGCAAGCAAGAGGCGCTCGAACTCGCCTTGAAGCCCCTGGTGGCCGAGCGCGACCGCGTGGCCAGCCAGCGCGCACGCGTGGTCTCCGTGAGCATCAACCTGGCGGCCGAGCGCGACGCCGAGCTGCGCCTGTCCTACCAGGTGCGCGGCCCGGGCTGGCAGCCCACGTACCGCGCCACGCTGGATGGCGCCAAGTCCACCGTGCTGCTGGAGCGCCAGGCGCTGGTGGCGCAAAACAGCGGCGAGGACTGGACGGGCGTGCAGCTCACGCTGTCCACCGGCCAGCCCGGCCGCGCCACGCAGGGCCGCCTGCCGCGCGCCTGGACGCTGGATGTGGCACCACCGCCGCAGCCCGTGGGTACTGTGGCGCCCGTCATGGCGATGGCTGCGCCCGCGCCACCAGCGGCTCCTGCGCCCCTGGCTCGCGCGCGCATGGCCGAAGACGCCATGCCCAGCTTCGACGTGAGCTCCATCGACAAGGGCTTTGCCACCGAGTTCGCCGTGCCGCAGCGCATCACCGTGCCGTCCAGCGGCCAGCGCGTGACGCTGGCACTGGGCAGCCAGACGGCCCCCGCCACGCTGATCACGCGCACGGCACCCGCGGTGGAAGAAGCCGCCTACCTCGTCGCACAGATGGCGCAGCCTGCGGGCGTGTGGCCGGCGGGCACGGTGGGGCTGTACCGCGACGGCGCCTTCGTAGGCACCGGGCGCATCGACTTCGCGGCGGCCAGCGCGGGCGCGCCTGCGGGCAGCACCAGCCTGTCGTTCGGCCGCGATGAGCTGGTCACCGTGCGCGCCGAGGCGGTGCAGGACCTGACCGGCAGCACGGGCTTTACCGGCTCGCGCACCGAGCGCAAGACGCGCCGCGCCTACAGCGTGGACAACCGCCACAAGACCGCCATCACGCTGCAGGTGCTGCACGCGGCGCCGGTCTCGCGCAACGAGAAGATCGAGGTCGAGTCGCGCTACCAGCCCCAGCCCGCCGACCTGGCGTGGGACCGCACGCCCGGCACCGTGGCCTGGCAGCAGAGCCTGGCGGCAGGCGCCACGGCGCAGTTCAGCGCCGAGCACACTATCCGCTACCCCAAGGACGTCCAGCTCCAGGAACGGCAGTAACGCGGCGGATGCGGCAACCCCGAGGCTGCCGCAGCGTGACCCACCCACCGGGGCGCACCGGCGCCGCTAGGTGACAATCCAAGGGCAGGCACCATGACGGGCCTGCCCTTTCTTTTCTTGCTGCCGACATGCCCTCCGCCCCAGACGCCCTGCGCCCCACCGTGCGCTTTTTGCTTGCCCACCCGGCCCACTTCGTCGCGCTCGGCTTTGGCGCGGGCCTCTCGCGCAAGGCGCCGGGCACCGTGGGCACGCTGTGGGCGTGGCTCGCCTACCTGGTGCTGCAGCAGTGGATGACGCCCTGGCGCATGGGCCTGCTCATCGCCGGGGGCACGCTGGTGGGCTGGTGGGCCTGTACCACCGCCGCGCGCCACCTGCGCGTGGCCGACCCCGGCAGCATCGTGTGGGACGAGATCGTTGCCTTCTGGCTGGTGCTGTGGCTGGCCATGCCCATGGGGTTCTGGGGCCAGCTCACGGCGTTTGCGCTGTTCCGCTTCTTCGACGCGGCCAAGCCCGGGCCCGTGGGCTGGGCCGACGGCCTGTTCAAAGGCTTTGGCTGGCGCGGCGGCTGGGGCATTTTGTTCGACGACTTCGTGGCGGCGTTTTGCACGCTGCTGGTCATTGCGCTGTGGCGCTTCTGGTAGGCCGCTGCGCGGGGCCCGCCGGCCCTGCACCTGTACCGCGCCGCCAGTTTGTGGCAGCCTAGTGGACTTGCCGACAGGCGCTGCGGAGACTCCGATGACCATGACGTCACTATCAAAAAGTGAGCTGATAGCGCTTGACAGTACAGCGCTGGATGCCAATTTGACGCAGATTTCGCTGCGCCTGCTGCAGCACCGCCACATGCTGGCCACGGCCGAGAGCTGCACCGGCGGCATGATCGCCGCGGCCTGCACGGACCTGGCGGGCTCCAGCCAATGGTTCGAGCGCGGCTTCGTCACCTACTCCAACGCCGCCAAGACCGACATGCTGGGCGTGCCCGCCGCGCTCATCGAGCAGCACGGCGCAGTGAGCGAAGCCGTGGCGCGCGCCATGGCCGACGGCGCGCTCACCCACTCGCAGGCCCAGGTCAGCCTGGCGGTCACCGGCGTGGCCGGCCCCACGGGCGGCAGCGACGACAAGCCGGTGGGCACCGTGTGGTTCGCCTGGTGCGTGGGCGGCGAGACGCACAGCGAGATGCAGCACTTTGCAGGCGACCGCGGCACCGTGCGGGCGGCCACGCTGCGCTATGCGCTGCAGCGGCTGCTGGGGTGGTTGCCAGCGTGACCGCGCCAGTGATCACGATGCACTGACCACCTCGGCGCCTGCCAGGCTCGCCGGCCCGCGGTGCAGCCCCGGGGTGCAGCCCGATCAGCGCCTGTGCAACCCCATCAGCCCTTGTCGGCTGCCATGCGGTCGATCAGCACGCCGCTGGCTTCATTCAGCCCCAGCACCTGCACCGTGCAGCCGTGGTGGCGCAGGCGCTCTGCCACCTTGTCGAGCGCGGCCACGGCGGTGATGTCCCAGAAGTGGGCGTGCGTGACGTCGATGACCACCGCGCGGCCCTCGGCGCCCAGCACGTCGAACGCCTCGATGAACGCGTCGGCCGAGGCAAAGAACACCTGGCCCGTCACCCGCCAGGTGCGCACGCCGGTGGCATCGTCGTCGTGCACCTGCACCGCCAGCATGCGCGACACCTTGAACGCAAAGAACACGCCGCTGAGCAGCACGCCCACGGCCACGCCCGCCGCCAGGTTGTGCGTGGCGATGGTGACCACCACCGTGGCCAGCATCACCGCACTGGACAGGCGCGGGTGGCGCACCAGCGCAGTGAGCGACCTCCAGTCGAAGGTGGAGGCCGACACCATCACCATGATGGCCACGAGCGCGATCACCGGCACCCGGGAGACCCAGTCTTTCAGCGCCACCATGAGGATGAGCAGGAACACGCCGGCGAACAACGTGGACAGCCGGCCGCGCCCGCCGTATTTCACGTTGCCCACGGCCTGGCCGATCATTCCGCAGCCCGCGATGCCGCCGAACAGGCTGGCCGCGATGTTGGCCACACCCAGGCCCGCGCACTCGCGGTTCTTGTCGCTCGGGGTGTCGGTCATTTCATCGACCACGGCGGCGGTGAGCACCGATTCGAGCAGGCCCACCATGGCAATCGCCAGGGCCGGCAGCAGGATGATGCGCAGCGTATCGAGCGACAGCGGCACGCCGGGCCAGCCGAACACGGGCAGCGAGTCCGGCAGCTTGCCCAGGTCCGCCACCGTGGGCAGATGCACGCCCAGGCTTTGCGCCAGCAGGGTCAGCGCCACCACGCAGATCAGCGGCGAAGGCACGGCGCTGAGCGCCGGCAGCCGCAGTACGCCGCCCAGCCACGGCAGGCCGTAGATGATAGCCAGCCCCAGTGCCAGCATGGCCCAGGTGGCCACGCCCTGGCCCTGCAGGTGCGGCAGCTGCGCGGCAAAGATCAGCACCGCCAACGCGTTGACGAAGCCGGTGCGCACCGAGCTGGAGACGAACCGCATCAGCACGCCGAGCTTGAGCAGGCCGAACACCAACTGCACCAGCCCCGCCAGCAAGCCCGCCGCCAGCAAATAGCCGAGCCCGTGCGACTGCACCAGCGGCGCCGCCACCAGCGCCACCGAGCCCGCCGCGGCCGACACCATGGCCGGCCGGCCGCCCACGAAGGCGATGACCACACTGATGACGAACGAGGCGAACAGCCCCACCGACGGATCGACGCCCGCCACGAACGAGAACGCGATGACCTCGGGGATGAGCGCAAACGTGGCGACAGCGCCAGCCAGCAGCTCGCGCGGAATGCTGGGCGCCCATTCGGCGCGCAGGCGGGTGAGATAAGCGGGTGTCATACAGCGCAAAACACAGCGCGCCCTGAAGGGGCGCGCGACATGGATTTCAAACAAAAATGGCTGCTACCGCTCTTGTGGCAAGCGGCAGCAGCTATCAAATAAATAGCAACAGGTCTATCCGGCACGACAAGGGTTTGGCAGGGCTGATCACGCTCCGCCAAGCCCCATCACGCGCCATCACGCCCCGTGGCACTTCTTGTACTTCTTGCCGCTGCCGCAAAAGCAGGGGTCGTTGCGGCCGGGCTCGGGGGCCTTGCGCAGGGTCTCGACGCGTGGGCCCATGCTCTTCCAGATCTGGCGCAGGTCGTACACGGCCCAGATGGCTTCGCCGAAGGCCTCCACGCGCGCCTGGCTGGTGCTGGGCGGGCCGTCTTCGCTGTACATGCAGACTTCGGGCTTGCCGGTGTCGTCTTCGGTCAGGGTCACGATGCTGCCGAGCGCATCGTCCAGCCAGCGGGCGGCTTCCTTGTCGCGCGGGGCGGCCCAGTCCTCGGGCCAGTTCTCCACGGCGAACATGAAACCCAGCGCCCAGACCTGGCCGAAGGACGGCACTTCCTGGTCGTCGTCCATCTCGGCGCGCTGCTCGTCGGTCAGGCTGGCGACGGCGCCGCGCATGTCCATGGCTTCGGGCTGGAAGGTGCGCTCGTCGTCCAGAGTCTCGACCTTGGCGTCGAGCTGGGCCTCCACCTCGGTCCAGCGGCGGTTCCACAGCTCCAGAAAACGCGCCTGCTGTGCGGCGTCGGCAAAGGCGGACAGCAGCGGCAGGGGCTCACCGTCTGCAACATCGAGCTCGGCACCGTCGCCCAGCAGCATGGGCAGGTACTCGGCCGGGGCGATGGGGCGGCGGCTGCAGATCACGGCGGTCAGGAAGCCGTCGCAGAACTCCCACTGGGGGATTTCCTCGCCGCGCGAGCGCAGGTCGTCGAGGATGTTGTCGATCTCTTCAAGCTCATCCGGGCCGAGGCCTTCGGGGAAGCCGGCAGGCAGCGCGCCCAGGTCGGCGTCGGTTGTGGCTGGGGTGAAGGGGGTGGCAGGCTGGGTCATGGGGGCTCCGTTCGTCGGTGCGGGTCGGTATTCAGGGGGCAGGGTGCGGTAGGCCAGTGGGCAGCCAAGGCGGCGCCGAAAGCTCCTGGACGCAATTTTTTACTTCTATGATGCGCGTGCGGCAAGCGCGTCGGGCGCTCCAGGGCCGGCGCCCGCAGGCTGGCGGCGCCGTGCGCCACGGTGCAAAAAGGCGGCCAGTGTAGCCCGCTGCCGCTTTCCGCAGAACCAGGACACCCCATGATCCACCAGCTCAACTCCCTGTACCCGGTGCGCTACACCGCGTTTGTGCTCAGCATTTTTGCGCTGCTGCTGTCGCTGTTCGCCTTCGTGGCATTCGGCGTGGCGCTGCCGGTGGTGCTGGTGTGCGCCGCGCTGGTGGCGCTGGGCGTGTACGACCTGCAGCAGACGCGCCATGCCATCTTGCGCAACTACCCGGTCATCGGGCACCTGCGCTTCATGCTGGAGTACATCCGGCCGGAGGTGCGCCAGTATTTCATCGAGAGCGACAGCGAGGCCGCGCCGTTCTCGCGCGCGCAGCGGTCGCTGGTGTACCAACGGGCCAAGGGCGACCCGGACAACCGCCCTTTCGGCACGCACCTGGATGTGGGGGCGCAGGGCTATGAATGGGTGAACCACTCGCTTGTGCCCACCGAGCTTCCGTCGCACGACTTTCGCGTGTGGATCGGCGGCAGCCCGGACAAGCCCTCGCAGTCCGTCTCGCCCTGCACGCAGCCCTACCACGCGAGCATCTTCAACATCTCGGCCATGAGCTTTGGCGCGCTGTCGGCCAACGCCGTCCTGGCGCTGAACCAGGGCGCACGCAAAGGCGGCTTTGCGCACGACACGGGCGAGGGCAGCATCAGCCAGCACCACCGGGTGCATGGCGGCGATTTGATCTGGGAGATCGGCTCGGGCTACTTCGGCTGCCGCAATGGCGACGGTACCTTCAGCGAAGAGCGCTTCACGGCCAATGCCACCGACCCGCAGGTCAAGATGATCGAGCTCAAGCTGAGCCAGGGTGCCAAGCCGGGCCACGGCGGCGTGCTGCCCGGCGCCAAGGTCACGGCCGAGATCGCCGCGGCGCGCGGCGTGATGGTGGGCGAGGCCTGCATCTCGCCGGCCAGCCACAGTGCGTTCAGCAACCCGGTGGAGATGATGCAGTTCATCGCCAGGCTGCGCACGCTGTCGGGCGGCAAGCCCACCGGCTTCAAGTTCTGCCTGGGCCATCCATGGGAGTGGTTCGCCATCGTCAAGGCCATGCTGGTGACCGGCATCACGCCCGACTTCATCGTGGTCGATGGGGCCGAGGGCGGCACGGGCGCGGCGCCGGTGGAGTTCAGCGACCACGTGGGCGCGCCGCTGCAGGAAGGCCTGCTGCTGGTGCACAACACGTTGGTGGGCGTGAACCTGCGCGACCGCGTGCAGATCGGCTGCGCGGGCAAAGTGATCAGCGCCTTCGACATCGCCCGCATGATGGCGCTGGGCGCCGACTGGTGCAACGCGGGGCGCGGCTTCATGATGGCGCTGGGCTGCATCCAGGCGCAGACCTGCCACACCGGCCACTGCCCCACCGGCGTGACCACGCAGGACCCGCTGCGCCAGCAGGCGCTGGTGGTGCCCGACAAGGCCACGCGCGTGGCGCAGTTCCACCACAGCACGCTGCATGCGCTGCAAGAGCTGGTGCAGGCCGCTGGCTTGCGCCACCCCAAGGACATCACCGCGCACCACATCGTGCGGCGCATCAGCGACACCGAGGTGCGCCTGCTGTCCAACCTCATCACGCGCGTGCAGCCCGGCGCGCTGCTCGGCCCGCTGGAGGCGCAGCACAACGTGTTCCGGCTGTACTGGCCGCTGGCCAATGCCCACAGCTTCGCAGCGCGCGAGCCGGAGCTGGAGCCGTCGGTGCCGCACCATGTGGAGGTCGCACAGGCGGCAGTGGCCGTGACGCAGGCGGTGGCCGCCGCCGACGTGGCGGCATGACGGGCGAGCGACTGGCGGGCACGGCTGTGCCCCACCCCACCGACTACAGCGCCTTTCTGCGGCAGCAGTTGGCAGCGCAGCCCCACAACGTGATGGGCCATGTGCTGAGCGGCGAGCAGATCTGGATCAAGCGCGCGGGCGCGCCCCACGGCCAGGGCCGCTACCGCGCCATGGCCCTGCTGGCGGGCCTGCTGCGCCTGCCGGTGCTGCGCCCCGTGCCCAACCCGGGCGGGCCCGCCGCGATTGCGACCGAGGTACGGCGCCTGACCGACCTGGCCGCGCGCGGCATCCGCGTGCCGGCGGTACTGGCCGCGCAGACCGAGGGATTCGCCATGCGCCACCTGGGCCGCGTGGGCGAGGAAACGCATTCGCTGGGCAACGAGATCGACGGCGCGGTGCGCGCAGGCGACGCCACCGCGGTGCTGGCGCTGTGGCAGCAGGGCCTCAACACCCTGGCCCACGTGCACCGCCAGGGCACCTGCCTGAGCCAGGCGTTCGCGCGCAACCTGGTGCGCTGCCCGGACGGCGAGGTGGCCTGCATCGATTTCGAGGACGACCCCGCCGCCGTGCTGCCGCTGGCCGTGTGCCATGCCCGCGACGCGCTGTGCTACGCCCACTCCACGGCGATCTACCTGCCCGCCAGCGGCACCCTGCACGAGGCCCGCGCCCGCTGGGCGGCGTGGGTGGCGCAGGGCACCCCGGATATGCAGGCCGTGCTGGCCACCAGCATCGGCCGCATGCGCTGGATGCGCCACCTGCCCACCAGCCGCCGCCTGGGCCGCGACCTGCAGCGCGTGCGGGCCGCGTACGACCTGCTGGTGCCGTAGGCGGCACGGTGGCAAGGCCCTCCCCTGGGCATGCCGCGGCGATTTGAGGGGAATCGGCGTAAAGCCCCCAACCACGCGGGTTGCGCGGCCATCGGCAGGTCGCGCAACCCGCCGTAATGTCCGGTAGGCATTGGCTGACAGGACCACGGGGGCCCGGGACCTATCGTGCAGGCAGGTGTTTTGCACCACGACCCTCAGCTTCCCTGCCTCATGCCACATCCTGCTTCCGCCGCTGCCCTGCCTGACCCGACCGCCGTCTCTTCAGCCAAGCCCCCGCCTGCCAAGAAAAAGCCCCGCCGCCGTCGTCCGCCCACGCTGTCCTGGTCGGCCTGGAAGCAGTTCATGAGCGTGGCCCGTCCCTACTGGACGGGCGACAAGAAACGCACCGCCTGGGGCTTGCTCGCGCTGCTCATCGGCCTGATGGTGCTGGAGACCCAGTTGGCAGTGATGCTGATCGACAAGAGCGGCGAGCTGACATCGGCCCTGGCCGCCAAGCAGGCCGACCGGTTCTGGGCTGCGGTGCGCGGCAGCCTGCTGGTGCTGGCATTCGCCGTGCCGGTGTACGCGTTCTACTACTTCATGCGCGATGCGTTCTCCAACCACTGGCGCCGCTGGCTCACGCACCGCTTTCTCGACGGTTATCTGGGCGACCGCAAGTACTACGAGATCGGCACCGGCAACGAGATCGACAACCCCGACCAGCGCATCAGCGAAGACATCAACACCTTCACCGGGCGCTCCACGCACTTTCTGCTGATCTTTCTCGGGTCGCTGATGCAACTGGTGGCGTTCAGCGCGGTGCTGTGGTCCATCTCGCACACGCTGGTGGCATTTCTGGCCGCGTATGCGCTGCTGGGCACGTTCGGCGCGCTGTACTTCTTCGGTGCGCCGCTCATCCGGCTCAACTTCTGGCAGATCCGGCGCGAGGCGGACTTCCGCTTCGGCCTCATGCGCCTGCGCGAGAACGCCGAGTCCATCGCGTTCTACCGCGGCGAGCCGCAGGAACGCGCCCAGCTCAACCGCCGGTTCGAAGCGGCGTTCAACAACTTCAGCCGCCTCATCAAGAAGCAGCGCTCGCTCAACCTGTACCAGCGCGCGTTCAGCCAGCTCACGCTGGTGCTGCCGGCCATCATCCTGGCCAACGGCGTGCTGTCGGGTGAGATGGAGGTGGGCCGCGCCATCCAGGCGGCCGGCGCGTTTGCGGCCGTGCTGGCCGCGGTGTCGCTGATCGTGGACAACTTCGAGAGCCTGAGCCGTTTCGTGGCCGGCATCGACCGCCTGCACGTGCTGTCGCAGGTGGCACTGAAAACGCCCGCCGCGCCCACGCCGTGGGCAGAAAAGCCCATTGCGCCCCCCGCCGTGCCGCCCGCCGAAGCGCAGCAGGTGCCCGCGGAAGACGTCACGTCGCAGATCGAGCTGCGCAGCGGCGACGCGCTGTCCATCGAAGGCCTCACGCTGCACACGCCCCAGTTCGGCAGGCTGCTGGTGCAGGACCTGTGCGTGGCGCTGAACCCGGGCGACGCCCTGCTGATCACCGGCCCGAGCGGCTGCGGCAAGAGCTCGCTGCTGCGCGCCGTGGCCGGGCTGTGGCGCTCTGGCAGCGGCACGGTGCAAAGCCCGTCGCTGGACGACATGTTCTTCCTGCCGCAGCGCCCCTACATGCAGCTCGACACGCTGCGCAGCCAGATCATCTACCCCGCGCGCAAGACCGCGCTGAGCGACGCGCAGCTGCTGGAGCTGCTGCAGGCGGTGCACCTCGAATCGCTGGCAGAGCGCGTGGGTGGACTGGACGCCTCGCACGACTGGGAGAAGCTGCTGTCCACCGGCGAGCAGCAGCGCCTGGCGTTTGCCCGCGTGCTGGCCAAGCAGCCGCGCATCGTGATCCTGGACGAGGCCACGAGCGCGCTGGACAGCGCCAACGAAGCGGCGCTGTACGAACGCCTGCGCGAGAGCGGCACCACGCTGGTCAGCATCGCCCACCGGCCTGCGGTGCTCAAGCACCACACCCATGTGCTGGAGCTCAAGGGCGACGGCGCCTGGCAGCTGCACGCGGCCGGCGACTTCCGGTTCGCGGCGTAAGCCAAGGAAGCCGCAGCGCCGCCTTCAGCCTTCAAACGGGTGTGCGTTCCATCATTCCATACCGCTCGGGGAAGCCCTGCCGCCCATGTGGCGGGCCGTCCTGGGCCCGTCCAGGGGCTCGACGGGCACAGTTCTTTGGATTTCTGAAGATTAAGGGAGTATCAGGCGGTAGCCACCTCGGGCTGCGTCAGCACCAGGGCGGTCGCCACATGCGCACCCAGGGTCAGCAGGCGCTTTCGCATGCAGATCACGGCCTTGTCCTTGCTCAGCAGGATGGCGCGGTGCGCGGCGGCCAGGTCGATGAACTTCTGGTCGTCCGTGTCCTTGCACACGTACTGCACGGGCGCGGCGATGTCCACCAGCCGCGCCTGGGCGTCGAAGGCGGCCAGCACCTGCGCGGCATCCACCTGGTAGTAGTCCATGCGCGAGACGATGTGCGGATAGGCCAGCACACGCTCGAGCTCATCGCGCATGACCTGGGTGGCGATCCAGTCCAGGCGCCGCTTTGCCAGCAGCGCCCGCAGCGGCACGGTGGCGGGGTCCGAGAAGATCAGCAGGTCGAGCGCGACGTTGGTGTCCACCACCACGGGGCGTGCGGGCTCTTGCGGCGCTGCCTCGGCGGGCAGGTGCAGCTCAACCCGCATCGCGGGGCCGGGTGTCGGCGGCCTTGGCGGGGCGCTCGCGCACCGCGCCCTTGATCATGTCGAAGCGGAACATGCGGCACTCGATGGGGCCGTTCCACATGGGCACGCGGCGCGACTCCTTCAGACGCATCTTGCCGGGCAGCTTGAGGTCGGGCGTGAGCATCCAGGCCGTCCAGCCGCTGTAGTTCTTCTTCCAGTGCGTGGCCAGCTGGCTGAAGAACTCGCCACCGTCCTCGGTGTGCGCCTCTTCCCGGCCCACGGCCATGCCCTGGGCGCGGTCGGCCGCACGCTCGCCCGCGTTGCGGCCCGCGGCACCGGCGGCGGCAATCCGCTCGCCGTAGGGCGGGTTCAGCAGCATCACGCCCGGCTGTTCGCTGGGCGGCATGCGCTGCAGGGCGTCGCCGCCGCGCAGCTGCACCGCGTCGGCCACCCCGGCGCGCTCGGCGTTGCGCACCGCGAAGTCGACCATCCGGAAGGCGACATCACTGCCAAAAATCGGCACAGCGCTCGCCTGGATTGCGCTTTCAGCTTCTGATTTGATAGCAGACCACACATGTCCCTGGAACGGCAGCAGTTTTTCGAACGCAAAGCGCCGCACCATGCCGGCCGGGATGCGGCAGGCGATCTGCGCGGCCTCGATGGCGATGGTGCCGCTGCCGCAGCAGGGGTCGTACAGCGGCACGGGGTTGTCGCCCAGGGGGTCCCAGCCGCTGGCGGCGATCATGGCGGCGGCCAGCGTCTCCTTGAGCGGGGCATCGCCCTTGTCCTCGCGCCAGCCGCGCTTGAACAGCGGCTCGCCAGAGGTGTCGATGTAGATCGTGGCATCGTCGGTGGTCAGGTGCAGGTGGATGCGCACGTCGGGCCACTGGGTGTTCACATCGGGCCGCACGCCGCTCTTGGCGCGAAAGCGATCGGCCACCGCGTCCTTGACCTTCAGGCCCGCGAAGTTCAGGCTCTGCAGCGGGCTGTGCTGGGCCGTGACCTCGACCTTGAAGGTCTGGCGCGTGGTGAACCAGATCTCCCAGGCGACGTCGCTCGCGGCGGCGTACAGGTCATTCTCGGACCGGTAGGGGCGGTGGGCCAGCTGCACCAGCACGCGCTGCGCCAGCCGGCTGTGCAGGTTCAGCAGCAGCGCCTCGCGCCAGGAGGCGCGCAGCAGCACACCGCCCCGGCCGACCAGCAGATCCTGCCCCGTGAGGCCGGTGATGGCATGCACCTCGTCGGCCAGATAGCCCTCGACGCCCGCGGCGCAAGGAAGAAAGAGTTGGAGTTGGTTCATATCAGCGCAGAGGATAAGCCTTCTGCCCTTAAAGGCGCTATCTGGCGCTCAAAGTAGGTGGGCGGCACTTCCAGCCACCAAAAACACTTCGGCAAGTCACCACATGCTGTGAGATCGCGACTGGCGAGTTCGATAAATGAGCCAAGCCATTGACTTCGATTGTCAGATTCGATTGCACTTCGCGCTCGGTTTCAGCGACCGTAAGTCTCCAGGACGTTGTGTTGTGACATGCAGGCTGTATGTCACCTGAAGGTGGATTTTTGGCGCCTGATGCAGTCCAATCGGGGCAACTCATCTGGTCCCGGTTGCACTCGTGAAAAGAGCTATCAAGTTGTTCATGCGCAGCCTTGGCGGTGCTTCACCGAGCAGATTGGACATTAAAATTCATACAGCTACTGATGAGCGTAATCTGCGCCGACTTAGAAAACCGTAATGCCGCATCCAGAGATGCTTACTCTCATTAGACGCCGCGCCACTTGCAGATTCATCCGTTCACCTGCGCGAACGACGCTTGGGCCGGAATCCAAATTTTGGCCAGCCAAATAATCTTACCTTGCCTATAGTGGGAAAAATACGTTGTTAGACTTGAGCAAACCCGAAGTCACTGACTCCAACACCACAATGGTTCGCGCCTTACTGACGGCAGGGCTGGTGGCAACTGCGCTTATAGCGACGCCTCAACAATCCGTAGGCCCTGACATTTTTAAGAGCGCGACTGGAGCATTAATAATAATATTAGCGTTGGCAATCTGGCTTTGGCCTGGATTGAGCAGGCGCGACATAGTATGGCATCCATTTTTATGCGCACCGATAAGCTTGAGCCTCTACGCTATTCTTTCGACCTTGTGGAGTCCCGCCGGGACGGCACTCGTTGAGGCAGGCAGATGGGCATTAATTACCGCAATTTTGCTATTGGCGCTCAACACAACCCGCCGCAACTACTTCGAAAGTATTGCCCAAGCGATGCACTGGGCATGTGTAGCATTAAGTGTTCTTGCTTTAGCTCAATTCTGGCTTGGCCTCGAATGGTTTCCAGCCAGGGCTGCTCCAGGCTCCACCTTCGGCAATCGCAATTTCTTTGCTGAACTGCTGGCGGCAACTTTTCCTCTATCACTATGGCTGTCATTTCGACGACAGACAATCATATCGAACCTCAGAACAACATTGGGTTTTTCGATAATTATAGTTGCATTAATGAGCACAGGCACCCGTGCGGCACTGATCGCCGCCATCTTTGCCACCATTGCAATGACTGTGCTGCTTGCATATACCAAGCACAAGAGCCTCATGCTCTCCAAGCCGCTTGTTCTTCTCGCCACTATTATATTTATATCGCTAACTGTACTTGGCCTAGGCTCTATCCCGAGCACTAATGACGATATTTTACGCGATGATATAGAAATGAAATCTGGCCGTACCGCCATTGAGCGAACGGCAAAACGACTTGGTAGTCTTGTCCAGGCCGACACCTATGAAGAAGACTCCTCTTTCGGGATTCGCAGGGCCGGATGGTCTGCTGCTTGGCAGATGATTCAAAAGCACCCCATTCAAGGGATTGGCGCTGGGGGATGGAATAACGTTAGTCCACTGTACATGCCTGAGCAGTTGGACACCCAAGCCATATGGATGGCGCACAATGAGCCTTTGCAGCTTGTCGTGGAGTATGGGGTTGTGGGCTGGATGGCTCTGTTGTCGTCGGGTGTGTTATTGACATTTGCATCAGCACGCAACCTATCGCGACTGCGTTCGGAGTCGCGGGTGAAGGCGTTTCAGGCCCTACGACCAATGGTCATAGTTATATCTTTGATAGTGATGGGAGTAACGAGTTTGAGCGGACTGCCACTTCACGCCGCAGCCACTTGTTATTTGCTGGCGATATATTTAGGATTACTGCTTACAAGCTCCTGTAAGACCCGAAAATTTACTCTCCCTCAAATGGGTTCACTAGGCGCGCTGGGGCCCAGACTGGCAGTCTTGTGCCTATTGACCGCAGGCATTGCAATTTCTATTCAGGCCATCCGCTTTGACTACTATGTACGTCAAGGTGTAGGTGCTTTACAAGGCTTGGCGGAATCGCCACAGTTACGTAGCAATCCAAAATTCGCCGAATTACGAGATCATGCGTTTTCAGACATAGACAAAGGTTTAGGCATTTATCCAGAGCACACACTTCTTCTCATGCCAGCCATCGGCTCTATGGTTAAGCTCAATGAGTATGATCAAGCTCTTGTCTATTTGCAAAAGATCCTCGCTCATATCCCACATTTGACAGATGCCCGATGTCAAGAAGTGCAAATGCAGGCCAATTTAAAACGCTTCGATGCGGCTGAGGCAATCCTCAGCCGCATCGAACGCGCGCGTCCTCAAGCGGTGTGCCTACCTATCACCAAGTTCGTTCTTGCTTACAAAAGAGAAGATTTCCTGGAAGCAACCAATCTGGGCAAGGCTCAGATTGAAAAAGTTAAGATCGGCAATCGACCAGACGAAGCCCGCTATTTGGTCGATTACACCTATAGAGCAGCCATTAGAATTTCCGACTGGGATACTGCATTAAAGGCGCTTGCTGTACGGGCAACCTTATGGCCTGAACTGAAAGCAGGCTCTTGGCTTCTTGCCGCACGATTGCAGGCCGGGTTGGCACAGAGCCGTATTTCTCCAGAAGCGATCGACTCGTATAAAAAGGCGCTTTCTGCAAGCACTACATCGGAGCGCCAGCAGATTATTCGCGATCTTCCTCCCACTTATCGGGATGTACTCCAGCCGAACCAAACAAAATAACACCCTCAATTATTAGGAACTTGCTATTTTTGGGTAAAATATTTATAACTGCCGAATGAAGATTACTAGACGGAAATTTCGCAGGTCCTTGGCCGTTGGGCAATGACTCTCCTTGCAGGCAGTAAGCGCATGATGAGGCCCTGCGCATCGGACTGAATGTCTCAAACAACAGAGCTGAAGAGCTTGTCAGCAAACAGGCTCGGCACGCGGGCTCAGCCGGCGAATGCGGTTACCACGACCACCAAGGCGGTCGCTATCGCCGTGAGCCACGACCAGCAATTGACGCCGTCCTAGCCAGTCGTGGCGAGCAAGCCACACGGCGCCTGAGTCTGGCAGCTAGCACCAGGGTGGGCGCAGGATATGCATAGGGGCTATTATGACCGGTTTGACGGCTACAGGGCATGATCGATGACACACATACCCTGTCCGCTTCTCACTGCAAAGCGCGCCCCTTCGCATGGCAAGCCTGCTAATAGGCGAGCGAATCTGCCCAGTCAAGGAAAATTTTCCGCCAAACAAATGCGTGTCAGTCGCCACGGGCAAGGTTGCAGAGCTTCCGCCCGCAACAGGCCCGGTTGTTTTTTCTGGGGCGACGAGCCCTCGCGTATTGCCCAGACAGCGTGCAATAGGTTAACCCTGGTGCAACACACTGCTCCGTAGCAGTTCACGGATCGTAGGCGGCATCGCCGCCGCCTTGCGGTCGCGCTTGCCGATGAAGACGATACCGATCTTGCCGCGGGCCACCTCGCGCCCCGAGGTCTTCTCGGTCATGCGGAACACGAGGTCGAAGCCATAGCGGTTGAAATCCGCCGGCGCCATCTCCACGCACATGGTCTCGCCATGAAAGCCCTCGGACTTGTACTGCGCCACGATGTCGCCCACCACGATGGACAGCCCGCCCACGTCGGCCTCCGGGTAGCCCAGCGACTGGAAGAAACGCACGCGCGCCTCGGACACCAGGCTCAGCAGCTGCGCGTTGTCCAGGTGCCCGCCCTGGTTCACATGGCTGATGTAGATCTGCATCTCGGTGGAAAAACCGAACTGCGCGGGAAGGTCGAAGACGATGCGGGCCATGGCTGGGCGGTGGGGGTGGAGCGGAGTGGAAGCGTGGAACAAGGACAACGGGCGGGCACCCGCGGTGGCGGCGCGCATGCGGTACTGCGCAGGGCCGCTGGGTGCCGGGGATTTTCTGCAGCGACAGGCCCTGCGGCCCACGGCGGGTGGTGCCATGGGGCGGTGCGGCACATCCGGGCAGCTTCTTGCTGACAGCACGCCCGGTGTCTCTTATGCTCGCAGGCATGAGATTTTACCGGAGCCCCTCCCCCGGCCTTTTCCGCCAGGCCGTAGCCGCCACGCTGGCAACGGCCGCGCTGGTGCTGGCACCGATGGCGGGCGCCCAGACGCTCTACAAAACGGTGGGCCCGGACGGCCGGGTCGTCTACAGCGACAAGCCCCCCACGGGCGTGGGTGTGGACAAGGCGATGAAGCTGGACAACCTGCCGGTCAGCGTGGTGCCGGGTGCAGAGCCCCGCGCGGCGGACCGCAGCCCCAAGACCGAGCCCCCCGCCGCAGCACCCCGTGGCGACGTCGTGCTCTACATGGCCACCTGGTGCGGCTACTGCAAGGCCGCCAAGGCGTACCTGGCGCAAAAAGGCATTGCCTACCGCGAGCTGGACGTCGATACGCCGGTGGGCAAGGCGGCCTTTGCACAGATTGGCGGACGGGGTGTGCCGGTATTGCTCACCAACGGCCAGCGGTTGTCAGGCTTCAGCGCACAGTCCTACGACGCCGTTTTCGCGCCCCAGCGCAAGTAGCCTGGCCTCGCACCCCACCGCATAGCAGTTGGCGGGCCGGTGGGTGGGCGGCGATCTTCCGGCGCACGGCCCATCGCAGGTCCTGAAGGCCCTGCAGCGCTGACAGAGCTACAGCGCCTTGCGCAGATTGGCCGGCGCGATCTTGAGCGCTTCGCGGTACTTGGCCACCGTGCGGCGTGCGCACTCGATGCCCTGCTCCTTGAGCATCTCGGCGATCTGGCTGTCCGACAGCGGCTTGGTGGGGCTCTCGGCCGCGACGAACTGCTTGATCAGCGCGCGCACGGCGGTGCTCGACGCATTGCCGCCCGTCTCGGTGCCCAGGCCCGAGCCGAAGAAGTACTTGAGCTCGTAGGTGCCGATGGGCGTGGCCATGTACTTGGCGGTGGTCACGCGGCTGATGGTGGACTCGTGCAGGCCCAGCTCGTCGGCAATGTCGCGCAGCACCAGCGGGCGCATGGCCAGCTCGCCATGCGTGAAGAAGCTCTTTTGCCGCTCCACGATGGCGCGCGAGACGCGCAGGATGGTGTCGAAGCGCTGCTGGATGTTCTTGATGAACCAGCGCGCCTCCTGCAGGCGCTGCTGCATGCCCTGGTGGCCTTCGCCGCCCTTGTGGCCGCGCAGTGCGCCGGCGTAGATGTCGTGCACGCGCAGGCGCGGCATCACGTCGGGGTTGAGCGCGACGATGAAATTGTGCTGCCCGTCGCGCCCGTTGGCGCGGCCCGCTTTGCGCACGATGACGTCGGGCACGATGATGTTGCGCTCCACGTCCACGAACTTGCGGCCCGGGCGCGGCTCCAGCCGGGCGATCAGGGCCATGGCGGCGCGGGTGCGCTCCTCGCCGTCGCCGCACAGCTGCGTCAGGCGGCGGATGTCGCGGCGCGCCAGCATCTCCAGCGGCTGTTGGCACACGCGCAGCGCGGTCTGCACGGTGTCGGGGTCGATCTCGCTGTCTTCGTCCGCGGCCAGGGCCTTGAGCTGCAGGGTCAGGCACTCGCCCAGCCCGCGCGCGCCCACGCCCACGGGCTCCAGGCTTTGCAACAGGCGCTGCGCCACCGTGAAGCGGTGCACCAGCTCTTCGATCTGCTCCAGGTCGTCGGGGCCGGCCAGGCTGATGGCCAGCTCTTCGAGCGGGTCTTCGAGGTAGCCGTCGTCGTTGAGCGACTCGATCAAAAAGCGCAGCGCCGCGCGGTCCACCTCGGACAGGCGCAGCGACAGCGCCTGGCGGTGCAAAAAGGCGGTGAGCGATTCGTGCGTGCGGGCCAGCTCGGTGGCGTCGGCCTCGTCGCCTTCGGCATCGTTGCGGTTGCGGGCGGGCGCATCGCCGCCCCATTCGGTGTCGTTGGGCGCCACCTCGACGGTGCCGTCGCCACTCCAGTCAGGCTCGTCGCTGGCGCTGCTGCCCGGCTCGGAGTCACCCAGCGGGCTGTCGGCCGCGGTGTCGCTCGATGTGCTGGTGGTGCTGGTGCCGGGGGCGTTGGAATACAGCGTGTCGTCCGCGCTGTACTCGTCGGGCTGGGCAGGAACGTCGGCCGCCTCCAGGCCGAACTCTTCGCGCGGAGCTTCTTCGGCGTTGCGCTCGAGAAACGGGTTTTCGTCGAGCATCTGCTCGACCTCCTGACCCAGCTCCAGCGTGGACAACTGCAGCAGCCGGATGGACTGCTGCAGCTGCGGCGTGAGCGCCAGGTGCTGCGAAACGCGCAGTGACAGGCCGGGCTTCATCGGGCAGCCACCTTGCGGCCTGCAGGGCGCGCGGCGCACGCCGCCCCGCGGGGCGGCAAAAAAGAGAGGCGGGGGTCGAACGTACAGTCCATCGGTCTGCTACATGCGGAAGTGTTCGCCCAGGTACACCCGGCGCACTTCGGTGTTGTCGACGATCTCGGAAGGGGTTCCCTGCGCCAGCACCTGGCCGTCGCTGATGATGAACGCGTGGTCGCAGATGCCCAGCGTCTCGCGCACGTTGTGGTCGGTGATGAGCACGCCGATGCCGCGCGCCTTGAGGAAGCCGATGATGCGCTGGATCTCGATCACCGCGATCGGGTCGATGCCGGCGAAGGGCTCATCCAGCAGGATGAAGCGTGGCTGCGTGGCCAGGGCGCGGGCGATCTCCACGCGGCGGCGCTCGCCCCCGGACAGGGCCATGGCGGGCGAGGCCCGCAGGTGGTCCACCCGCAGCTCCTGCAGCAGGGCGGTGAGGCGCTCTTCGATGGCCTCGCGCGGGAGCGGCTGGCCGTTGTCGCCGCGCTGCAGCTCCAGCACGGCGCGCACGTTTTCCTCGACCGACAGCTTGCGGAAGATGGACGCCTCCTGCGGCAGGTACGACAAACCCAGGCGCGACCGGCGGTGGATGGGCATGTGGGCGACCGACTGGCCGTCGATGCGGATGTCGCCCGCATCGCTGCGCACCAGGCCCACGATCATGTAGAACGAGGTGGTCTTGCCCGCTCCGTTGGGGCCGAGCAGCCCGACGACTTCGCCCTTTTGCACGGTGAGCGACACATCCTTGACGACCTTGCGGCTGCCGTACGACTTGGCCAGGTGCTGCACCTCCAGCCGGCTGCCGACCTGTGGGTCTGCAGCAGAGGGTGCGCCGGACGAGACAGGCTGCGCGCTCACTGGGCGCCGCCGCCGAGGGTGTTGCTGGGGCGCAGCGCCGGGGCCGACGACGGCGCGGCAGGTGCTGCGGCGCCCGGTGGCGGGTCCTTGGGCGCCAGCACTGCGCGCACGCGGCTGCCAGGGGCCGGGGTGTCGCCTGCGGTGGTGGTGGACGGCTTGCGCTGGCCGTCCACGGTGAACACGTCGGTCAGGTTGTTGTAGACGATGACGGCGCCGGTGATCTCGTCGCTCAGCACCGCACCGCGGTAGCGGCGCAGCTCGGCTCGGGTGATGAAGCGCACGTTGTCGGCCTTGCCGTCGTACTCGATGACTTCGCTCTCGCCCTCGATGAATTCGTCGGGCGCACCGGGCACGGTGTCGCGCTTTTGGCGAAAGAACGCGCGCTTGCCCGCCTCGGCCGTCACCACCCCGTACTGGTAGCCCTCGGCGTCCTGGCGCACATCCAGCCGCGCACCGCGCAGGATGATGGACCCCTTGGTCATGACCACGCGGCCGGTGAACACGCTGGTTTGCTTGAGCTCATCGTGCCGCAGGGCGTCGGCCTCGATGTTCATGGGTTTGGCGCGGTCAGCCTTTTCAGCATGGGCAACGCCATGAATGCAGGCCAGGGCCGTGAGCAGGAGGGTTGGGAGGATGCTGTGTTTCATAGGGCACGAATCTTGCAGTTCATTGTAGCCACCCCACGGCCTGCGCCATGGAAAAACACCCACACGCTTGCACGCGCGTGGGGTCTCTGGCCCCAAGGAGTCGCTTCCTCGGCGCGGGACGGCAATGAAAAAAGCCCGCATCCGCGGGCTTTTTCGTGGGGCATGCCGGGCCAGGCGGCTCGGGCTTACTTCTGCTTGGTGAGGAACTCCACCACTTGCAGCACGTTCTGCATGTTGCCGGCCATGGTGCCGTCGGTGTAGTACTTGCCGGCCACGCCCATCGAGGGCACGCCTTCGACGCCGTAGGCGTCCTGCAGCTGCGATGCGCGGCGCACCTGGTTCGACACGGTGAAGGAGCTGTAGATTTCCTTGAACTTGGCGGCGTCCACGCCCTGCTGGGTCACCCAGGCCAGGATTTCGTCGTCCTTGGCGAGCTTGGCTTTCTCCACATGGATGGCGCGGAACACCTTGGCGTGCAGGGCTTCGAGCTTGCCCATGCCTTCCAGCGCGTAGAACAGCTTTTGCTGCGGCACGAAGCTGGCGTTGAACGCCACGGGCACGCGGCGGATGGACAAATCCTTGGGCGCGGCCTTGACCCAGGCATCGAGCGTGGGTTCGAACGCGTTGCAGTGGGGGCAGCTGTACCAGAAGAACTCGATCACATCGACCTTGCCGGCGGGCGCGTCGGGCGTCACGGGCTTGTCCAGCCGCTTGTAGTCCTTGCCCTCCTTGAACTGGCGGGCCTGGGCCAGCGCGGGCGTGGCGACGGGCAGCGTCAGGGCGGTGGCGGCGACTGCCGAAGCAGTGGACAAAGAAAACTCACGGCGTTTCATGACAAAGACTCTCCTAGTTCAGATCTGGGGGATGGGAGCCGCGCCCCCGGAAAAAGTTCAGCCCGCGCAGTCCGCAGGCCCGCCGTTCAGCGCTGCACGCGCACCAGGGCCGACTCCACGCCCGTGCCGTCCAGCTTTTCCTTGAGCTGCTCGGCGTCGTCGCGCTTGGCAAACGGACCCACGCGCACCCGGAAGACCGGCCGGCCGTTCTGCTCGCGTTCGCTCACGCGGGCTTCCCAGCCCAGCATGGCCAGCTTGGCGCGCTGGGCGTCCGCGTCGGCCTGGGTGCGGAAGGCACCGGCCTGCACGAAGTAGTCGAACGGGTCCACATTGCCCTTGGCCGCAGCCTTGGCCACGGCCAGGTCGCCCAGCGGGTCGGCGCCGGGCTTGCTCTCGGCCTTGGCGGCCTCGGGCTTGCTGGCGGCCGGCTTGGGTGCGGAGGCCGCAGCCCGCACATCCGGCGCAGGCGCCGCGGCGGCGGGCGCCGACGCGGGGGCAGAAGCCGCGGCCACCGGGGGGCGGGCCGGGTTCTTGCCGTACAGCGGCGAGTTCGGGTCCCAGTTCTTGTTCTTTTGCGACTCGGCCGCGTCCAGGTCGACACCGCGGCCATTGCTCTTGTTCAGGAAGGGTACCGGCACCTTGGTCACGAACACGGCCACCGCCAATGCGGCGCCCAGGCCCACGATGACCCCCACGATGAAGCCGATGATCGTCCCGCCCGTCTGTTGTTTCTTCATAGTGACTGCTTACATTCTGGCTGGAGCCGATACGCCCAGCACGGCCAGGCCATTGTGCAATACCTGTGCGGTGGCCGCGACCAGCGCCAGGCGGGCCTTCTTCACGGCCTCGTCGTCGACCAGGATGCGCTCGGCATCGTAGTAGCTGTGGTAGCTGGCGGCCAGGTCGCGCAGGTAGAAGGTGACGTCGTGCGGCGCCTCGCCGTCGGCGGCGGCCGTGAGCATCTCGGGGTACTTGGCCAGTTGCAGCATCAGCGCCTGGGCCTGCGGGCCCTGCAGCGCCGACAGGTCGACGCCGTGCAGCGACGCCACGTCACCACCGCCGGCCTCTTGCCAGGCCCGCAGCACCGACTGGATGCGCGCGTGGGCGTACTGCACGTAGTACACCGGGTTGTCGTTGTTCTGCGCGACGGCCAGGTCCACGTCGAAGGTGTACTCGGTGTCGGGCTTGCGGCTCAAGAGGAAGAAGCGGACCGCGTCCTTGCTGGTCCACTCGATCAGGTCGCGCAGCGTGACGTAGCTGCCCGCGCGCTTGCTGATCTTGACCTCTTCGCCGCCCTTGACCACGCGCACCATGGTGTGCAGCACGTAGTCGGGGTAGCCCTGCGGAATGCCCACATCGGCCGCCTGCAGGCCGGCGCGCACGCGGGCGATGGTGCCGTGGTGGTCCGTGCCCTGGATGTTGACGACCTTGGTGAAGCCGCGCTCCCACTTGGCGATGTGGTAGGCCACGTCGGGCACGAAGTAGGTGTACGTGCCGTCCTTCTTGCGCATGACCCGGTCCTTGTCATCGCCGTAGTCCGTGCTTTTGAGCCACAGCGCACCGTCCTGCTCGTAGGTCTTGCCGTTGGCGACGAGCTTGTTCACCGTGGCGTCCACGCGGCCGCTGGTGTACAGGCTCGACTCGAGGTAGTACTCGTCGAACTTCAGGTTGAAGGCCTGCAGGTCCTTGTCCTGCTCGTTGCGCAAGTAGGCCACGGCGAACTGGCGGATGGATTCCACATCTTCCACGTCGCCGCTGGCGGTGAACTCGCGGTCGTCGGCCTTGACGGTCTTCCCGGCGAGGAAGTCATTGGCGATCTCCTGGATGTACTCGCCGTTGTAGAACGCCTTGCTGGCCGGGTTCTCCGGGTCGATGGGCCAGCAGTCGTCACCGGGCTTGAAGCCCTTGGCGCGCAACTGGGTGCTGGTGGTCAGCGTGTGGATCTGCACGCCCGCGTCGTTGTAGTAGAACTCGCGGTGCACCTTCCAGCCCTGGGTGCTGAACAGGTTGCAGATCGCGTCGCCCAGGGCCGCCTGGCGGCCGTGGCCCACGTGCAGGGGACCTGTGGGGTTGGCCGAGACGAACTCGACCAGCACGCGCTGGCCGTTGTCCTTTTGGTAGCCAAAGCGCTCGCCAGCGGCCAGCACCTCGCGCACCACTTCCTGCTTGGCGGCGGGCTTCAACCGGATGTTCAGAAAGCCCGGGCCGGCGATCTCGATGGCATCGACCCAGCGGGCGAAGGCCGGCGTGGCCTCCAGCGCCGCCTTGAGCTGCTCGCCCAGCGCGCGCGGGTTGAGCTTGAGCGGCTTGGCCAGCTGCATGGCGGCGGTGCAGGCGAAATCGCCATGCGCGGCCACTTTGGGGGATTCGAAGGCAGCCCGCCCCGCAGAGCCGGGCGACAGTTTTTCCAGCTCGCCGGCCAGGGCCGCGAGCAATTCATTTTTTGCAGTGAGCATCGGCGGATTTTACGGGGCGTCCCATGCCGGCTCGCGGCACCCTGTGGCAACGGGCACCATGTGTGCTTTTTTTGCTTCTCGCCAGAGGGCGTGCGGGACGGAGGAAGTCTGTGCGGGGAGTGATCGTCAAGACGCCGTGGCGCTGGCTTCGGCGGGGCGACCTCATTGTTGCCCGGGCGGCTGGCATACGGCGCCAGACGGCACCAGCCAGCTCCAGCACACGCTGCGCAGCCGTTCACCAAGCGGTCGCGCCGCAAAAACAACCAATGACCCAGGGGCATGGCGCATAAGCTGCCGAAGGGGTCGGTGCCGCACTGTTTCGCGTTGTAGGCCCGCACGTTCTATGGTGCAATTCCGCCGGGACCCACCTACAACGCATTCACTCCAGGAGCTTCCATGAAACAGCTGATTTCCCTGACTGCACTCGGCCTGGCCCTGACCCTGGGCGCCAGCGTCCACGCCGCCGAAGACGCCAAGGCGCCGACCAAGCAGCAATCCAAGATGGCCACCTGCAACGCCGACGAAAAGGCCAAGACGCTCAAGGGCGACGAACGCAAGGCGTTCATGAAGGAATGCCTGTCTGCCAACAAGCAAGAAAAGCAGCAGACCAAGATGAAGACCTGCAACGCCGACGAAAAAGCCAAGACGCTCAAGGGCGACGAACGCAAGGCCTTCATGAGTGAGTGCCTGAAGGGCTGACATGCCCCACCGGCCCGGCGCTGCCGCGCCACCCGCCCACAAAAAAGCCCGCCCGTGACAGCCACCGGCGGGCTTTGTCGTCTGAACGCGAGCGGTCGGGCAACCGCCCCTACCAGCCCCTCGCCCAGAACACCGCAATCACCGCCACCACGGGCAGTCCGTGCGCCTGCATCATCACCAGGCGGCGCACCTTCTTCACTTCCAGCGCATCCGGCAGGGCACCCGTGGCCCGCAGGTTGCGGCGCCAGCGCCGGAACATGATCGACGGCCAGATCGACAGGAGGGCCAGGACCACCACGAGCGTGATCTTGATGTGGAACAGCGGCTGCGACACGTACCAGGACGCGCCTTTGACGCCCCACAGAAGGCGTGCCAGGCCACTGCCGATCATCAGCATGGCGGCCGCGCCGTAGATCGCATCCAGCCGCGCAAGGCGCTCGACGACGGCGGCGTTCATCCATTCGATGCGGCACAAGGCCGCCTGGCTCGACAAAAAGACCACAAAGGTCAGGATGGCCACCAGATGCAGGGCGGCCAGGGTGGCTTCGAGGGTCATGGGGGTTTCCTTGTCATCGCGGCCTCCGTGTGCGGCGCTGTGGGCGCGCTGCTCCACTGGGGAACCGGTTGGCGGCCATTGTGCTTGAGGAAGCTGCCCGTTCACCGCGGGGCACCACCGCCGAAGGCCTTCGACTCCTGCGTCGGCACCCCATGAACACGCGCTGAACCAGCTTTGCGACGCAGTAGCCCCCACGCAAAAAGCGGTGCAGACCCGAAGGCCCGCACCGCTTTTTTGGGGGATTGAATGGCAGTTCGCCGTGCAGATCAGGCGGGCCTCACGGCAGACGACACCACCGGCGCCACTTCTTCCACCAGGGGGAGAGGCTGGGGCTCGCCGTCCAGCGCGGCGTTCAGGCGGTCATAGTCCAGCGCGTTTTCCCAGCGCGAGACCACCACCGTGGCCACGGCATTGCCGATGAAATTGGTCAGCGAGCGGCATTCGCTCATGAAACGGTCCACACCCAGGATCAGCGCCATGCCGGCCACGGGCACTTCGGGCACCACGGCCAGCGTGGCGGCCAGGGTGATGAAGCCGGCGCCCGTGACGCCCGCCGCGCCCTTGGACGACAGCATGGCCACGAGCAGCAGCGCCACCTGGTGGCCCAGCGTGAGGTGGGTGTCGGTGGCCTGCGCGATGAACAGCGCGGCCAGCGTCATGTAGATGTTGGTGCCGTCCAGGTTGAACGAGTAACCGGTGGGCACCACCAGGCCGACGACGGACTTCTTGCAGCCGGCGCGCTCCATCTTTTCCATCAGCGACGGCAGGGCCGACTCGGACGACGACGTGCCCAGCACCAGCAGCAGCTCGGCCTTGAGGTACTTGATCAGCTTGAACACCGAGAAGCCGCAGGCGCGGGCCACGGCGCCCAGGATGACGATCACGAACAATAGCGAGGTGATGTAGAACGTGGCGACCAGCTCGGCCAGGTTGAGCAGCGAGCCCAGGCCGAACTTGCCGATGGTGAAGGCCATGGCCCCGAACGCGCCGATGGGGGCGGCCCGCATGACGATGTTGACCACCTTGAACACGGGCACCGTCAGCGATTCAAGAAACGCCTGCACCGGCTTGCCCGCATTGCCAGACAGCGCCAGCGCCACGCCGAAGAGCACGGCCACCAGCAGCACCTGCAGGATGTTGTCGCCCACGAAGGGGCTCACCAGCGTCTTGGGGATGATGTCCATGGCGAAGCCGGTCAGCGTCATGTCGTGGGACTTGGCCACGTAGGTGCTGACTTCCTTCTGGTCCAGGTCGGCCGGGTTGATGTGCATGCCGGCGCCCGGCTGCATCACGTTGGCCACCACCAGGCCCACCACCAGCGCCAGGGTGGAGAAGGTCAGGAAGTACGCCATGGCCTTGCCGAACACGCGGCCCACTGTGGACAGCTGCGACATGCCGGCGATGCCGGTCACGATGGTCAGAAAGATCACCGGCGCGATGATCATCTTGATCAGTTTGATGAACGCGTCGCCCAGCGGCTTGAGCGCCGCGCCGTAGGCCGGCTCGAAGTGGCCCAGCAGCACGCCCAGGATGATGGCGACCACCACCTGGAAGTACAGTTGCCGGTAGAAAGGCAGCCGCACGGGGTGGGCTGTGGGAGCGGTGATGGCTTGCATGGGGATGTCTCCTGAAATCACGGTGACTGCACCAGCGGGGTGCGTCGAGGGTGCCGTTTGTACCGCTGCCCCTGGATTCAGCCGATAACCTATTGGTATTAGTCGGTCGCACCGCCAGAGGGCGCCCCACGCCCCAACATAGGGAAAACACCTAGTCTCCGGCGGGCTCAGGCACACTCGGTGACCCCACCATCGAAGCCCCGGGCCTTCCTCCCGGCACCCTGTTTTCTGCTCCATGACGACGCCGCGCCTTCGCAAATTCTGGACCCTGCTGATCCTGCTCGCCGGCATGGCGGGCAGCATGTTCGTGGCCGGGCAGTGGGCGTGGCAGCACTCGCTGTACGAGGAGAGCGACAACGTGCAGCGGCAGCTGGCGCTGTACGGCCAGACGCTGGCCCAGCGCATCGACCGCTACCGCACCCTGCCCGAGGTGCTGGCGCTGGACGCGCAGCTGCAGGACGCGCTCACCCGCACCCTGAGCTCGGCCGAGGTGGAGCAGCTCAACCTCAAGCTTGAGCAGGCCAACGGCGCGAGCCAGTCGTCCACGCTCACCCTGATCAACCGCGAAGGCCTGGCCGTGGCGGCCAGCAACTGGCGCACCGCGACCAGCAACGTGGGCGTGGACTACAGCTTCAGGCCGTATGTACAGGAGGCCCTGGCGCGGGGGCGCGGCAGCTTCTACGGCATCGGGGTGACGACGGGCGAGCCCGGCTACTTCCTGTCGCAGGCCATCCGCGACGCGGGGGGCCAGCTGCTGGGGCTGGTGGCGATCAAGATCGCGCTGCAGGAGCTCGAGCGCGAGTGGCTGCAGACGCCGGACATCGTGCTGGCCTCCGACGCGCACGGCGTGGTGTTCCTGGCCAGCCAGGACGCGTGGCGCTACCGCCTGCTCGAACCCCTGGGCGACGAGGAGCGCCGCGAACTCAACGCCACGCGCCAGTACTCGAACCAGCCGCTGCGCCCGCTGGATTACCGCGTGGACGACCACATGGACAACGGGGGCCGCCTGGTGCGCATGCTGTCGTCCGACCTGCCGCCCCTGCCCGGCCGCGTGCTGTGGCAGACCCAGCCGCTGCCCGGCACGCCCTGGCAGCTGCACCTGGTGCACGAGACGCACAGCAGCATCGCCGACAGCCGCTGGGCCGCCGCGGCCGGCGGCGGCGGGTGGCTGGCACTGGCCCTGCTGGTACTGTTCGTGCGCCAGCGTCAGCGCCTGGCCCACCTGCGCCAGCGCAGCCGCCAGGAGCTGGAGACCGTGCTGCAGCAGCATGCCCAGGAGCTGCGCACCGCCCAGGACGGCATCGTGCAGGCGGCGCAAGAGGCCGCGCAGCAGACCGACACGGGACTGTCGCGCAGCCTGGAGCACCTGCCCCAAGGCGTGGTCATCATCGATGCCGACCTGAACCTGGTGGCCTGGAACTCGCGCTACGTGCAGCTGTTTCGCTACCCCGCCGACCTGATGCGCGTGGGTCAGCCCATTGCGGACCTGCTGCGCCACAACGCCCGCCGCGGCCTGCTGGGCCCCGGCCCGGCCGACGAGGCGATCGAGCGGCGCCTGTCGCACCTGCGCAGCGGCCTGCCCCACCTGCACGAGAGCGCCAAGGGCGACGGCACGGTGCTCGAGATCCGCGGCAACCCGCTGCCCGAGGGCGGCTTCGTGACGAGCTACGCCGACATCACCAGCTACAAGAACGCCGCGCGCGAGCTGCGGTCCCTCGCCGATGCGCTGGAGCAGCGCGTAGCCGACCGCACCCGCGACCTGGACGCCGCCCGGCGCGAGGCCGAGCGCGCCAACCGCTATAAAACCCGCTTCGTGGCCGCGGCCGTGCACGACCTGCTGCAGCCGCTGAACGCCGCGCGCATGTTCACCTCGCTGCTGCGCAGCCACCTGCACGACGACGCCGAGCGGCGCACGGTGGACAGCATCGACGGCGCGCTTGCGTCGCAGGACGCGATCTTGAGCAGCCTGCTCGACATCTCGCGCATGGAGTCGGGGCAACTGGACGTGCACATCCACGACGTGGCCCTGGGCCCGCTGCTGCAGGTGCTGGCGCACAACTTCGGCGTGCTGGCCGAAAGCCAGGGCCTGCAGCTCAGCTGCGTGCCCACGCGCGCCGTGGTGCGCACCGATGAAAACCTGCTGCGCCGCATCCTGCAGAACTTCGTCTCCAACGCCATCCGCTACAGCCGGCACGGGCGCATCGTGGTGGGCTGCCGGCGCGTGGGCCACCCCGGCGGAACCCACCTGCGCATCGAGGTGCACGACCAGGGCCCGGGCATCCCCGAGGCGCTGCAGCGCGAGATCTTCGAGGAGTTCCGCCGCCTGGACGAAGGCCGCGCCGACGACCGCGGCGCGGGCCTGGGTCTGGCGATCGTCGAGCGCCTGGGCCGCCTGCTGGGCCACGAGATCGGGTTGCGCTCGCAACTGGGCCGCGGCAGCGTGTTCTGGGTCTGCGTGCCGCTGGGCGACCCCGCCGCCGCCCAGTTGCCCGCCGCCGCACCGGCCACCGTGCAGCAGCAGCCGCAGGAAGACGCCCCGCTGCAAGGCAGCACCGCCTGGGTGATCGAGGACGACGGCCCCACCTGCGCCGCCACGCGCGCCCTGCTGGAGCGCTGGGGCTGCCAGGTGCCCCTGGCCGGCGGCGCCCCCGAAGCCTTGGCGCACGCCGAACGCGGCCAGGCACCGCACCTGGTGCTGCTGGACGTGCACCTGGGCGCCACCCACCATGGCCCCGATGTGTACACAGAGCTGTGCGACCGCTGGGGCCAGGCCCCCGCCGTGATCCTGGTCACCGCCGAGCGCGACGCCACGCTGCGCCGGCAGGCGGCGGAACGGGGATGGGGTTTTCTGGCCAAGCCGGTGCGGGCGCCGGCGCTGCGGGCGTTGGTGAGCCAGACCTTGCTCAGGCTGCGGGAGAAATAGCGGGGTCATGAGGCAGCGGGCTTCGGCGGGCCCGGTCTGCACGGATGCATGGCCCCGGTGCGCATTCACATATTCAGATTTGATAGCTGCCAGCGCTTGCGAGGCAAGCGCCAGAGACCATTCTCCCCCCACGCAGCGCACATCGCGCAATTCGTTTTACCCCGCCCCGCCCTCGTCCGCCTCCAGGCTTTTGACCAGCACCGCCGCCTGCGTGCGGCTGTAGCACGCGAGCTTCTTCAGGATGGCCGTGACGTGCACCTTCACCGTGTTTTCCGCCAGGCCCAGCGCAGCGGCGATCTGCTTGTTGAGCAGCCCGTCCGCCAGGCACAGCAGCACCCGGAACTGCTGGGGTGTGAGCTGCGCCAGCCGTGCGGCCAGCTCGGCGTCGGCCTCCGACCGCTCGGCCGCCATGGGGGGGAACCAGCTGCCGCCGTCGAGCACGGCCTCGATGGCCTCGCCCATGGACTCGGCCGGTGCGGACTTGGGGATGAAGCCCGCCGCGCCGAACTGCTGCGCGCGGCGGATGACGCGCGGGTGGTCGTTGGAGGAGATGATCACCACCGGCAACTCGGGGTACTCGCCGCGCACATGCAGCAGCGACGAGAAGCCGCGGGCGCCGGGCATGCTCAGGTCCAGCAGCACCAGTTCGACCTCGGGATGGTCCTGCAGCGCGGTCCCCAGCGTGGCCGCGCTGGCCGCCTCGAGCGTGCGGAACTGCGGCAGGCGCTCGCGCAGAACGTGCAGCACGGCCGCGCGGAACAGGGGGTGGTCGTCAGCGACCAGGAGGGTGGGGTCGGACATGGAGTGCGCAGTCTGCCACGGGGCGGCCCATCAGTGCCACATGCCGCCCGGAGCGGGCCGACGAACGAGGCGCGCCCAGGCCAGCGCCAACGTGGAGCCGGCTTGGCGCCCGTAGGCACGCCGCTTCGCGTCGGAGGACGGCGTGCAGCGGTTCCGGGGGACTCATGCGCCTTTCCAGAACGCAGGTTGTGCGTACTGGTGTTTCAGGAAGTCGATCCACAGCCGCACGCGCAGCGGCAGGTGCTTGCGCTGGGGGAACACCACGTAGATGCCGTTGGGCGGCGCGGCGAAGTCCTCCAGCACCGCGACCAGGCGGCCCGCGGCGATCTCGGCCTCGACCTCCCAGGTGCTGCGCCAGGCGATGCCCCAGCCGCCCAGGCACCAGTCGTGCAGCACCTGGCCGTCGGAGCAGTCGAGCGGCCCGCCGGGCTTGAGGTGCATGACCTCGGTGCCACCATCGTCACCCAGAGGCACGCGAAACGCCCAGCCGCGCGTCTGCGAGGCGTCGCTCGACAGCGTGAGGCAGTCGTGCTGCACGAGTTCTGCCGGCGCGCGCGGGGTGCCGCGCCGCGCCAGGTATTCCGGCGTGGCCACGCACAGGCGGCGGTTGTCGGCGATGCGCACGCTCACCAGCGACGAGTCGGGCAGGTCGCCCACGCGCACGGCGCAGTCGAAACCCTCGCCGGCCAGGTCCACCACACGGTCGCTGAGGTTCAGCGAGATGGTCACGTCCGGGTGCGCCGAGCGAAACCGCGGCACCAGCGGCGCGACGTGGCGGCGGCCAAAGCCCGCGGGCGCGGTGATGCGCAGGTGGCCCGTGGCCTTGACCCCGCCTTCGGACACGCTGGCCTCGGCATTGGCCACGTCGGACAGCAGGCGCTGGCAGTCTTCCAGAAACGCGCTGCCTTCGTGCGTGAGGCTGATGCGGCGCGTGGTGCGCACCAGGAGCTTGACGCCCAGGTGCTCTTCGAGCGCGTCGAGCCTCCGCCCCATGATGGCGGGCGCCACGCCCTCGGCCTTGGCCGCTGCCGTGAGGCTGCCGCGCGTGGCCACCGAGACAAAGGATTCGAAGGCCTTGAGTTTGTCCATGGGCGGTGATTATGGGGACAACGGGCGCGCGCCCTCCCGGGTGTCGGCAGGAGGATCCGGGCCGGAAATATGACCGAAAGAGGCCCCTGTCGCTTACCTATCCAGCGCTGGCAGCTATTATTTTTATAGTAATTGCGCGCTCTGCACCCGGGTGAACAAGCCCTCCACCTTTGCGTAAAAGTCACTGGTTTCCAGCTTTTCTGCATATTTATGTGGGCAAACATTTGCAATACAGTGTGCCCATGGCCCGCGCTGCGGGCGGCTCCGTTTTTTTTGTTCCTCCCATTTCATCCATCCTTCAAGGCTCTCCCATGACCGACCGCACCACCGTCCACGGCCTGCAAGTGGCCACCTCCCTGTACCGCTTTGTCGACGACAAGGTGCTGCCCGGCACGGGTGTCGATGCCGGCGCGTTCTGGAAGGGTTTTGACGCCATCGTGGCCGACCTGGCCCCGCGCAACATCGCCCTGCTGGCCGAGCGCGACCGCCTGCAGACCGAGCTCGACACCTGGCACAAGGCCAACCCCGGCCCCATCAAGGACATGGTGGCCTACCGCGGCTTCCTGGAAAAGATCGGCTACCTGGTGCCCCAGCCCGCCGACGTCAAGGCCACCACGGCCAATGTGGACGACGAGCTGGCCACCCAGGCCGGCCCGCAACTGGTGGTGCCCATCCTGAACGCCCGCTACGCGCTGAATGCCGCCAACGCCCGCTGGGGCAGCCTTTACGACGCGCTGTACGGCACGGACGCCATCAGTGACGAAGGCGGTGCCGAAAAGGGCAAGGGCTACAACCCAGTGCGCGGCGCCAAGGTGATCGCGTTCGCGCGCCAGGTGCTGGACGACACGGCGCCCCTGGCCAGCGGCTCGCACAAGGATTCGACCGGCTACAAGGTCGAAGGCGGCCAGCTGGTGGTGTCTCTTGCCAACGGCTCCACGACGGGCCTGAAGGACGCATCGCAGTTCAAGGGCTACCAGGGCGATGCCGCCGCGCCCAAGTCGGTGCTGCTGCAGCACAACGGCCTGCACCTCGATATCCAGATCGACCGCGCAACGCCCATCGGCCAGACCGATGCCGCGGGCGTGAGCGACCTGGTGCTGGAAGCGGCCCTGTCCACCATCCTGGACCTGGAAGACTCCGTGGCCGCTGTGGACGCCGAGGACAAGGTGCTGGGCTACAGCAACTGGCTGGGCATCATCCAGGCCACGCTGACCGAGCAGGTCGCCAAGGGCGGCAAGACCATCACGCGCGGACTGAACCCCGACCGCGTCTATACCGGCCCGGCCGGTGGCGAAGTGCGCCTGCATGGCCGCTCGCTCATGTTCCTGCGCAACGTGGGCCACCTGATGACCAACCCGGCCATCCTGTGGACCGACGCGCAGGGCCAGGTGCGCGAGATCCCTGAAGGCATCATGGACGCGGTCGTGACCACTGCCATCGCGCTGCACGACCTGCAAGGGCACGGCAAAGACGGCATCCGCAACTCCCGCAAGGGCAGCGTCTACATCGTCAAGCCCAAGATGCACGGCCCCGCCGAAGTGGGCTTTGCGAGCGACCTGTTCGGCCGCGTGGAGCAACTGCTGGGCCTGCCCGCCAACACCGTGAAGCTGGGCATCATGGACGAGGAGCGCCGCACGTCCGTCAACCTGAAGGCCTGCATCGCCGCCGCGTCGGCCCGCGTGGCCTTCATCAACACCGGCTTCCTGGACCGCACCGGCGACGAGATGCACACCGCCATGCACGCCGGCCCCATGGTGCGCAAGGGCGACATGAAGACCAGCGCCTGGATCCAGTCGTACGAGAAGAACAACGTGCTCGTGGGCCTGTCGTGCGGACTGCGCGGCAAGGCGCAGATCGGCAAGGGCATGTGGGCCATGCCCGACCTGATGGCCGAGATGCTCAAGCAAAAGATCGCCCACCCCAAGGCCGGCGCCAACACCGCCTGGGTGCCCAGCCCGACGGGTGCCACGCTGCACGCGCTGCACTATCACCAGGTCAAGGTGAGCGACATCCAGATCGAGCTGGAAAAGACCGACGCCAACGCCGAGCGCGACAACCTGCTGACCGGCCTGCTGACCGTGCCCGTGGCCGCCGCGCCCAACTGGAGCGATGCCGAGAAGCAGCAGGAGCTGGACAACAACGCCCAGGGCATCCTGGGCTACGTGGTGCGCTGGGTGGACCAGGGCGTGGGCTGCTCCAAGGTGCCCGACATCCACAACGTGGGCCTGATGGAAGACCGCGCCACGCTGCGCATCAGCAGCCAGCACATGGCCAACTGGCTGCTGCACGGCGTGGTGACCGAAGCGCAGGTGCGCGAGACCTTCGAACGCATGGCGGCGGTGGTGGACGGCCAGAATGCGGGCGACGCGCTGTACCAGCCGATGGCCGGCCACTTCGACACCAGCATGGCGTACAAGGCGGCTTGCGACCTGGTCTTCCAGGGCCAGGCGCAGCCCAGCGGCTACACCGAGCCCCTGCTGCACGCCTGGCGCCTGAAGCTCAAGGCCGCGCAGGCCTGATGAGTGGGCAGGCGTGACGGCCTCCCCGAGGCAGCTGCCCCCTCTGCAGGCTGGCTGACCTGGGAAGGCTGTACTGATCTGTGCTGATCCGATGCGTGCAATCGGCTGCTGACACATCGCAGCCCAAATGCTATCAAAAATATAGCTATTAGCGCTTGTCCATCAAGCGGTAGCAGCTATTTTTTCTTATACCCATCGCAGTGCAAGCGCGCACAGGGCACGCGGCGGGGTTGGCAGGCAGCGAGAACGGGTCATGCGCGCCGCCCGCTGCGCCCGCGCCAGACCCGGTCAGCGGGATAACCCGCGGCGGGCACACAGCGGGCACCCGCCGTACACTGGCCCGCGGGCGCCGCCCCACAGGCGGCCCACCTGCGCTGCCATGCCCCACCCCTCGGACCCCGACACCTCCCACTGCCCCTTGTGCGGCCAGCCCAACGGCTGCGCCATCGCGGCGGGGCGCGCGCCCGAGAGTTGCTGGTGCATGGCCCAGACCATCGACCGTGCAGCGTTGGCCCGTGTGCCGGCCGATCAACGCGAGCGGGCCTGCATCTGTCCTGCCTGCGGCGCACCCGCAGCAGCCGATGGCGTGGCAGCGCCGGGTGTACCGCCCAACCCGCCGATATGATTTGGCGCTTGCCGCTGCTCAGCGTTGAACAGCAGTTCTTCTTTTTAATGCCTACAAGGAATCAGATATGCCGACGTACCACGTTGAAATGATGGAAGGCCGCACGGTCGAACAAAAGCGCAAGCTGGTGGAAGAGATCACCCGCGTCTCCGTCGAGGTGCTGGGCGGCTCGCCCGAATCGGTGGACATCCTGATCACCGACATCAAGCGCGAGAACTGGGCCACGGGCGGCAAGCTCTGGTCCGAGCGGACCTGACATGGCGCCATCCGGCTGCGTTGGCAGTTGGGTCGCACCCGTGACGGGACGGGCGGCATCGCCGCACCACCCGGGGCGGGTGCAGCCTGACGGTGCGGTGCCCCGCCAGCGCATCCGCGTGCCCTGGCCGGCCTGCACACTCCGTGGCCCGGGCCGGGCCCGTGGTACCGGTTGCCTTGATGGCCGCCTGCGCGGCACCATAGACGCGGTGACCACATCACCGGCCCGCCCTAGCGTTCACCACGCCGTCCGCCCATCCGCCGTCGCGCCGCCGGCCCCATTGCACCGAACAGCCCATGAACAACTCCCAGACCTCCGGTTCCCTGGCCGTACTGCGTGAACGCTACGGAGAGCGCTACCGCTGGCTGGTGCTGCTGTCCGTCATGGTGGGCACGATGGCATCGATCATGTCGTCCACCATCGTGAACGTGGCCATCCCGGACATGAGCCACTACTTCACGCTGGGCCAGGAGCGGGCGCAGTGGGTGACCTCGGGGTTCATGGTCGCCACCACCGTCTCCATGCTCACCACGCCGTGGCTGCTGTCGCGCTATGGCTACCGTGCCACGTATGTGGGCGCGATGCTGCTGCTGCTGGCCGGCGGCATCGGCGGGGGCCTGGCGCGCGACTTCGGTCTGGTGCTGGTCGCCCGTGTGGCCGAGGGCCTGGCGGCCGGCGTGGTGCAGCCCATACCGGCCGTCATCATCCTGTACGCCTTCAAGCCGCACGAGCAGGGCCGCGCGAGCGGCATCTTCGGCATGGGCGTGGTGCTGGCCCCGGCGATCGGGCCCAGCATCGGCGGGCTGCTGGTGGACTGGTTCGGATGGCGCTCCATCTTCTTCATGGTGGTGCCGCTGTGCCTGGCGTCCATCGCGCTGGCCTACAAATACGTGCCCGTCACCGCACCGGGCGGGGTCGAGGCCAACCGGCAGGGGCAGGCGCTGGACTGGCGCGGCCTGCTGCTCGGCACCGTGGGCACGCTGTGCCTGCTCAACGGGCTGGTGTCGCTGCACGGCGGCTCCGTGGCCGAGGCCGGCGCCCTGCTGCTGGGTGCCGCCGTGTCGGTCGGGCTTTTCATCGCGTGGCAACGCCGGCAGTTGCAGCAGGGTCGAAAGCCGTTGATGGACCTGCGCCTGTTCCAATACCGGCAGTTCGCGATGGGCAGCGTGGTGGCGTTCATCTACGGCACCGCCCTCTTCGGCTCCACCTATCTCCTGCCCGTGTTCATGCAACTTGGCCTGGAGCTGTCGGCATCGCATGTGGGCACGCTGATGCTGCCGGCAGGCTTTGTGCTGGCCGCCACCATTGCCTTCGTGGGCCGCCTGGCTGACCGGCAACCCACCCATCTGCTCGTGAGCATCGGTCTGGCGCTGTTGGCCCTGTCGTTCGGGCTGATGGTGTTCGTGGGCCTGGGGGTGTCACTGTGGATTCTGGTGGCGCTGGCGATTCTGGGGCGTATCGGCCTGGGGTTCATCCTGCCGTCGCTCAACCTGGGCTCGATGCGGCCCCTCGACAAATCGCTGATCTCACAAGGCTCCAGCAGCATCGGCTTTTTGCGCATGCTGGGCGGCGCTGCCGGGGTGAGCCTGTGCGGCATCGTGCTCGAATGGCGGCTCGGCGCGCATGGCGCAGCGCTGGCCGCGGGGGCCAGCAACCCGGCGCGCATCGCGGCATTCGGCGAGACGTTTCTGATGCTGACCTTGCTGTGCGGTCTGGCGCTGGTCGCTGCCTGGCAATTGAAGGAAGCGCCAGCCAAGTCGGACTCCGCAGGGGCTGTTTGAACGGCCACGGCCTGTCGATCGCATCGGGAACACACTGGCGGGTGTGCCACGTGGGAGTAGCAGCCACCCCGGCCCTGCAGCGGGTGTGCGCGGTCTGGACCAGGCGCTGCCCCCTCGCCCACGCATGTTTGAACCCTGATCAGCGGGCAGACGCTCCGGGGCGCACCCTGGAGCGCTATAAATGGGGTGGCTGGCAGGACCGCCACCTCTGCCGCCTGCGTGGCACAGTGCCGGGCCTCCGTAGGCCCGGCCACACTTTCAGGAACATTGCCGAAATGGAAATCAAGTCATGTGCCAATTGCTCGGCATGAACTGCAACGTCCCGACGGACGTGACCTTCAGCTTCACAGGTTTCGCACAGCGCGGCGGCAAGACCGACCACCACAGCGACGGCTGGGGGATCGCGTTCTTCGAGGACAAGGGCCTCAGGCACTTCGTGGACCACCTGCCCGCCGTGGATTCCCCGGTGGCCGAGCTGATCCGGCGCTACCCCATCAAGAGCCGCAACGTCATCGCCCACATCCGCAAGGCCACGCAGGGCGTGGTGAGCCTGCAGAACTGCCACCCCTTCGTGCGCGAACTGTGGGGCCGCTACTGGGTGTTTGCGCACAACGGCGACCTCAAGGATTTTCGGCCCCGGCTGCATTCGCATTTCCGGCCGGTGGGAGACACCGACAGTGAACATGCCTTCTGTTGGATCATGCAGGAGCTCGCCAAGTCGCACGCCAGTGTTCCCACCGTGCGGGAGCTCACCCTGACCCTCAAGGAACTGGCGGCGCGCATCAGCCCGCACGGCACTTTCAACTTTTTGCTCTCCAACGGCCAGGCCCTGTGGAGCCATGCGTCGACCAGCCTTTATTACATCGAGCGCCGGCACCCGTTCGGCGAGGCGCAGCTGAGCGACGAGGACGTGCGGCTGGATTTTTCCCGCGAGACGGACGAGCGGGACGAGGTGGCAGTGATCGTGACGAGCCCGCTGACGACGAACGAAGAATGGACAGCGTTCGGCAAGGGGGAGCTGCTGGTTTTCGAGCAGGGTAGAAGGCTGTCGATCTAGTCTGGGCGAGGCGGTGTATTGCTCAAAAGCCACGGCTTAGGAGGGCAAAGCGGCTTGGTGGCGAAACCGTCTAGCAACTCACCGGACATCGACCGGTTCCAAGCAATCCCATCTTTCGGATCGCGCAAAGCAAAAAACCCCAGTCATGACTGACTGGGGTTTTCTGGGCTGTAAGAGCCTGACGATGACCTACTTTCACACGGGAACCCGCACTATCATCG